>JACVCK010000177.1 GCA_016742055.1 Phycisphaerales bacterium
GGGTTCGCCCGGACCGCGCCGCGGCGCGAGCGCTCCTGCGTCGCGCGGGGCGGATGCCGGGGGCGGGGGCTCGAACTACGAGCCGATGGGCGAGGACGACATCCCGTTCTGAAGATCGAGACGATTCCATCGTCGGCGCGTGTGGCGCCGGCGTGACAACCGAACCGTTGGGGCCCCGACGCGGGGCGTCCTAACTTTCACAGCGAAAGGACAGCGACCGTGGCCAGATCCGTTCAACTGCTTCTGACCGAGACCGTGGACAACCTGGGCATCGTGGGCGACGTGGTGAACGTCCGCACCGGATACGCCCGAAACTTCCTGCTGCCGAACAACCTCGCGACCACTCCGACCGAGGAGAAGGTCGCGGCGCTGGCGGCGAAGCGCGCAGAGGCCGAGCGCCACCAGCGCGAACTGCGTTCGCAGCGTGAGTCGCTCATCGAGAAACTCGAGGGCGTGGAGGTGACGCTGGTGCGTTCGTGCAACGACCAGGGCCAACTCTACGGCTCGATCACGCAGCAGGACATCGCCACCGCGCTGGGCGAGGCGGGCTACTCCGTCAAGCCCCGCGAGGTGCGCATCTCGCAGACCATCAAGCGCGTGGACACCTACCACATCAACGTCAAGGTGGCCTCCGACCTTGAGGCGGACGTCACGCTGCACGTCAAACCCGACCGCGACCTCGACGCCGGGCGCGGCCGCTCCGGCGACGCGCCCGCAGGCGAGGAGGGCGCCGCCCCGCAGCAGCGCCAGCATCGCGAGCGCGGCCCCGCGCTGCCCGACGCGCTGGACTTCGACGACGACGACGGCAAGAGCAAGAAGCGCCGCAGCCGCCGCGCCTGAAGCGATCGACGCCACGAATACCACGGGCCCCGGCGCTGGCCGGGGCCTTTTTCGTGCGCTGCGTCACGCTCGGCGCGAGGCGGCGATGGCCAGGACAGCCCAGGCGATCATGCACAGGACCGCGGCCCAGATGGACACGACGGCGCCGATCGCCACCACGCCGCCGCGGAGCAGCGGGGCGTTGTCGCCGTCGGCGAGGATGGCGCGGGGCTCGATGCGTCCGGACTCGTCGGCGCGGTACTCGAAGGCCTCGCGCCGGCCGTCGAGGCCCACGACGACCAGGCGGCGCTCGTCGCTGCGCTCGCCCGCGCCGTACTCCACGCGGGAGAAACCCGCGCCGGCGCGGGAGGCCTCGCGGTTGAGCGCGTCGATGAGCGGGCGGGCCGCCGGTTCGGGCAGGTCCACGCGGAGCAGCCGGCGCTGCACGGCGATTTCTTCGCCGGCGCGCGTCCAGCGCACGACGCCGATCTCGTCGTTCCACTCTTCAAGGGTGAGAAGGATCGCGCGGTCGGGCACGCCGCGCTCCTGCAGGCCGGCGGGGAACGCGGCGACGCGGAACCGCACGGGCGGGGCCGGGTCCTGCCAGGTCCATTGGGGCGCGAGGTCGTCGTGGGCGGCGCTCACGCGGCTGGTGGCGGCGATGAGCGCCAGGCCGAGCACGAAGAGCGCTCCCGCCGCGACGATGAGCGTGCGCCGGCGCCGGAGGTTCATCGCACGGCGTGCTGCAGCGCGAGCAGCGCGTAGGCGGTGATGAGGACCTGGTTGTTCTCCATCCAGCGGTCGTCGATGGAGCGGAAGGAGCCGTCGGCGTTCTGGAGCGGCTCGAGCGCGGCGACGAGGTCGTTGGCCCAGTCGCGGACTTCGCCGGGGTTCGGGGCGCCCTTGGGGGCGCGCTCGTTGGGGCGCACGCCCAGGACTTCGATGGCGGGCTCGCCCCAGGCGTCGAGGGCGCGGCTGAGGGTGACGAGGTAGTAGTAGTAGCCGTCGGTCCCGACGTTGGGGTTCTCGGCCATGGTGTAGTGGCGGCGGAGCCAGTCGAACGCCGCGGCCACGCGCGGGTCGTCGCGCGAGAGGTCGGCGAAGAGCATGCTCTTGAATCCGGCGTACGTCATCGAGCCGTAGCAGCGGAGGGACGAGACGGGGCCGTCCTCGGAGCGTTCTTCGAGCCGCGCGTCCTCGCCGTCGATCTGCGTCTGACCGGAGCCGACCTGATCCTTGTTGACGCTTGTGGCGTAGATGAACCCGCCCTGCGCGGCGCCGTCGGCGTAGGGCATGTCGTTGACCTCGTCGAGCATCTGGACGCGCGACAGGAACACGAGCGCCCGCTGGTACGCGGCGTCGTCGGCTGGCAGGCCCGAATCCTTGAGCCCCTGCAGCATCCAGTTGAGGTTGGACAGGTCCGGGCGGCCGTGCCGCCCGTAGCCCACGCCGCCGTAGAAGGGGTGGTCCTTCGTGACGGGCTGCGGCGCCTCGGCGCCGCCGAGGGCGTTGTTGGAGGCCTCGCTCCATTGCAGCGCGCGGAGGAAGTCCTGCGCGGGCTTGATCGCTGCGTTGGACTCGGCGTCGTCGGCCATCGCGAGGGCCGAGAGGGCGATGGCGGTGTTGTAGGAGGGGAGGATGCGGTCGTAGATGCCGCCGTCGGGCTGCACGAAGGACTTGAGGAACGCGAGGGCGTGCGCGACGTCGGGGTCGTCGGCGTCCACGCCGGGTTGCAGGAGCATGCCCTGCACGACCAGGGCCGTGATCGCGGGGAAGACGGGGCTGCGGGGCTCGTCGGGGCTGGCGGGCGCGGGCGGCACGTTCCAGCCGCCGGTGGCGTCATCCTGCTGCGCGCGGAGCCACTCGATGGAGCGGGTGATCATGGCCTCGGCGCGCCGGGCGTGCTCGTCGTCGAGCGCGAGCGCGTGCGGGGCGGCGGAAAGGCCGGCGGCGAGGGCGATGATCGCGAGGCGCTTCATGCGGTGGGCTCCTGCGTTGGGGGGTCGTCCGTGCCGATGGTAGCCCGCGAGCCGGACGCGCCGCCGATCAGGCGCCGTCGGACATCGGCGCGGTGGACGACGACGCGCGGGGCTGCTGCCTCGGGGGTTCGACGACGGAGAGCCCGCGCTCGGCGGCCTTCTTGCGGGCGAGGGCCTGCATGTCGGTGACGGGGTCGTGCTCGCCCACGATCTCGCGCCCCAGGAGCGATTCGAGCACGTCCTCGAGGGTGATGATCCCGACAAAAAGCCCGAACTCGTCGAGCACGATGAACATGTGCTGACGCCCCGCGAGGAACTGCAGCAGCGCCTCGTCGGCGCGCGCGGTGTCGCGGATGAAGCGGGCGGGGCGCATCACGTCGGCGAGGGTCTTCTCGCCCTCGGTCTCGTGGACCAGGAGGTCGAAGACGTCGCGCCGGTGGACGATGCCGCGGACTTCGTTGGGGTTGGCGTCGCGGACCACCGGCAGCCGGGAGTGCACCCAGTGCTCGGAGTGCTGCTCGAGACGCTTGAGCGGCAGGGAGTCGGGCAGCGCAAAGACGACCGACCGCGGCGTCATGATCTCGCGGACGAGGATGTCGTTGAGTTTCAGCGCGTTGGCGACGATCTGCGCCTCGTGCGGCGGCAGGACGCCGTGGCGCGCGGCGGCGCGGGTCATGGCGAGGATCTCGAACTCGCTGGGCGCCGACTCGCTGCGGTCGCGGATGATGACGCGGGAGAGGATCTCGCAGAGCCGCACGAGCGGGTAGACGGCGAAGATCATGGCCTGGATGACCCAGGCGATGCGCGGGGCGAGGGAGTCCGCCTTGGCCACGCCGATCGACTTGGGGATGATCTCCGTGCCGAACAGGAGCGCGACGGTGAAGATGGCCGTGAAGACGCCGAGCATGGCGTCGTCGTAGCGGTCGCCGATGATCGCGCCGCCGATCGCGGCGCCGGCGGTGTGGGTGATGGTGTTGATCGTCAGGATCGCGGCGATGGCGCGGTCGATGTTCGCGCGGAGTTTCTGCAGCAGCGCGGCGCCGGGGCGGCGGTCGTTGACCATCGACGCGACGCGGACGTCGTTGACCGAATACAGCGCGGCCTCGCAGATGGAGCAGACAAACGAGCCCGCGAGCGAGCCCAGCACGACGGCGAAGAAGAGGATCATCGGCGGCACGCTCCGGCGCGGAGCGCACGGGCGTCGAGGGCGGCGGGCGAGGGCTGGCCTCGACCGGAGGGAGGTTCGGAGTCGTCCTGCGTGGTGTGGGTCATTGCGGGTGGGATGGGTTTCTCGGCGCCGGCGGGCACGCCCTTGGGGAAATCGCCCCAACGCGGGGTTCGGAAAGGGCCGGCCGGCGGGGGAAAGATGCGATTCTAGCGGGGCAGCCGTCAGGTGTTTGGACGGGCGGCCCGGGCGTCGGTCAGGAGCGCTTCCACGTCGGCGCGGGCCGAATCGAAGGAGCACATCAGCCGCGCCAGGCGCCAGGCCGGGTGGCCGAACATGTAGAAGCCGTGCCCCCGTTCGCGGAGGCGGGCCTCTTCGCGTTCGGTCAGGCGCACGAAGACGCCGTTGCTGTCCGTGCGGAACGGCACATCGAAGCCCAGGTCGCGCAGGCCTCGGGAAAGGTGGGCGGCGAGTTCGTTGGCGTGCGCGGCGTGCCGGAGCCAGGCGCCGTCGCGGAGGGTTGCGGCGAAGGGCGCCGTGATGACCCGGTGCTTGCTGATAAGCGCGCCGGCGCGCTTGCGGCGGAAGGGGAAATCCTCGGCGGCGCCGGCGGCGAGCGCCGCGCCCCGGGGCGCGGCGCGCTGCGGGAAGAACAGCACGGCCTCCCCCAGCGCGAGCCCGTTCTTGGTTCCGCCAAAGGAGAGGGCGTCGATCCCGGCGTCGATGGTGAGGGCGCGACAGAGATCGGCGGCGCGGTCCGGCGGGGCGCCGGGGCCCAGCAGCGAGGCGACGGCGTTGGCGAAGCGGGCGCCGTCCATGTGCACGGCGTAACCGGCCTCGTGGGCCGCGGCGGCGAGGGCGCGGACCTCGTCGGGCGTGTAGACCTCACCGAACTCGGTGGGATTCGAGATGGTGAGCGCGCCGGGCGCGGGCTGGTGGACGTCGCCCCGTCCGACGGCGGCCGCGGCGCGGCGGACGTCGGCGGCGGTGAGTTTCGACGTGGCCGGGATGACCTCGGCGACGGCGCCGGGCGGACCGATGGCGCTGGTGCGGCAGCCGGTGAACGCCTCGGGGGCGGTGGATTCGTCGTCGTTCCAGTGCGCGTGCTCGTGGCAGAGGACGCGCGACCAGGGGCGCGCGAGGCACGCGACGGCGAGGGTGTTGGCGATGGTGCCGGTGGGGACGAAGAAGGCGTGGGCGTCGGGTGAGAAGAGTCGGCGGAGGAGGGCGACGGCCTCGTCGGTGTGGGGGTCGTCGCCGTAGCCGGTGTGGTGGTGGTCGTTGCCCGCGGCGAGGGCTTCGAGCGCCTCGGGGCAGAGTCCGGCGTTGTTGTCGGAGCGGAAGGCGCGGGGCATGGGCGAGAGTGTAAGAGGGCGGGGGCC
>JACVCK010000178.1 GCA_016742055.1 Phycisphaerales bacterium
GCCTTCGACACCGTGCTCTCGGTGCACTCGGGCGCCCCCGGCAACACGGGCAACCAGATCGTGTGCAACGACGACTTCCAAGCCCCGGAGCGCTGGTCGCGCGTCGGGTTCCTCGCGCAGCCGGGCATGTTCTACTTCGTGCGCGTCTCGGGCTTCTCGGGCGCGGCGGGCGAGTTCGTCCTCTCCGCCCGCGGCACGATCTCCTGCCCCGGCGACGCCGACGGCGACGGCGTGATCGGGTTCGCCGACCTCAATCTCCTGCTCAGCCAGTTCAACTCCGCGGGCGAGGGCCTGGCGGGCGACTTCGACCTCGACGGCGACGTGGACTTCGCCGACCTGAACATCCTCCTGAGCGCGTACAACCGCCCCTGCTGAGACGCGGGGCCGGGATGACGATGTTTGAATCCGCGGGGCCCGTCGATCGTTCGGCGGGCCCCGCTCTCGCGCGCGCCCGTCAGGGCGCGTCGATCTCGATGTCCACCCAGACGGGAAAGTGGTCGGACGCGTCGCCGATCTCGCGCTCCATCCCCGCCCCCACCACTCGAAGGCCGGCCGAGGGCAGGGCGTAATCCACCCGGAGGCCGAACCGCGCGGTCGCGACGTCGTCGATGCGCTGGATCGCGACGTCGGAGCGCGGCGCCGGGTCGGGCGCGAGGCGAGGGTGGCTGAGGAGCCAGCGACCGACAGGGTTGTCGCGGCTGTCGCCGCGGAGAGGGTCGGCGTTGAGGTCGCCCACGATCACAAACGACGCAGCCGGCGCCAGGCCTCCCGCACCGCCGGCGTCGTCGACGATCCACGCGCCGCCCCCGATGTATTCGGCCCAGAAGCGGATCTCGTCGTGATTGCGCTTGCCGTTGCGGTCTTCGGGGCCGTCGAACACGGGGGGCGTGGGATGGCTGCAGAGCATGTGGATGGTGGCGCCGCCGGGGAGCCGGACGGGGATGTCCCAGTGCGACTTGCTCGAGAGCGGAAAGGAACGCGACGCCTCGGGCTCGAGCCACGGCTCGCCGGTGTCGGGCACGGCGGGCAACAGCGCGTCGGGCATGGAGGCCCAGGGCAGCGTTCGGAACGTGCGCACGGCGTCGGCGTCGATCTCCAGGCCCTCGCGCACGAGCAGCGCCATGGCGTACTGACCGGGGAACTCGCCGTAGCCCCAGCAGTCGCCCGCGTAGTCGCGCCCGGGGCCGAGGTTGTCGAGGACGCCGTTGCGGTCGAGGTCGAAGCCGGAGTGGACGCCGGTGTTGGACGGCGCCGCGAAGACCTGCATGCGGAGGGGCTCGGCGCCGGCGGTCTGGGGCGCGGCGAGGAAGACGTCGGCGAATCGGCGCGCGGTCCGACCGTCGGGCGCGTCGTGCTGGATTTCGTTGATGAGGAGGACGTCGGGCCGGATGGCCTGAAGGACGGCGGCGATGCGCTGGAGGCGGGGGTGGTCGGGGTCGTCGGCGTGCTCGGCGCGGACGTCCTGGAGGTTCCACGTGGCGACGCGGAGGCGGAGGGGCTCGGCGTGCGCCGGCGCGGCGACGAGCAGGAGGATGAAGATCAGGGCCGGGGGGCGTGCGGTCATGGTCGGGGCTCCGGTACGCTGTGGGGCATGAACGCCATCATTCTCGCCATCGGCGCGGGGCTCTGCTGGGGCATCGGCGAAGTCTTCACCAAGAGCGTGCTGCATACGGGCAAGGTCGGGCCGATCACGGCGATCACGGTCCGCTCGACCGTGGCGCTGCCGGTGATCTGGCTCGCGTACTTCGTGGCGATGAAGGTCGTGAAGTCGGAGCCGGCCAACTGGACCCAGGCCGGCGCGCCGACGCTGCTCAAACTCGTCCTGGGCTCGGGCCTGGTGGCGGGCGCCGCGGCCATGATCTTCTTCTACTCGGCCCTGAGCATCGGCGAGGTCTCGCGCGTGAAGCCGGTGGCGTTCTGCCTCGCGCCGGCGGTGGCGACGCTGATCGGCTGGTTCATCCTGGGCGAGCCGGCGTCGGCGCGGAAGATCGGGGCGGTGGCGATGATCCTCGCGGGCGTCGTGCTGCTCACGGGCAAGTGACCGCGCGGAGGGCGGCGGCGACATTGGCGCGCAGACGCTCGGGGCTGATGGTGCCGACGACCACCGAGGAGACCTCCGGGCGCCGGAGCACAAACCCCAGCGCATGCTCGGCCGGGTCCTCGCCCGGCGGCGCGGCGCCGAGATGGCCGCTCGAGAGCGCCTTCTTCACCAGAACCCCCGCGCCGTGCGCGCGCGCGACGTCTAGGGCGGGCTCGTCCTCGCGGGAAGAGGGATTCAGCGTCAGCATGACCACGTCGCAGCGGCGCGCGGCCAGGGCGGCGCCGGCGGGCGTCTTGGTCGAAACACCGACGGCGCGGACCTTGCCCGCGGCCTTGGCGCGCTCCAGCGCTTCGAGCGCGCCCGAGCGCTCGATGATCTCCTCGTCGTCGCCGTCTGAGTGCAGCAGCACGACGTCGAGGCGGTCGGTGCGGAGTCGGCGGAGGCTGCGGTCGACGCTCGCGCCGATCGCCCGGGGGGAGAAGTCGAAGCGTGAGCGCCCGTCCTCGAACTCTTCGCCGGCCTTCGTGCAGATCACCCATTCGTCGCGCCGGCCGGCCAGAAGCGCGCCCAGGCGCTCCTCGGAACGCCCGTAGGCGGGCGCGGTGTCGAGCAGGTTGACGCCGAGCGAGCGGGCGAGGTCAAGGAGGCGGGCCGCGGCGGCGTCGTCGGGGATGTCGAAGGGCTCCGGGTACTTCACGCCCTGGTTGCGCCCGAGTTTGACCGTGCCCAGGCCGATGGGGCTGACGGCGATGCCGGTGGAGCCGAGGGGCCTTAGAGCCATTGGAGGTCCTCCCGCTCCCAGGGGAGCCGGGCCACGGGCGCGATGGGCGCGTCGGCGGGGATGTCGGGCCGGATGTGCGCGGAGGGGACGCGTTCGGCGCGCTCCGCGATGGCGTCGGCCACGACGGGCGCGAAGGCGAGTTTCGACGGCCAGCACACGACCGAGCCGGCCCAGTCTTCGATGGCGGGGCCGTCGGGTCGGCGGCCCGAATCGGTGCGCGACTCGGCGCGGTTGATGCGGACGGTCGCCCAGTCCACAACGGACCAGTCGATCCAAGGCGCCAGCGAGGCCATCTGCTCGAGCGCGTGCTTTGCCTGCTCGACGGCGCCGCGCTCGACGCCCGATTCGGCGAGGCCGCCCCCGATCCACCACACGCGGCGCCCGGACGCGTCGCGCTGGCTGGTGACGGTGGCGAGCGGTCCGCTGGCCATGCCCACGGCGTGGGCGTACATCGGCGGGAGCACGCCCTCTGTGCGTTCGCGCGCGAGGACCATGTGCAGCGGGCGACGCTGCATCGGAGGAGGCGGCGGGGCCGGAGCCCCCAGCGCCGCGGCGGCCTGCTCCAGGAGCGCCTCGTTGCCCTCGCCGGCGCAGAACGCGATGAGCCCCGCCTCGATGCGCCAGCGCTCGGCGCCGACGCCGACTTCGGCGGCCCGGAGGGCGCCGGCGCTCGCTTCGAAAGAGACGGCCCCGGGCTCCGAGCGCAGGCAGAGCCGTTCGTGAGGGGCCGCGAGCGCTTCGACGAGGGAGCGGGGCTCGAGGACGGGCTCGGGCACGCCGTACACGGCGACGGATGGCGGCGCGGCGCGGAAGCCATCGGGCCGGCGTTCGGGCGGGAGCGTGGTCACGCCGGCGCGGAGCGTGCGCGACGCGGCCAGGCCCATGAGGCGCGAGCCGAGTCCCTTGCCGGTCCAGAGGAACTGGCTCTCGGACAGGACGCGGACCCGGGAGAGATCGATCGGGCCGCGCCCTTCGAGGCAGGCGCGCCAAAGGTCGGGCATGGCGGCGATGGCCCGGGAAGCGTCGCCGACGGAGCCGCCGAGGGCGTACTTGACGCCCCCATGGATGATGCCCTGGGAGGCGATGGTCTGCCCGGCGCCGAGCGCGGCGCTCTCTAAGAGGATGGCGGTGCGTCCGCCCTGGGCGAGCCGGGCCAGAGTCCAGAGGCCGGCGATGCCCCCGCCGAAGATGAGGACGTCGGCGACGATCGATCGGTCGGGCATCGGGCCCATGGTTCGGAGACGGCGCGGGGGTGTCAACCGAGCCCGCGCCGTTCCTCCGGGGAGCGCCGCGCCGGCCGGCCCCCCGGGACGTGCGGTGTGGAGCACGATTTTCGCGCCGGAAACGGGGCTTCGGATGTTTTTTGGTTGCTCCCGGGCGGTTTTCGGCGTATCGGTTTAACAGCGGGGTGTCGGAGCGCGCGGTTCTCGGACCTCCGGCGCCAGTCGAACTTACGAAGCGGGGCGGGCGGAGGCGGTTGACCCTCCCGAATGCCCCCCGAACTCGGAGAGCAAGAGCGATGCATCAGACCACGAAGCGTTGGATTCCGGCCCTTCTCGCGGCGTTCGCCGGCGGCGCGGCCGCCCTGGCGGGCCCGGCGTCGATGCGTCCTCTCATGGAGGAGACGGCCGGTCCGGCACGGTACCTGCACGGTGAGTTGGAGGAGGTCGTGCGGACGCGGTTCGTGCGCCCGGCGCTGGAGCAGATCGTCCCGATCGACGAGCGCTCGACGCTGACGGTCGAACTGAACCTGTTCGACGACGCGACGTTCGACGCGGTGTTCACGACCTCGGAGCCCGGCCCCACCGGACAGGGCACGGTCTGGACGGGCCATCTGGCCGGGCTGGAGGATTCCTCGTGGGTGATCATGTCGCGGATCGAGGACGACCTGTACGTCGACGTGTGGACCCACGACGCCGGGACGTACCACATCCGCACCACGGGCGAAGGCGGCGTGCACGCGGCGATGCAGGTGGACCCCTCGAAACTGCTGCCCTGCGGCGTGACGGAGCGTCACGTGATCCGCGCGGGCCTGAACGCGCCCGATGAGGGCGAGGGCGCCCCCCGCGACAGCGGCGACCTGATCGACGTGCTGGTGATGTACACGGTGGCGGCGCGGAACAACGCCGGCGGCGTCAACGGCATCACCAACGCGATGAACGGCTGGATCACGTACACGAACAACGCGTACAACAACAGCCAGGTCATCCAGCGGGTGCGCCTGGTGCACCTGGTGGAGACGAACTACGTCGAGGCCACGGCGGGCGGGGGCGGCATGGACACCGACCTGTCGCGGTTCCGCGGCTCGGGCGACGGGCACATGGACAACGTCCACGCCCTGCGCAACCAGTTCGGCGCGGACATCTGCGAACTGGTCTCGATGTCCGTCAACGCGTGCGGGCTGGCGTACCTCATGTCCCCGCCGTCGGCGGGCTTCTCGGGCAGCGCCTTCGGGGTGACGCGGTATCCCTGCGGCGCCTCGACGTTCGCGAACGAACTCGGCCACAACATGGG
>JACVCK010000179.1 GCA_016742055.1 Phycisphaerales bacterium
CGGGAGTGGCACGGGGTGGCCTGGGGACGGCGAACGCGGCCTCCACGGGCCGGTCCGGGGCGGCCAATATACTGCCCCGGCGCACGCCGTGCATGTCCACAGCAACTCCGCAACCGCCAAGACCAATACCTAAAGGAACCCGAACCATGGCAGAGCAGAATCCCGGCTCCAACCGCGGCATCTGGCCCGCCATCACCCTCGGCTTCGCCGCCGCCGTCACCATGTGGACGATCGGCTTCCTCTTCCACCTTCCGGGCCTGACCATTCCCCCGCCCGTCGTCGCCGGCGCCCTCATCGCCGCTCTCGCGGCCTGGGGCTTCATCTCGGGCCGGCTCGCCGGCCCGGTCGTGGCACTTGGCGCAGGGTTCACCGCAGGGTTGGTGTGCCTGCTCATCCTCGGATCGCTCCTGGCAAACGAGCAAGCCGACAACTCCCTTCGCCCCGGTTGGCCGATCCTCGTGGTCGGATGGCTCATCGCCGCCGCCGCCGTCGCTGGAATCGGAGGATTCCTCGGCGCCCGCACCGCCCACGGCGTCCGGCCCCAAAGAGACTGGCACTCCCTTTTCGCGATCGTCGCCGCCGCCTCCGTCCTGCCCCTGATCGTCATCGGCGGCCTGGTCACCAGTTACGACGCCGGCCTCGCCGTGCCGGACTGGCCCAACTCCTACGGCGCCAACATGTTCCTCTACCCCCTCGCGCGCATGACCGGGGGCATCTATTACGAGCACGCCCACCGGCTCTTCGGTTCGCTGGTCGGCCTCACGACCCTGGTGTTCACCGTGTACACGCTGCTGGTGGACCGGCGAGCCGTCGTGAAGGCCGCGGCGCTGGCGCTGTTCGTGCTCGTCGTCGCGCAGGGCGTTTTCGGCGGCATCCGCGTGACGAACGCCAGTCTCGCTCTGGCGATGGTGCACGGGGTGACGGGGCAGTTGTTCTTCGCCGCGATGTGCGTCATGGCCGCCGCCTGCACGGTGCGCTGGAAATCCAGCGAGCCCCGCCGGCAGGGCTCGATCCCCGGCTCGCCGCGCCGACTCGCGGCGACGCTGGTGTGCCTGCTCGTGGTGCAACTGGTCTTCGGCGCGATGCTGCGCCACCTGGGCCCCGTGAAGGGCGCGCACGCCATGATGTCCCACATCGCCAACGCCGTGATCGTGCTGGTCATCGCCATCGGCGCCGGCGTGCGCGGCGCCGGCGCCATCCCGGGCGACGGGCTTCTCCGTCGGCTGGGCAAGGGCACGATGCACGCCGCCTTCACGCAGTTCATCCTCGGAGGCGCCGCGCTCTGGGCTGTTCTGGTGTTCAAGGACCGCGAGACCCCGCCGGCCGTCGAGGCCGCGATCACCACCGCCCACCAGGCGCTCGGGGCGCTGCTGCTGGCGATGGCGGCGATGCTCGCGGCGTGGTCGCGACGGCTGATCCTGCCCCGATCGGCCCCCCAGGCGCCCTTGGCGGCCCCGGCCGCGGGCTGACCGCCGCCCCGGGTCCGCTGACCCGGGCCCCTCGTATCATCCGATACGAATCTCATGGTCCGTCCCGCCGCCATCGCGATCGCCGCCGCCTGCCTCTGGCCGGCCGGGTCGTGGGCGCAGGCCACGCCTCCGGACGACGCGGACCAGATGCGTTTCCGCGAGCCGATCGTCACCGGAGCGCCGCCGGGCTTCAAGCGGATCGATCAGGGCGTCGAGGACCTCAACGCCCTGCAGACGACGCTCAAGTCCACCGCTTCGAGCGTGGACATGCGGGCGCCCACCGGCTTCAAGGACGTGTACCGCGGCCCGGACGGGCGGATGTACCGCTTCGACGGCGCGATCGGGGCCTCGTTCCCGCAGTCCGAGTACTTCGTGAACAAGGATCAGCAGTTGGAGATCCTCATCCCCGGAGGCACGATCTTCTATATCGGCCAGCCGTGGAACCTCGCCAGGCCCCTCGCCTCGCAGGCGCTCTCCAGCCCGAACCGGACCGACGCGGGCTCTTCGAGCCAGGTCACCGGCTCAGCCCTCGCCAGCGCGCGGAACAACGTCGCCAGCCGCGGCATGGTTGGGACGGTGAACGTGCTCGTCTCGGCGCTCCCGCCGGAGGCCGCCCCCGCACCCACCGGGGAAGGGACGATCACCGGCGACGCCGCGTACCGGGCGGCGCGGATCGCCTCGCTCCTGCGCGAGGCGTCCGAGGCGGGCGCTTCCGAACAGCCCCGCTGAAACGGCCGCCGGGCCCTTCCGTACAAGCGATCGTCCGCTCCGTCCTCTGGAGGCCCCGATGTCGAACCGCGCTCCTCGTGCCGTCGCCGCGTGCGCCGGCGTCCTCGTGCTCGCCACGCTCGCCGGCTGTCTGGCCTCGGGCAACTCCTCGACGACGGTGTCGGGGCGCTATGTGGGTCCGGAGACGATCAGCAGGATCGAGCCGGGCGTGACGACGCGCGAATGGGTGCAGGCGACTCTGGGCGAGCCCACGTCCCGGACCGCGCTGTCGGACGGGCGGACGGAGGTCTGGCGTTGGGAGCACCGCTCGGTGTCGAGTTCGCGCGCCACGGCGCTGCTGCTGGTGCGCGGGTCGAACCGGCACGAGCGGGTCGGCGCCGCGATCGTGGAGATCGTGGACGGCGTCGTGACGCGCGCGTGGATCGACGCGACGGAGGTGGAGGCGGATTGCGACAGCGGCTCGTGGACGATGGCCGACTGAGCGCCGCCGGCGCGAGGGACGCTCAGGCGCCGGGCTGGGGAGCGCGCCCGCCGTCGGGGCCCGTGCCGCCGCCGATCGCGGTCCGCATGTCGGTGTCCGCGATGACGTTGCGCATCTTGTAATAGTCCATCACGCCCAGGTTGCCCTTGCGGAACGCCTCGGCCATCGCCTTGGGCACATCCGCCTCGGCAAGCACGACCAGCGCCCGGTTCTCCTGGATTTTGGCCCGGTTCTCCTGCTCCACGGCCATGGCCAGAGCGCGGCGCTTTTCGGCCTCGGCCTGGAAGCGCTTCTTGTCCGCCTCGGCCTGGTCCGCCTGGATGATGGCGCCGATGTTCTGGCCCACGTCCACGTCGGCGATGTCGATCGAGAGGATCTCGAACGCCGTGCCGGCGTCGAGGCCCTTCTTGAGCACCGTCTTGGAGATCAGGTCCGGGTTCTCCAGCACCGCCTTGTGGGACTCAGCCGAGCCGATGGTCGAAACGATGCCCTCGCCGACGCGGGCGATGATCGTCTCCTCCGTAGCGCCGCCGATGAGCCGCGCAATGTTGGCTCGCACGGTCACGCGCGCCTTGACCTTCAACTGGATGCCGTCCTTGGCGACGGCGTCGATCGTCAGGCGGCCCTGCACCGCGTTGGGGCAGTCGATGACCTTGGGGTTCACCGAGGTCTGCACGGCCTCGAGGATGTCGCGCCCGGCGAGGTCGATCGCGCACGCCGTGTCGTAGGCCAGGTTCAGTTTGGCCCGGTCGGCGGCGATCATCGCGTTGATGACGCTCGGGACCCGCCCGCCGGCGAGGTAGTGCGTCTCCAACTCCTTGGTCGAGATGTTCAGGTTGGCCTTCACCGCGCGGATGCGCCCGTAGACGATCGTGCGGGCGTCCACCTTCCGCAGGCGCATGCCCACCAGTTCGAGGAAGCCGACCCGCGCTCCGCTGAACAGGGCCTGGATGTACAGACTGAGGAACTGACCGGCGACAAAAACGACCACCAGCAGAACCAGCGCCGCGATCACCACGAGTGCAATGCCGAACGGTCCCATCGGTTTAGGCCTTTCTGAATCAGCGCCGCGCCCCGAGCAACAGCCGGGCCGGCGGGCCCGATGGTAGCCGCAACCCGCCCGACCTTCACGGGCCGGACATTCAGCCCACGGCTCGGACGCGGATCCGCGTGCCCTCCACCGACACGACGCGCACGCGGGCGCCCGCCTCGATCATGCCGACTTCGGCCAGCGCCTCGACACGCTTGCCGTCGATGCGGATCGTGCCCACAGGGCGCAGGTCGGTCGCCGCGACGCCTTCGGCCCCCACCAGCGCCGACGCGTCGTCGGCGTCAGTTTCCGGCGCCGGACCGTCCTCCGGCCCGTCGCCCCCCAGGATCATCCGCCGCCCGATGAACGTGTCGGGGTAGATCTTCAGCATGAACGCCGTCACCAGGGGCCCGAGCGTCAGCAGCGCCGCGAGGCTCGTCAGACCCCACGCCGGCGAGTGCCGCCAGAACGACACCACCCCCGCGATCGCCAGACCGGTCGACAGCGCCGCGAGGATGCCGCCGGAGGGGACGAACATCTCGAGCAGCACCACCAGCGCCGCGGCGCCGAAGAGGCCCAGACCCCACCACAGCATCGGCTCGGTCACGAGGATCCCTCCCCCGCGCCCTCGACCGGCTCGACGCCGACGCGGTACGCCGTCGCGGAGACCACGCGCACGGGCGAGCGCTCTTCGATGAAGCCCACTTCGCTCACCACGTCCACCACGCGGTCCCCGAACTGCGCGATGCCCGCCGGGCGCAGCGGGGAGAGCGCGACGCCCCGCTCGCCCACTGTCGCCGCGGCGCCGACCGCCGGATGGCTCGACATCGCCGCGAGCATGCCCTCGGCCTCGTCTCCCGAGGGCGCGTTCGTCAGGATGAGCCGGTTGAGCGCCGGGATGGAGCCGTAGAACTTGCCGAAGAAGTACAGGCCCACGCCCGCGACGAAGAACGCCAGCAGCACGATCGCCAGCCCGTGGACCACGCCGTCGCCCACGCTCGACGCGCCGCCGACGAACGTCCCCACCAGCCCCGTGATCAGCAGCGCCACGCCCAGCAGCCCGAACAGCGCCGTGCCCGGAAGCACGAAGATCTCCAGCACGATCAGCACGATGCCGGTCATCACGGCGGCGACCGTCCACCAGCCCGCGGCGCCGATCAGCAGAGGCGGCGCCAGCAGCCCGACCAGGCACACGCCCGCGATCGTCCCCGGAACGCCCAGCCCCGGCGAGGCCATTTCGAGGAACATCGTCAGGAGGAACAGCGCCACCAGCACGCCCCGCACCGGCAGCGAGGTCAGCAGGCGCACCAACTTCTCCGACCACGACTCGTTCAGCCGCACCAGCGAGGTCGCGCCGAAGAACGCGCGCAGTTCTTCGTCGTTCCGCACCGTCCCCACCGCCAGGCCGAAGCGCTTCATCTCCGCGCTCTTGAGCACCAGCAGCGTGCGCCCATCGGTGGCGTACTCGATGAACTTCCATCGCCCGCGCTCCGACTCGCTCAGGGGCGAGAGCCGGGGCGATTCGGAGATGGCGGTGCGGATCTCGCTCAGCGTCTGCGCGTCGAAGCCCTCCATCGGCGGCGTGTACTCGCCCTGCAGCGTGC
>JACVCK010000180.1 GCA_016742055.1 Phycisphaerales bacterium
CGAAGAAGTCCAGCGTTTCCCCTCGGCCTTTTGGCTCGTTGAGGCCAAAGAACGTTATCCAACCCAGCCCAAGCGATCGGCGCATCTCGCCCTTGCGCCACTCCTCCCACACCGCTTGCCGCTTGAGTTCGGCGCCCCGGAGCGCCGCGATCTCGATCATCCGCGGCACGTCGCGGAGGATGGCGTCGGCCTCGGGGCCGAGCCGGCAGAAGGGAACACCCTCCGTGCCCATGAAGTCATAGGGGCCATCGGAGACTGCCCACTCCGGTTGGCCGTCGTTCAACGGCGGCACGGCGCGGTTCAACAGGAACAGCGTCTTCTCGCCGACGGGCAGGCGGTAGGCGCGCAGCGGCAGGCCGACGGCGTAGGCGTGGCGCAGCGGAAGGGCCGCGCCCGGCTGAGGATCGCCGAACACCACCGAATCCACCTCCAGCGAGTACCGCGCCGGAACCTGCGCCTTGAGGTCCGCGGGGCTGTCCAGGCGCAAAGCGCCGATGACGATCGCGTGGGCGCCCTCGTGCCATCGCATGAAGATGCCGTACGTCAGGGCGTACGCCGCCTGGGCAGGGCTGGTTGCAAGGCCTAGGAGCATCGCAGCCACGAGGCCCAACGCCGATCCAGGTTTGATCCGGTTCATGCTGCTGCCTCCAGCCGGCGAGCGGCCCTCCTGATCGTGCCAGCGCCGCCGCCGCTTTCTTCCACCATCGGCCGCCCTGTGTGCCCATCGGAACCTCCCGGGGAATCCCCGTGAACCAACATACATCGGGGTTCTCCCGGCACAAGCGCTATTTTCAATATTGGCGCCTGTTCACCACTGCGCGACACCCCGCGCAGTGGTTCACAGACCTCGAACGGCGCTCACGGCGCGGGCGCTTCGTCCGGCGCCTGCGCGTCGAGCAGTTCGATGGTGAAGACGAGGATTGCGTTGGGCGGGATGCGGGGCGGGCGGCCGGTTTCGCCGTAGGCCAGGTGAGAAGGGATCACCAGCCGGCGCTCGCCGCCGACGCGCATGCCGGGGACGCCTTCGCGCCAGCCGGCGATCATGTCGTTGAGGTCGAAGGTCATGCTGCGGCCGCGCCCCGGGTGGTCGCGTACCGGACGTGTGGAGTCGAACACGGCGCCGTCGAGCAGTTCGCCGGTGTAGTGCACGGTGACGGTGGAGCCGGGCTCGCAGAGGGGGCCTTCGCCAACGCGGAGGTCTTCGACGACCAGGCCGGAGGGGTGGATGAGGGTCTGCGGGTCGCCTCGCGCCGGGCCGGGCTCGGGGCCGGGGGCGCAGGAGGCGACGGCCGCGCCGAGGGTGAGGATGGAGAGGATCGCGTCGCCTCGTGGCATGGCGTGACGATACCGGGGAGTTCAGGGCGCCGGTGCGTGGTAGACGACGGTGACGTCGCCGGCGCTGACCAGGAGGCGTCCGTCCACGGCGGCGAGTTCGAAGGGGTCGGCGGCGAGGGCGACGGCGCCGATGGCGACGGTCGCGGCGCTGGCGGTGGTGAAGGACCGGACGTTGAAGACGCCGGAGGAGGCGTCGGCGTCGGCGTCGATGGCGATGATCGCGTCGGCGGTGAGGATGGGCATGGCGACGCCCGCGGCGCCGGGTCGGACGTCGCGTCCGACGACTTCCCCGTCGCGCCCGACGAGAAGGGCGCCGGAGGAGGAGAGGAACAGGGCGTTGTCGCCGATGGGCTGGGCGACGATGCGCTCGCCGCGGCGGACGCGCCCGCGGGCGTCGAGCGGGGCGTCGCGGACGGCGCCGTCGTCTTCTTCGACGTGCCAGAGGGAGCCCTCGGGGTCCATGACGATGACGCGTCCGGGGAATCGCCAGGCGTTGATGGAGGCGCGTCCGGCGGGGGCGGTCAGGCGCCAGCGTTCTTCGGACTGGAGCGCGTCGATGCAGACGACGCCGCCGTCGAGGCCGAGGATGGCGCGTCCCTGGGGCGTGGCGCGGATCCAGCGCGCCTGGCCGAGGTCGGACTGGGCCTTGTGCAGCGTGCGTCCGGTGCGCATGTCGAGGGAGATGAACGCGGGGCGCCCGTCGTTCTCGAGCACGTCGAGCCCTGGCGCGGGCGGATCGGTCCCGACGAGGGTGAGGACTCCGCCGTCGCCCGCGGCGTCGTTGACGGTGAAGAGCGTGCGCTCGAGAGTCCAGAGCGCCCGTCCGGTTTCGAGGTCGAATCCGGCGGCGCGCCCGGAGCGCTCGATGAGCGCGAACGAGCGGTGGTCGAAGACGATCAGGAGGTCGGTGATGCGCACGACGCCGGACATGGGCGTGCGGATGGTCACCAGGCGGCCCTCGGAGGCGACGCGGAGGCGCGGGTCGGGCTCGGCGTTGGCGAACAGCGAGCGGAAGGGGGGCGTGGACCAGAGGGGCGCGTCGGGGCCGGCCTCGACGTCGTAGCGGGTGACGGTGCGTCCGCCCGTGGCGCCGGCGTCGGTCTCGACGCTCAGGAAGAGCGAGCGGGCGTCGGTGCGGACGAGTTTGGCGCCCGAGGCGAGGTTCATGCGCCAGCGTTCCTTGACGCCGATGGACGCGGGCGAGAACACGCCGATGTACCCGCCCTGCGAGACCATGACCGCGAAGTCCGCCGGGGGCGAGACGCCAGCGCCCACGATGGGCTGGACGATCGTCCAGCCGTCGAGGGTCTGCGGCGGGTGGTCGGCGGCGAGCGTGCCGACGCTGGGGCGGCGGTCGAGCGCGGCGACGGCGCGGTCGAGCCGGTCGGCGAGGGAGAACGCGTCGATCGTGGCGCCGCGGTCGGTGAGGGCGAGCGTGGGGCGTTCGATGGCGAGTCGTCGGAGGGCCTGGGCGGCGGCGCGTGTTTGTCCGGCGCGTTCGAGCGCGAGGACGAAGCGTCCGCCGAGTTCTCCGACGACGGAGGGGTCGGCCAGGAGCGCGTCGTCTGCGGCGAGGAGGCCGGACTCGAGCGCGCGGAGGGCGCGGTCGGGCTCGCCGGAGTGCGTGAGGAGGTCGGAGGCGAGCAGCCACGCGCGCGACGCGGCGGCGGATACGGGCCAGCGCCGTCCGATGCCTTCGAGCGCCTCGACGTCGGCGCGTTCGGCGGCTTGTGTGAGGCCTCGTTCGGCCTCGGCCTCGAAGACGGTGTAGACGGCGGGCCCGTGCTCGCGGACGACGCGCCGGAGTCGGCGGGTGGCTTCGATCTCGGCGGCGGTGGCGACGCCGCGGCGGGAGAAGATGGCGGCGGCGAGGGCGTCGTCTTCGAGGACGGCCTGGTAGCGTGCGACGGCGCGTGGGCCGTCGTCCACGGCTTCGGCGTGGTCGCCCGCGGCGAAGAGGTGCGCGACGCGTTCTTCGGGCGTGGAGGCGAGGGCGCCGAGGCGTTCGATGAGGCCCTGCACGACGGTCTCGCCGAGCGGCGCACCGGAGGGGGCGGCGGGGTCGAGCATGGCGAGCGAGGAGCGGAACAGGCGCCGGCGGGCGCTGTCGTTGCGCGGGGAGGCCGGGTCGAGCCGGATCGCGCCGATGGCGCGGTCTGCGGCGTCGATGATGCGTTCGGGCTTGCCGGCGCGGTGAGCGAGTTCGGCGTAGGTGACGGCGGGGATGGGGTCGTTGGGGTTGTCGCGCATGCGCTCGGCGAGCATGCGTTCGGCGACTTCCCAGAGGAGGTAAGTGTGGATGCTGGCGTCGTCGACGACGACCAGTTCGTCGGGGAGTGCGAGGACGTTGCCGGGCCGGTCGAGGGGGACGACGCTGTAGCCGTCGCCGCCGCCGGCGATGGGGACGGTGGCGACGCCGCCGGCGATGGGCGCGAAGATGACGTCGCCCGCGACGACCACGCGTCCGCGCAGTTCGGGCCCGTCGGGGGGGAGGAGGCGGGCGACGCGCTCGTTCTCGACGTCGAGCGACTTGGGCAGCGCGTAGACGCTGCGGGAGCCGACGGCGAGGATCGCGCCGGGGGCGCCCAGGAGGTAGTGCGGCGCGCCCATGTCTCGCGCCGAGGCGCGGGCCAGCACGGCGCCGCTCTGGACGTCCAGCGACAGGACTTCGCGCCGGTCGGCGGTGAGGGTGAACAGCCGCTCGCCGTCGATGACGGGCCGGGGCGTCTCCCACGGGTCGTTGGGCTGGGTGGAGACGGTCTCCGGGGGGACGCGGCGGGCCCAGCGCAGGCGCCCGGTCGCCGACTCCACGGCGGAGATCACGCCGATGCGATCGGTGCGGAGCGTCACGCCGCGGTGCGCGACGCCGGCGTCGGCGGGCCCTTGCGAGCGCCCGTAGGGCGCGGCGCCGGCGCTGGCGAGCATGCGCGACCAGAGGACCTCGCCGCTGCCCAGGTCGATGCCGACCAGGTACGCGCTGGTGAGCCGGCGGCTGGCCTGCACGCGCACGGCGCCGACGATGACCATCTGCTCGTCGATGATCGCCGGGCCGCGGATGTAGGCGTCGCTGAGCGCGGCGTCGAAGCGCCGGATGTCGGTGGACCAGACGGTTTCGCCGGTCTCGACGTCGACGGCGTGGACGCGCTCGTCGCCCTCGCGTGAGGCGACGCGGGCCAGGCCGCTGGTGGCGACCGCCCAGGGGCCCCACACGGTGACGGTTGCGGTGTCTTCGATGTTCGCGGCGCCACCGCGTTCGGGCGAGGCGAATCCCTTGAACTGCTGGCGGGGCCAGCGTGGCGTGAGGGTGAAACGGTCCCAGGCGAACAGGTCGCGTCCGGTGTTCACGAAGATGGTGTCGCCCGCGACGGTCGGCAGGACGAAGCGCTCGTTCTGGGACTGCGTGGGGCCGGGCTGCACGCCGGTGTCGGTTGTGGAGGAGGGCGATTCCTCGGGGCGGAGTGACTCGGAGGAGAGGGGTCGCGCGAGGATTCCCGCCAGTTCCACGCGGGGCGAGGCGTCGAAGGGCGACACGCCGCGCTGGATCTCCGGGGGGCGGACGGCCTGCTTCACGGCGGCGGCGGCTTCGGGGCGGAGGCCGCGCGCGTCGGCCCATTCGTTGAGGCGTTCCCAGGCCCAGGGGTCGTTGAGGTAGCGGGCGGTTTCGATGGCGAGTTCGACGGCCTGCCGGGCGCCGGGCGCGCCGAGGGCGGCGTCGGGGTGGAGGCGGAGGGGTTCGAGGGTGTGCCAGGCGGCCCAGAACTGCGCGTGCTCGAGGCGGCGGCGCGCGACGTCCAGCGCCGCGTTCAGGCCGCTGGTGGTCAGGAGGCGCGAGCGCTCGACGGCGTGGGCTTCGCCCTGTTCGAGCGCGCGCCGCGCGATGGGCTCTTCGACTTCGCGGTAGCGCGCCAGGAGCGGGGCGTTGGACAGCAGCGCGCGGTGCACGCG
>JACVCK010000181.1 GCA_016742055.1 Phycisphaerales bacterium
TTTCCCCGCACGCCCCTCCCCCCAAGGAGGGGCATGTCGCTTTTGTCCGGCCTTGGCCGGACCGGCGCGCCGGCCTCCTCCGAGCCCAACCCGCCCGTTCGGGCTCTGGAAGGATCAAATCCCGCCCCACGGTCCGGAAACGTGCGCCGTCCGAGCGATTTCCCGACCGGACTGAAACCGCCCCCCCTCGTCCCTGCGTATCTCTTCACGCTTTACGAACCTTTGCGCGGTCTCTAGACTGGCGCGTTCCCGTTTAGGCCAAGGCACATCGCGCTCCGGCAGGTGTTGGATTTGTGGCGGCGGAGGTTGAAGCCCTCACGGCCCGCCGGACCAGCGATCAGGAGATTCCAGAATGAAGCCCCGAAATCGTCGCAACGCGTTCACGCTCATCGAGTTGCTCGTGGTGATCAGCATCATCGCGCTGCTCATCGGCATCCTCCTCCCGACGCTCGGCGAGGCCCGCCGTCAGGCCGGCATCGCCGCGTGCATGTCGAACATCCGCCAACTCGCGCAGGGCGTGGCCATCGGCTCGAACGAGAACAACGACCAACTGCCCAACGCGCCCGAGGGCGGCCTGAACATCGAGGGATACGGCAACGACGGCGTCGTCGGCCAGCCCGCCACTCGCTTCGCCTACCCGCAGCGCCCGCTCAACGGCTGGGCCGGCGAGCAGGCCCCCGGCCACGCGCTCAATGACGGCTGGCGCTTCGCCACCGACCCCAACGGCTTCTACAACAACGGCTACAACTGGGCCCGCGCCGGCCTCGAGGGCTTCTGGTTCATCGCCTTCGGCAACCTCGTCACCGACGCCCGCGGCACCGGCATGCTGACCGAGCCCTTCGTCTCCCCCGCCGCCCGCGGCCACAAGTCGATCTGGGAGCGTTACCAGGAGGCCGACCCCACCGCGCCCCGCACCGAGGCCCTGCCCTGGTCCTCCTACTGGTACGTCCTGCCCACGCACATGAAGCGTGAGATCTTCTCGATCCGCGGCCCGCTCAGCCCCACCGGCGGCGGCTCGCCCCCCGTCAACCTCCTGCCGTACCGCTCGTTCGCCAAGGCCACCCAGGTCCAGTTCCCCTCGCAGAAGGCCGTCTTCTGGCTCTTCTTCGCCGAGCACGACCGCGGCGTGGACATCTTGTCCCGCGGCGTCGGCACCACCACGGCCGCCAACATGGACGGCTCCGCCAAGGCCGCCGTCCCCGCCCGCGACTCCTCCGCGCAGAACGAGGACCCCAACGACTTCAACGAAGAGTTCGGCCCCTTCCAGACCCTGGGCAACATCGCCCTCCGCTACACCACCGCCGACGGCTCCGGCCCCATCGGCATCGAGTACTACCGCTTCACGGTCGGCGGCCTCGCCGGGCGCGACTTCCGCTAAAGCAGCGGATCCGCTCGGGCATCTCCTGATCCCAACGCCGGCCCGGCGCGTCAGCGCCGGGCCGGCTTGCTTTTGCAACGTTCCGACCGGGCGCGGTACGATGCAGCAGGACAACTTCAGCGCATCCCGCCGCGCCGCCCTCCGCGAGCCGGCGCCCCAAGGACCGAACCATGAACGCCAAGACCGTCAAGATCATCGTCGCCGTCGTGCTCCTCGTTGCGGCGGTGGCCCTCGTGCTCCGCTACGTCGCCGGCGGCTCCAGTTTCTCCACGTACACCTCGGGGCGCCCGGCGAACACGCTGCAGCAGTCCAGCGGCTCGGGCGAGTAAGCGCGGGCGATCCCGCGCCTTGACGCCGACGCCGCGGCGCGCACGATGTGCGCCGTGGAGCCCAACGCCGCAAAGATCGATCCCGAGTCCGGCGCGCCCGGCGTGGTGTACGCCGGACTGGACGAGGCCGGATACGGGCCAATGCTCGGCCCGCTGTGCGTCGCCGTGTCGGTGTTCCGCGTCCGCGGCTGGGCGGCCGGCGCGCCCGCGCCCGACCTGTGGAAGTCGCTCCGCGCCGCCGTCTGCCGCGCGGGAGAGAAGGCCGCGGCCCGGCGCGTGGCGATCGACGACTCCAAGCGCCTCAAGGGCCCCGCGACCGAGAACGACCCGCACGGCGTGGCGCGCCTCGAGCGCGCGGCGCTGGCGATGCTGATGCTCTGCGGGCGTCAGTTCGCCTCCGACGCCGACGTGCTCGGCGCCTTCGGCGCGGACCCCGAGCCGCACCCCTGGTCCAGCGCGCCGCCCCGGCCCGCGCCGCTCGCCAACGACGCCGCGCGGCTCCGGATCGACGCGAATCACCTGGGCTCGGCGATGGCCGGCGCGGGCGTCGAGCCGCTGGACCTGCGCGTCTGCGCCGTGGGCGTGGACGAGTTCAACCAGTCCTGCGCCCGGCTGGGCTCCAAGGGCGCCGTGAACTTCGAGGCCGCCGCCGGGCACATGCGCTACGTCTGGGAGCGGTGGGGGACCGACGGCGCCGCGCTCGGCGGCCCCCGCCTGGTCTGCGACCGGCACGGGGGGCGCACCTGCTACGCGGGTGAACTCGCCCGCGCGTTCCCCGGCGTGCGCATCGAGATCCTCGAAGAATCCCCGCGCGCCAGCCGCTACCTGCTGAGCGACGACGGCGGCGATCGGCGGATGACCGTCCTGTTCCGGCCCGAGGCCGAGCAGGCCCACCTGCCCGTCGCGCTCGCGAGCATGGCGGCCAAGTACGTCCGCGAGTTGTCGATGATCCGGTTCAACGACCACTGGTGCGCCCGCGCCCCGGGTCTGGCGCCCACCGCCGGCTACGTCGCCGACGCGCGTCGCTGGCTCCAGGACGCCGCGGAGTTCATCTCACCCCAAGAGCGCCGCGCCCTTGTCCGACTCCGCTGACCCCAACCTCTCCGCGCGCGATGCGCTCGACCGCGCGATGCTCGACCGCGCCGCGCGCGCCGCGCTCCGCGCCGCCGGCGACGTCGAGCCCAACCCCCTGGTCGGCTGCGTGATCGCCGATTCATCCGGGCGCCTGGTGGGCATCGGCCATCACCGGCGCTTCGGCGGACCCCACGCCGAGATCGAGGCCCTCGCCGACGCCGCCCGGCGGGGGCGCGACGTTCGGGGCGCCACCGTTTGGGTGACGCTCGAGCCCTGCCGGGGCGTCGGCAAGACCGGCCCCTGCGCCGATGCGCTGCTCCGCGCCGGCGTGCGAGAGGTCGTCTTCGCCGCCCACGACCCAGCGCCCAAAGGACGAGGCGGCGCCGACGCCCTCCGCGAAGGCGGCGTCCTCGCCCGCCTCTCCCTCGCCAGCCCGCTCGCCACGTCCATCAGCGCCGCCCACCGCAAACGCGCCGAGCGCTCAGGGCCCTGGGTGATCGCCAAGTGGGCGCAGACGCCATCGGGCTCCTTCGTCGCCGATCACGGTCGCTGGATCTCCGGCCCGGCTTCGCTTCGGCGCGTCCATCGCCTCCGCGCCCGCGTGGACGCCGTGGTCGTGGGCGTCGGGACCGTCCTGGCCGACGATCCGCTGCTGACCGCCCGCGGCGCCGCGCGCGTCCGCCGGCTCGCTCGTCGCGTGGTCCTCGATTCCATGCTCCGCACGCCGCTGCATTCCGCGCTTGTCCGCACCGCCCACGAAGCGCCCCTCACGATCGTCACGCTCGCGGGTGCGCCGTCCGATCGCGCCGCGGCGCTCCGCGCCGCGGGCGCGGAGTTGCTCACGACGCCTCCCGATGCCCAGGGCCGCGTGGACGCCGCCGGCGCGCTGGCGCTCCTCGCCGAGCGGCACGGCGCCGCCGTGATCCTGCTGGAGTGTGGTCCGACGCTCCTGTCGGAATGCCTGAGGCGCGGCCTGCTGGACGAGGCGTGGGCGTTCGTGGGCGGCGCCGCCGATGCGCCGGCTGATCTTCGCAGCGTCGCGGACGAGCACGGCTACGAGCGGGCGCTCCGCCGGCGCAGCGGCCCCGACGCCCTGCTGATCTACCGCCCCCCGGCGCCGACGCCCTCGGGCGTGAGCAGCGCCGGCCACTCGCCCCGGTAGACGCGCAGCACGCGCCGGCTCAGCGCCGCGGGCGCGCCGTCCACCCGAACAAGGTCAATCATCTCCAGCGGCTCGTCGGCGAATCCGAAGAGCGTGACGGTGGCCCACGGAACGCCGACGTCGGTGTCGCCGTCAACGAGCCGGACCTCCGCCGGCAGGCGCGCGGAGAGGAAGTCGAGCATGTCCTGCACCGGCTCGGGCTCGAGGGGCAGCATGGCTCCGTCGGGGGCGAGTTCGTCCCAGCCGTCCATCCCGCGCCGGCAGCCGCGCTCCACGCCGCCGACGAACCGCACGTGCGCCATGCCCACGTCGGTCGGCGCCACGCCCGACGCCGCGCGCGCGATGCACGCCAGCGCGTCCACCGGCAGCGCCCGCAGCGCGCCCGCCGGGATCGTGAAGATCGTCGCGCCCCCGTCGGGCGAGGCGAAGAGCGAGCGTGCCTCCAGGTCCGCGGCGGCGCCGACGTCCAGCGTCCGCGTGCGCGTGCGGACCGCCACATCCCCGCCGGGCAAGACATCCCGCGCGTCGGTCTCGGCGACGATGCGCAGCGTCGGCGCCGCGAGCCCCGCGCCCGCGCGGTCGATGGAGCCGTCGTCGATGAACCGCTCGATGGGGATGGACGTCAGCGTCGCCAGGACGTTCTGCACCGCCGTCGCGTCCGCCCGCGCCGCGACCGGCTCGCGCAGCGTCCACGAGCCGCCCACCTGCCCCAGCAGCAGCGTGCCGCCCGGGGTCGTGACTCGAACCCGCGACACCTCCACGCCCACGCCCGGCATCGCCTGCATGACCCGCCAGCCGCGCGGCCCCGGGTTGACCAGCATGTCCCGCGCCGGCGCCTCCACGAACCCCGCGCGCCGCCCGGCGCCGTTCTGCGCCACCGCCAGCGCCCGCCCGCCCACCGGCTGGCCGATGAACGCCACGGTGTGCGCGTCGCCCTCGTCGGTGGTCAGGGTGGCGACGGCGCCGGCGGTCGCGTCCTCGCCGGGATCGTCGGTCGGATCGAATCGAAGGTCCGCGAGGACGCTCAGCGCCGCGCGCACGTTGCCGGCGTTCAGGGGCCAGGGCGCGAGCGTCGAGCCGGCGGGCGGGAGCAGTTCCCAGTCGCCGGAGGGGGTCCGCGCCGCCGCGTATTCGCGCCCGTCGATCCGCACGGTCATGCCGGTGATCGACGCGGGGGAGAAGTCCAGGAGTCGTGCGGGCGCTTCGGGGGCGCGCCGCTGCGAGGTCAGCGCCCACCAGACGCCGGCCCCGACGAAGAGCGCGAGCGCGATGGCCAGCAGCGAGCCGGATCGGGACATGGCGAGCAGTGTAAGCCT
>JACVCK010000182.1 GCA_016742055.1 Phycisphaerales bacterium
AGCCGCAAGATCTGCGTCGAGTACGGTTCGATCGCTTCGACCTGCAAGGCGCCGCGCACCGGCGCCGAGGTGAAGAAGTGGGGCATCCACGGCACCACGACCAAGGCCATCGCCATCGGTCATGCGGTGCGCGAGGCCCAGCGCCGGCACGAGGATCCGATCGCGGCCATTCTCGCCGTCGGGCCCGGCAAGCGCCTGGACAACGGCAAGCGCGCCGAGATGTCCGTGAAGAAGGGCGACACCGTTGTCTACGGCAAGTACGCCGGCTCCGAGATCGAGATCAAGGGCGAGGATCACCTCATCCTGCGTGAGACGGAGTTGTTGGGCGTGATCGACGGGTGAGGCGGCAGGCACGAGGGACTAGGCATCAGGCGCTAGTCCGGAGTTGCCTTTCGATCGCCTTCACCGAGCGCCGCACACACCGTCCTATCTAGTGCCTAGCGCCTAATGCCTAGCGCCCCCCGCCTCCCTCCCCCTGGAACCCCCCACATGGCCACCACCAAGCAACTCATGTTCTCCGACAGCGCGCTGCTCGAGATGAAAGAGGGCGTCCAGCGCCTCGCCCGCGCCGTCAAGGTCACGATGGGCCCCACCGGCCGCAACGTTGTCCTGCAGAAGTCCTACGGCGGCCCGTCCGTCACGAAGGACGGCGTCTCGGTCTCCAAGGAGGTTTCGCTCGCCGAGCCCTTCGCCAACATGGGCGCGAAGATGGTGAACGAGGTCGCCAAGAAGACCAACGACAAGGCCGGCGACGGCACCACCGCCGCGACCGTTCTCGCCGAAGCGATTTTCTGCGAAGGGCTCCGTCACATCGCCGCCGGCGCCAACCCGGTGCAGGTGCAGCGGGGCATCAACGCCGCCGCCCAGGCCGCGGCCGAGGCGATCGACGCCATGGCCATCAAGTGCAAGGGCAAGGAGGACTACCGCAAGATCGCGACGGTCTCCGCCAATCATGATTCCTCGATCGGCGATCTGATCGCCGAGGCGATCGCCAAGGTCGGCGCCGAGGGCGTGGTCGAGGTGGAGGAGGGCAAGGCCGCCGAGACGACGCTCGAGTACGTCGAGGGCATGCAGTTCGACAAGGGCTACCTCTCGCCGTACTTCATGACCGACCCCAAGACCGCCGAGGCCGTTCTGGAGGACGCGATCATCCTCATCCACGAGAAGAAGATCGCCAACCTCGCCGACTTCCTCCCCCTGCTCAACAAGATCGCCACCGCCGGCCGGCCTTTCCTCATCATCGCCGAAGAGGTCGAGACCGAGGCGCTCGCGGCGCTGGTGGTCAACCGCCTGCGCGGCGTCCTCAAGGTCTGCGCCGTCAAGGCCCCCGGCTTCGGCGATCGGCGCAAGGCCATGCTCGGCGACATCGCCGTCCTCACCGGCGGCACGTTCTTCGCCGAGGACCTGGGACGCTCGCTCGAGTCGATCGAACTGAGCGAACTCGGCCGCGCCAAGAAGATCGTCATCACCAAGGACGAGACGACGATCATCGAGGGCGCCGGCAAGAAGGCGGACATCAAGAGCCGCGCGGACCAGATCAAGGCCCAGCACGACAAGTCCACCAGCGACTACGACCGCGAGAAACTCCAGGAGCGCCTGGCCAAGTTGACCGGCGGCGTCGCCATCATCAACGTCGGCGCCTCCACCGAAATGGAGATGAAGGAGCGCAAGGACCGCGTGGACGACGCGCTGCACTCCACCCGCGCCGCGGCCAAGGACGGCTATGTCCCCGGCGGCGGCGTCGCGCTGCTCCGCACGCAGACGGCCATCGAGGCCGCGATGAAGAAGGCCAAGGGCGACGAGAAGATCGGCTGCCAGATCGTCCACGCGGCGGTCGAGGCCTGCCTGTGGCAGATCGCCACCAACGCCGGCGTGGACGGCGACGTCGTCGTCGAGAAGGTCAAGTCCCTCCCGACCAACTCCGGCTTCGACGCGTCCACCGAGACGTACGTGGACATGGTCAAGTCCGGCATCATCGACGCGGCGTTGGTGCCCAAGACCGCGCTCGTCAACGCCGCCAGCGTCGCGGGCCTCATGCTCACGACGGACGTGCTGATCACCGACCTCAAGGAGGACAAGGACGCGGTGGTTTCCTCCGTGTCCTGATTTGGAGAGCAAGGGGCCCGGCGCGACGGACGCCGCGAGCCCCGACGAAAGACACGGGCCCGCGCCGGGAACGGCGCGGGCTTCGTTTCGGATGCCCACCACGCGCGACTACTACGAGGTCCTCTCCGTCGAGCGCACCGCCGACGGCGAGGAGATCAAGCGCGCGTACCGGCGGCTGGCGATGAAGTTCCACCCGGACCGCAACCCGGGCGACAAGGAAGCCGAGACGAAGTTCAAGGAGGCGGCGGAGGCCTACGAGGCGCTCTCCGACCCCGAACGACGCAAGGTCTACGACCAGTTCGGGCACGAGGGCCTGAGAGGTCGCGGCGGACCGGCGGCGCACGACTTCAGTCGGATGAACGCCGACGACATCTTCTCGATGTTCAACGACATCTTCGGCGGGGGCGCCCCCGGAAATCGCGCCGGCGCGGGGCGCGGCCCGCGGGGCGTGCCGCGCGGCTATGACCTTGAGACCGAGGTCGTGCTGGACCTTGAGGACGTGCTGACCGGCGCCGAGCGCGACGTGGAGTTCACGCGTCTGGACGTCTGCGAAACCTGCGGCGGCTCGGGCGCCAAGCCCGGCTCCAAGCCGGTCACCTGCGAGACGTGCGCCGGGCGGGGCCAGGTGATCCAGACGGGCCTGGGCGGCATGTTCCGAATGCAGACGACCTGCCCGCACTGTCGCGGGCGCGGCACGATGGTGAAGGACCCGTGCGAGCCCTGCAAGGGCCGCGGGCGCACTCCCACGCGCCGTCGCCTGACGGTGAAGATTCCCGCGGGCATCCACGACCAGCAGGCGGTGCGCATCCCGGCCGAGGGCGAGCCGCCCGCGCCGGAACTGAGCCCCGACGGCAGTGGTCTTCGCGGGGACCTGCACGTGGTGGCGCGGGTGCGTCAGCACGAGCACTTCCGGCGCGACGGCGACAACCTCGTGGTCGAACTGCCGATCTCGTTCACGCAGGCGGCGCTGGGCGCGCATCTGGAAGTGCCCGCGATCGACGGCCCCGCTTCGCTGGAGATTCCCCACGGCGCGCAACACGGAGCGGTCTACAAGATTCACAGCGCCGGTCTTCCCAACCTGCGCAGCGGCCGGCGGGGCGACCTGGTGGTGGTGGTGGACGTGCAGATCCCGCGACGCCTGACGGAGAAGCAGGAGGCGCTGCTCCGCGAGTTCGCCGCGACCGAGGCCGCCGCCGTGTCGGACAAGAGCGCCCAGGGCGCGACGGGCAAGGTCTGGAAGAAGATCCGCGACGCGATCGGCGGGCCGTGATGCTTCGTCGGAGAAAGAACATGAACGCGAGCGAGCACAAGAAGGATCAGGATCAGGGCGAGCGTGTGGATGCGCCGGACATGCCCGACGTCCCCGCGGATCAGGCGCAGGAGGCGATGGATTCGCTGCGCGCCGAGGTGGAGCGGCTCGCCGCCGAGCGCGACGACGCCGAAGGCCGCTACCGGCGCGTGCTGGCCGACTTCGCCAACTACCAGAAGCGGGCGCTGGCGAACGAGGACGAGGCGCGCAAACTGGGCAAGTCCGGGGTGCTCGAATCGGTCATCACCACGCTCGACCACTTCGAGCAGGCGATGAACCAGGACCCCGCCAGGGTGGACGCGGGCAAACTGGCCCAGGGCCTGAAGATGATCCACGGCGAACTCGTCCGCGCCATCACCGCGCACGGCGCCGGCGCGATCGAGCCCAGGCCCGGCGACGAGTTCGACCCCCAGCGCCACCTGGCCGTCGCGCGCCGCGCGGCGCCGGGCGTCGCGCCCGGGCGCATCGTCGAACTCTTCCAGACCGGCTACACCCTCGGCGAGCGCGTGCTGCGCCCCGCGAAGGTCGTCGTCGCCCCCGCACAGGACGAGGGATAATCGCCATGCCCACCTACGACTACCGCTGCAACGCCTGCGGGCACACGTTCGAGCAGTTCCAGTCCATGAAGGACAAGGCGCTCACCAAGTGCCCCGAGTGCAAGAAGAGCGCGCTCGAGCGCCTGATCGGCCTTGGCGGAGGCATCATCTTCAAGGGCTCGGGCTTCTACCAGACCGACTACCGGTCCGATTCGTACAAAAAGGCCGCAGACGCCGACGCCAAGCCCGCGGCCGCCAATGGGCACGTCCATAGCGGCTCCTGCGGCTGCGGCGCCAAGCCCGCGGGCGAGTGCCCCTCCTCCGCCGCGAAGGCCGACAAGCCCGCGAAGAAGTCGAACAAATCCGGCGCCGCCTGAGCGGGCGACGCCGGCGCTTTCACCGGCGCCTGGCCGCGAGTTCCGCGATGCGCGACAGGCAGTGGTCCCAGCCCTCATGAACGCCCTCGGCGTGATCGTCGGGGATCAGACCCATGGCGCTGTGCGTGAGCGTGAGGCGGACCTTGGAGCCCTCGGCGGTGAGCCGGTACTGCACGTGGTTCGCCGCGGCGTAGGACATGAACATCGGGCCGCAGACTTCCAGCAGCGCGGGCGGCTTGATGACCTGCACGTGCCCCCAGAAGTGCCCGGCGCCGGAGCCCAGGTCGCGGAACCATCGCCCGCCGACGACGGGCTCGAAAACCATGGGGAACGGCTTGCCGTCGGGCATCGTGCCCTCGGGGCCGAGTTCGTCGAGCAGCGCCTCCCACACGGCGTGGAGCGGGGCGTCGATGAGGCGCTCGCGGACGATGTGCAGCGTGCGCACGGCTTCGCCGGCGGTGGTGGTCATGATCGGACTTCCTTTCGCTGGGGGTTCGGCTTCTTCGTGGGCGAACCCATCCGGGCGCGCCGCTCGGCGCGGCGCTGGATGCTGTCCACCTGGTGCGTCCACAGACGCTCGTAGTTCGACACCCACTGGTGTACGGGCCGCAGTTCCGCGGCGTTGATCGCGTACACCCGCCTCTGGCCCTCGCGCTTGACGGAGACGAGCCCGACGGCCCGGAGCACGCCCAGGTGCTTGGATACGGCGGGCTGGGGCAGGCGCAGGGCCTCGACGAGCGCTCCCACGGCGAGTTCTCCGGCGCGGGCGAGCAGGTCGAGGATCTCGCGTCGGCGGGGCTCGGCGATGGCGTTGAAGACGTCGGCGGTGGTGGCGGCGCGGGGCATGGCGTGAGTATATGCTGACAAGGGCATATGTCAAACGTGCGCCCGAAACCGGCGCGCCCGCGCCC
>JACVCK010000183.1 GCA_016742055.1 Phycisphaerales bacterium
GAGCGTGGCCTCGAGCCAGGGGGAGCGTGCGGGGCTGATCGGCGGGCCGGTGACGAGCCGCAACTTCGCGGTGTACGACCGCGGGAGCGGTGTGTTCCCGACGAACTTCACGATCGTGCGTCCGGTGTCGGGGGTGGATTCGTGCGTGTACGTGTCGCACCATGAGGGCCCGCGCGCGGGTTTTTTCGTTCGTCGTCTTCCGAGCGCGAACGGGGACTTTTCGCAGCCGCGGGTGGAGGCGGCGGCGCCGCGGGCGCGCCGGCTGGTGACGGGGCCGGTGGGGACGTGGAAGGTGATGGTGAGCGGGAACAGCCGCAGCGCGAAGCGGTTCGACGGGTCGGGGTGGTCTCCGGGGAACTACGCGCACGGGTTTGCGTGGCTGGATGGCCAGCCGACGTCGGGGGTGATGAACGTTCCGCTGTCCACGAGCAAGACGCCGTGGTTCGGCTTCGACAGCGGCACGAACGCGCCGTACACGAGCGGGACGGTGCTGACGATCGGGCAGTTTGACGTGTCGCGGTTCTGGACGGGCTCGGTGACGAACGGGGGCGTGGGGCCTGGGAACGGGGTGCTGCTGACGCCGGGGGCGCAGTTCGGCCTGCGCTGCAAGCCGGAGGGGTTGATCCGCGCGGATGCGCCGCTGCTGATCCGGGCGCACGCGCTGGCGGCGCCGGGCGCTTCGGAACTGCGCTGGGCGCCGAACAAGTTCACGCGTCAGGGCGCGCAGGGCGTGGACGAGGGGCCGGAGCGCTCGCTGATTCTGGACACGACGGTCGAGTCGCGCGCGTTCAACCCGGCGGAAGGCGACGCCTACGACGCGGCGGGGGCGCTGACGCTGACGGGCGATTGGACCGGCGCGGCGCCGGTAGGGCGCGCGGTGACGCACGGCAGTTCGATCTCGGTGGTGTCGTCGGTGGACTTCGACGTGACCGCGCCGGGCGCGACGACGATCCGGCTGGAGCATCCGTTCGTGGCGGCGCCGGGTCCGGGCGCCGTGCTGCGGTTCGGGCCGTGGCGCTTCGAGACGATCGAGTTCCTGTGGCCGGCGCTGGCGGCGGGGGACGCGAACGTCTGGCGCGGGCTGCGCCTGCGGGCGGTGAACGCGGGGCAGGGGTCGGTGGTGTTCGGGATGGACGGGTGGCGCCCGGACGTGGACGGGTTTGTGTGGGGGGTTTCGGGCTGGGGCGGCAACGGTTACCAGCCGCAGATCGACACGTCGTTCTCGGGCGCGATCGCGGGCTGGGTGCGGATCTTCAGCCCGGATGTTTGGCTGCAGACGTTCGCGCAGCAGTACACGCAGCCGGCGGCGATGTCGTCGTGGGCGGAGGTGGTGCGGGGCGCGGCGCCGCACGCGGACGTGGTGTGGCTGGGAGACATGGCGCACACATCGCTGTTCACGCCGTGGCACACGTATATTCTGGAGAACGGCGCGGCGATGGGGATTCCGGCGGTGAGTCTGCTGATGCATCCGCGGTTGGGCGATCAGAACGAGTTGTACGCGGACGGGATGCGCGCGGACGGGAACCACATCAGCCAGCGTGGGAACGAGCGTCTGGCGGAGTTGTGGCTGGAGGCGCTGGAGGAGTGCGCGCTGGGGCCGGCGCTCCCGGGCGACGCGAACGGCGACGGGCTGATCAACTTCGCGGACCTGAACCTCGTGCTGTCGGAGTTCAACCTGACGGGCCAGGGGCTGGCGGGGGATGTGAACTTCGACAACCGGGTGGACTTTGCGGATCTGAACCTGACGCTGGACGGGTTTGGGTTGGGGGGCTGAGGGCCGATCCGAGTCCGGTCGCACGGGGGGCGCTGATGGGATAGTCTGCGGCCGCGCCGACCTCCGGCGCGGGAGCGACCGATGTCGAGCGTGCTGGCGTGCATCACGGAGTCGCCGAGCGTGCGCCGGGTTGTGGGCGCAGCGTCGCGGTGCGCGCGTGCTCTGGGCCTGCCGGCGCGATTCGTGCATGTGGGCGCGGAGCCGACGGAGGCCGCGGCGCGGCTCGGGGCTGTGACGATGGGTCTGGCCGGGGTGGGCGTGGAGGCGCGGCGGGCGGGGGGTCGTGTGGACGCGGCGATTCTGGAGGCGATCCGTGAGGCCTCGCCGGCGATGATTGTGATGGGCGCGGTGCGGCGTGAGAACAGTCTGCGCGATCTGATCGGATCGACGGCGCGCCGCGTGGCGAACCGGGCGCCGTGTTCGGCGCTTCTGGTTTCGACGCAGGGCCGCGCAGCGGAGGAGTGGTCGCGGTTCGTGGCGCTGGTGGACGAATCGCCGGGTGCGGCGGGGATGGCGGCGGACGCTGTGCGGATCGCGCTGTCGGGCGGACAGGAGATCGCGCCGGGGGTGGACTTCGTGATGGAGTACCGGGACCTGTCGATGGGGGGCGGCGGGAGCACGGAGCGTGTGATGGCGGCGGGCGTGGCGCAGCGGCTGGCGCTGTTCGTGGAGGGCCTGGACACGGCGGGCGTGCAGGTCCGTTGCGCGGCGCTGCCGGGGCGAGCGGGGCAGGAGGCGGCGAGGTACGCGGAGGACGCGCGGGCGGACCTTCTCTGCCTGTCGGCGCCGATGCGTCCGATGGGCGCGCTGAGCCGCGTGTTCAGTCATCCCCTGTCGCTCGTCCTGGATCACTTGCCGTGCTCGCTGCTGCTGCATCGGGGCGTCTCTCCGGAGGTGCGGAGGTCATGACGGGGCTGGGTCACCAGGACGTGACGATGTTCTTTCTGGCGCTGGCGACGCTGCTGGGCGCCGCGCGGATCGCGGGAGAACTGGCGCTCCGCCTGCGTCAGCCGGCGGTGGTGGGCGAGTTGCTGGCGGGCGTGGCGCTGGGGCCGACGGTGTTCGGCGCGCTGGCGCCCGCGGCGCAGGGGGCGCTGTTTCCGACGTCGGGGCCGGCGGCGGTGGCGCTTTCGGGCTTCGCCACGCTGGCGATCGCGTTGTTCCTGCTGGTGGCGGGGATCGAGATCGATCTGTCGGCGGTGTGGAAGCAGAGCCGATCGGTGGCGATCGTGGCGGCGGTGGGGATTGTCGTCCCGTTTGCGACGGGATTCGGGGCGGGTCTGGCGGCGCCGCGGTGGTTCGGCGCGGCGGACATTGCGCCGGTGTTGTTCGCGTTGTTCCTGGGCACGGCGCTGGCGATCACGGCGCTGCCCGTGATCGCGCGGATCCTGCTGGATCTCAAGTTGTTCCATTCGGCGATCGCGGTGACGATCGTTTCCTCGGCGATCTTGAACGACTTGGCGGGCTGGATCATTTTCGCGTTCGTGCTGGCGTTCATGGGGATTGGACAGGGGGTGTTCTCGCCGGGGGCGACAGCGGCGATCACGGTGGCGTTCGCGGCGGCGATGCTGACGGCGGGCCGCTGGGCGGTGAACCGTGCGCTGCCGTGGGTGCAGGCGCATTCGGAGTGGCCGGCGGGGGTTCTGGCGTTCGCGTTCACGCTGGCGTTGCTGTCCGCGGCTCTGACGGAGTGGATCGGGGTGCACGCGATCTTCGGGGCGTTCCTCTTTGGGGTGGCGCTGGGCGATTCGGGGCACCTGCGCCGGCGGACGCGGACGTCGATCGAGCAGATGGTTTCGTCGATCATCGCGCCGGGGTTCTTTGCGAGCATCGGCCTGAAGGCGGACTTCATTCGGCACTTCGACCTGCCGCTCGTGCTGACGGTGCTGGCGCTGGGCAGCGTGACGAAGATCGTGGGCTGCCGCGTGGCGGCGCGCTGGGCGGGGTTCGACCGCCGGGAATCGTGGGCGATTGGCTTCGGCATGAACGCGCGGGGGGCGATGGAGATCGTGCTGGGCCTGCTGGCGCTGGCGTCGGGCCTGATCGGCGAGCGGCTGTTCGTGGCGCTGGTGATTCTGGCGCTGGCGACCTCGATGACCAGCGGAACGCTGATCCAGTGGTGCTTCGGGCAGAGGCGGGAGGCGTCGTTCATGAAGCACGTCTCGGCGCGGACGTTCGCGCCGGGCATGTCGGGGGACGACCGCTTCGAGGCGGTGCGGAAACTGGCGGCGATCGCGGCGGAGGCGGGGGGCGTGGACCCCGTGAGCGCTTCGGAGGCGGTGGTGCGGCACGAGCGCCTGTACGGCAGCGCGGTCGGGCAGTCGGTGGCGATCCCGCACGCGCGGATCCCCGGCCTGACGCAGCCGGTCATCGCGCTCGGGCTGGACGCGCTGGGCATCGAGTTTGACACGCCGGACGGGCGGCCGGTGCATGTCGTGATCGTTCTGCTCTCCCCGATGGACGATCCGGCGCTGCACCTGTCGATCCTCGCGGACATCGGGCGTGTCTTCCACAACCCCGAGACGGCGGCGCACCTGGCGCGCTCGGTCCGCACGATGACGGAACTGCGCGCGTTCCTGCGGATCGAAGCGGGCGAATGACCCCCGGGAAGCCGGCCAGGGGCGTGTGCGCCCGCGCTGATGGACCGGCGCTCGGCCGGGGTTCGACGCGCGGGGGCGTATACTGGCGCCATGCCACGTCGAGCCGCCGTAGTTTGTGCGTTGCGCACCCCGATCGGTCGTTACGGGGGGGCGCTGTCCTCGGTGCGGCCGGACGATCTGGCGGCGCACGTGGTCCGCGAGGTGGTGGCGCGGAGCGGGATCGACGGCGCCCTGGTGGAGGATGTGTATCTGGGGGCCGCGAACCAGTCGGGGGAGGACAACCGGAACGTGGCGCGGATGGCGTCGCTGCTGGCGGGGCTTCCGGCGAGCGTGCCGGGGGGGGCGGGGGACGGGCGGTGGGGGTCGGGGTGGGGGCGGGGGAATCCCATGGACCCTGCACGCCGACGCTCGGCGAACGGCTCGAGCAGACCGAATGTTGTTTCGCTCATGCCGAAGCCGCTGACGATGCGCATGCCGTACCGGGCTTCGAGCTCGTCACGCAAGTCGCCAGGCAGGGCGGGCACGCCGTAGGCGACCTTGACGACGTGATCGGTGTCGCCTGGCTCTGGCTCCTTCTTGGAGAGGATGAGCGTCATGGCTCCGATGAAGTTGAACACGGCCACGCGATGGCGCTTGATGTCGCTCCAGAATCGACTGGCCGAGAATCGGGGTACCAGAACGATCGCCCCGCGAGCGCCGATGGCGCCCATGGTCGAATAGGCCTGTGAGTTGATGTGAAACAGCGGGAGGCAGGCATAGATGCGGTCGCCGCGCTCCATCCCCATCCAGGCCGGATACGACTGGCCGGTGAGCACGAAGTTGCGCTGCGAGTGCATGACAGCCTTCGGCTTGCCCGTCGTGC
>JACVCK010000184.1 GCA_016742055.1 Phycisphaerales bacterium
CACCACAGGACCCATCGACGGCATCCCCACCAAGGAGCCCGCCTTCCTCCTCGACGCCTGGTGGATCGAGCCCGCCTCACGCCCCCGCGCCGAAGCCATGAACTACACCGTCGTCGACGCCGCCAGCGTCCTGGCCACCCACCTGACCGAGATCGTCAAGTCCCACGCCGACGAACTGCTCACCCGCGAAGAGGTCAACAACCTCCTCACGCAACTCAAGGAAAAGTCGCCGAAACTCGTGGACGAGGTGGTCCCCGGCATCGTCAAGCCCGGCGAACTCCAGAAGGTCCTGCAGTCCCTCCTCCGCGAACGCATCCCCATCCGCGACCTCGAACTCATCCTCGAAACCCTCGCCGAATGGGGCCCGCGCACCAAGGACCCCGACGTCCTCACCGAGTACGTCCGCCACGCCCTCCGGCGCACCATCTGCCAGCAGGCCGCCGTCCCCGCCGAGGAGAACGGACGCGACGGCCGCCCCGCCCGCCCGAAGATCGTTTGCGTCACCCTCGACCCCGCGTTCGAGGACGTCATCGGCGCCTACATCGACCGCTCCTCCTCCGGCACCACCGTCAACATGCCCGCCCGCGTCGCCAACGCCGTCGCACGCCGCATCATCGACGCGCTCAGCCCCGTCACCGCCGCCGGACACCAGCCCGTCGTCGTCGCGTCCCCACAGGTCCGCGCCGTCGTCCGACAGATCCTGCATCCCCACTTGCCCACACTCACAGCCCTCGGGTACAACGAGATCGTGGCGGAAGTCGAGGTCGAGTCCATGGGGCTCGTCACGGCCCCGCCAGACCTGCTCTCGGCCGCGAGCGCGGCCTAGAACGCGGCAGGACGCCGCGTGACTGAACAAACGGGACGGCCCGGCGCATGAGGTAGTCGCGGGAACGCCATGGAGGGCGTGCTTGACGCTGAAGACCTACAGAGCCCAGTCGATCGCGGACGCCCTCGGCCAGATCAAGAAAGATCTGGGCAAGGACGCCGTCATCCTCCACACCCGCCAGGTCAAGGTCGGCGGCATCCTCGGCTTCGGCGCCCGCACGGTCGTCGAGATCACCGCCTCCGCCGGCGTGAACGTCGCCCCCGCGCTCCTCGCCCGACGCCAGGACTCCCGTGTCGCCGAGCGTGCCCCGCGCGCCGTCGCCGTCGAAACGCCCGCCGATGTCCCGCCACCCCGCGCCTTTGCCGCCGCACGTGATGCCTACTCCGCGGCCTCTACCCCCGCTCAAACGACGGCCGCCGCCCCCGCGCCTCTGCGGTCCGCCGCCGCCGCGCTCGCCACGCCCGTGGTCATGGACCCCGTCGACGGCAAGGCCGTCGCGGCGCTGTCGGAGGAACTCGCCGCCATCAAGGCCATGGTCGCCCGCGCCCTGTCCGCCCCCGGCGGACCGCCACCGGCGCTCATGCCCGAAGCGCTGACCCGCATGTACCTCCGCCTCCTTGAGGCCGAGGTCGCCTCCCAGATCGCCGACGAGATCATCTCCGACGTCCGCGACCGCCTCGGCGCCGCGGCGCTGGCCGATGACGCCGCCGTCCAGCGCGCCGTCACCGAGCGCCTCGCGGCCTACATCCCCGCCGCCGACGCCGCCGATGCCCCCACCCGCGCGCCCGACGGCCGGCCCTTCACCATCGCGCTCGTGGGCCCGACCGGCGTGGGCAAGACCACCACCATCGCCAAACTCGCCGCCACCTACAAACTGCGCCACGGGCGCAAGGTCGGCCTTGTCACCGCCGACACCTACCGCATCGCGGCCGTGGACCAACTCCGCACCTACGCCAACATCATCGGCCTGCCCCTCCAGGTCGCGCTCACGCCCGCCGAGATGGGCTCCGCCTGCGCCGCCCTGCGCGACTGCGACATCGTCCTCGTGGACACCGCCGGCCGCTCCCCCAAGGACGCCGCACGCCTCACCGAACTCAAGGCCGTCCTCGACGCCGCACGCCCCCACGAGGTCCACCTCGCGCTCTCCAGCGCCGCCAGCGAGTCCTGCCTCATCGCCGCGGCTCAGAAGTTCGCCGAAGTCGGCCCCGACCGCGTCATTTTCACCAAACTCGACGAGGCCGTGAACTTCGGCACGCTTGTCAACGTCGCCCGGCGCATCGACGCCCGGCTCTCGTTCGTCACCACCGGCCAGGAGGTGCCCGACAAGATTGAGCGCGGCTCCGCCGAGCGCATCGCACGCCTCGTCGTGGAAGGCGGTCTGCGCGCATGAACCCCGCCGCTTTCGGCCCGTCACACCGCGCGCCGGCGACGCCCGGAGACGATCAGGCCTCCGCCCTCCGCCGCCTGGTCGATTCCCTCGCCCCCGCCCAAGCCCTCGAAGTCGCCCCCGGCGCCGCCGGCTCCCCCAAACCCGCGTGCCGCACCGTCGCCATCGCCTCCGGAAAAGGCGGCGTCGGCAAGACCACCCTCGCCGTCAACCTCTCCGTCGCGCTCGCCGCCAAGGGACACCGCGCCGCGCTCCTGGACGCCGACCTGGGCCTTGCCAACGCCGACGTGATGTGCGGCGTGACCGTCCGCGCCCACCTCGGGCACGTCCTCGCCGGCCAGCGCACGCTCGCCGACATCGTCGTCGAGGCCCCCGGCGGGTTCCGACTGATCCCCGGCGCCTCCGGCGTCAGCGCCTTCGCCGACCTCGACCAGCCACGCCTCGAGCGCCTCCTCCTGGCCCTCGGCGAAGTCGAACGCGCCGCCGACGTCCTGCTCATCGACTGCGGCGCCGGCATCGGGCGCGGGGTGATGACCTTCCTCGCCGCCTCCGACCTCGCGCTCATCGTCGCCACCCCCGAGCCCACCAGCGTCGCCGACGCCTACGCCACGCTCAAGTCCTTCATCTCCCGCGTCGGCCCTTCCGGCGCCGCGCGCGCCGGGCTCTTCGTGAACCAGGCCCGGCGCGCTGAGGAGGCCCACGAGGTCCGCCAGCGCATCAACTCCGTCGCGCGCCGTTTCCTCGGCGTGGAGCCCCGGTGGATCGGCTGGGCGCCGTCCGACAGGGCGCCCGGCGACGCCATCCGCGCACGCCGACCGCTCCTGCTCGCCGATCCGAAGAGCCGGGTTGCCGGCGCCGTGCGCGACGCCGCGGACGCCGTGGCCGCACAAATCGGCCTCGCGGAGCGTGAATTCGCAGCGAGTTCGTCGTTTGTTCGCCGTCTGCTGGGCGTGTGAGGCGCCGGATTTGCGGAATGCGCCGCTCGATCCGGCGGTTTTTCCCCGCGCGGGGTGAACCCGGCCGGAAGTTGGGTCGATACAGCCCGAGCGCGCGGGGTAGGGCTTGAGGAGGCGCCGTGAAGCGAGGCATGCCGACGCGACTGATCGGCGCAAGCATGGGATTGGCGGCGTTCGCGCTGGCGGTTTTCGCCGGCCTGGCCGCCGACAACCCGGCCGACCAGATCCTCATCCGGGCGCTCATCAGCATGTTGGGGTGTCAGGCGGTCGGACTCGCTATCGGCGCCGTCGCCGAGCGCGCCATCGACGATCGAGCCGCCGCCATGCGCGCCGAGAACCCCATCGGAGGGCCCGCGCCCGAGGGCGGCGGAGACGACGAATACGAAGGCCCCGTGCTGGTCGTCTAGCGATTCCTGAGCGCGCGGCGTGTTGACAGCGATTACTGGTGATTGGATACTGGCGCGAACTCGACGCCCAAGGACGGGCGCCGGATCCGAAGAAGTGAAGGGCGCCGCGAGCAAACGTGCCAGCGGCCGACGACAACAAGACGGATCAAAAGGGTCAAGGAGAGGACCATGCCAAGCGTCAAGGTTGACGGGCAGCCCCGGGTCAAGTCTCCCGCGAAATCCAAGAAGCGCACCGCAGCCGACTACATCGACGCGCCCGCGTCGGTGCAGCGAGCCGCGCTCGACGCCATGGAGCCGCGGGAAGTCTTCCGTGAGTACCAGCGCACCAACTCGCAGGCGCTGCGCAACTACCTCATGGAGAAGTTCCTCCCGCTCGTGCGCTACAACGCCGAACGCATCCACACCCGCCTGCCCGACGAGGTCGACATCGACGACCTCATGTCCGCAGGGCTCTTCGGCCTCATGGACGCCATCAACGCCTTCGACATCGACTACGGCGTGAAGTTCGAGACCTACTGCGCCCCCCGCATCCGCGGCGCCATCCTCGACCAACTCCGCGCGATGGACTGGGTCCCCCGCCTCGTCCGCCAGCGCACCGCCAAGGTCGAACAGGCCCGCGTCGCCTTCGAGATGGAGACCGGCAACGCGCCCACCGACGCCGACATCGCCCGCCGGCTCGGCGTCGACGAGGAGGAGTTCAAGAAACTCCAGCGCGACTCCTCCGCCGTGTCGATCACCTCGCTCTCCCGCCGATGGACCAACTCCGACTCCGGGCGCGAAACCCGCGAGATCGACGTCATCCGCGAGGACCCCCGCTCCAACCCCCTGACCGAAGCCCAGCGACGCGACCTCAAGGAACTCATCACCAAGGGCCTCAGCCGCGCCGAGCGCCTCATCGTCATCCTCTACTACTACGAGGAGATGACCATGAAGGAGATCGGCCAGACCCTCGACCTCTCCGAGTCCCGCGTCTCGCAGATGCACTCCTCCATCCTGATGCGCCTCAAGGCTCAGATGCAGAGCCGCAGCCGCGACTTCGACGACGAATAAGACCCCGCCCCCCCGCGGGGCCTATTCTCCCTCCGCCAGGCCAGCCCCATTTCCCGCCTCCTATCGAGGCGGGCGGAGCCACCGCGCGATGGAGAACCATCCCGAACCGGTCCGTGCCTGCATCGCCCTCGGCGCCAACCTCGGCGACCGACGCGCGCAGATCGAACGCGCCCTCCGCGAACTCCGACGCGCCCCCGGCGTCCGCGTGCTGGCCGTCTCCGAACTCATCCGAACCGAGGCCGTCATCCCCGACGGCGGGCCCCCCCAGCCGTCCTATCTCAACGGCGCCGCCCTCCTTGAAACCACCCTCGCACCGCGCGCCCTCCTACACCTCCTGCTCCGCATCGAGGCCGATCAGGGCCGAGTCCGCGCCGACGACCAGCGCTGGGCCCCCCGGACCCTCGACCTGGACCTCCTGCTCTACGGAGGGCAGTCCACAGAGGAGCCGGGCCGCGCCGGGCCGCACCCCCGGACGGGCGGGGGCGGCTGGGGGAGTCCGAACCGGGGCACGGCCCGGCGCGTGCAGAGGGAGCACGCCCGGACCGGGCAGGGGGCAGAAGCGCCGCAGGCGGGGGCATGT
>JACVCK010000185.1 GCA_016742055.1 Phycisphaerales bacterium
GGGGCCCGGTCGATGACGGGCCACTGGGCGACGGCCCGGGCGACGGCGCGGGCGACCTCGATCATGGCCGTGCTGGGCGTGAGGCCGTGGGGATGGGCGATGACCGCGACGCGCCCCTCGCGGACGGCGCGGAGTTGGGCGCGCGCCAGGGGCGCCAGAAGTTCGGGCGTTCGGGCCGGGTCGGCGCCGGGCGCGAAGAACAGGACGGAGTCGGGGTCGAGCCGGCGGAGGTCTTCGGCGTCGAGGGTGACGAACGGCGCGCCCTCCGCGACCGCCGAACGGGCGCCGAGCGCTTCGATCAGTTGGGCGTGGAACGATCCCGGCCCCGCGGCGCCGGTGGAGTCGGCGCCGAAGAAGATCAGGCAGCGACCGGCGCGCCGGCCCAGGTCGGGCTGGGGCGACCAGGCGTCGTCCATCGACGCCGCGAGCGCAGCGGCTTGCGCACGGCCGGCCTCGTCATTGAGGTCGTCCGCGATGGCGAGGGTGGCGGCGCGGATGTCGGCGAGGGAGAGCATGCGGTAGTCGCGCACGGTCCAGCCGCGTTCCTGCGCCAGGGTGAGCAGCCGGGGCGGCAGTTCGCGCGACCCCCAGTCCAGGAGGATGTGGGTGGGGCGCACGAGCGCGAGCGCCTCGTAATCGACGCCGGACTGATCGCCCACCACCGGGATCGATTTCTCGAGGGAGAGGTCGTAGGCGTGCCGACCGACGACGCTGCTCTCAAGCCCCAGATCGCGCACGATGAGCGCGATGGCGGGGCTGAGCGCGACGATGCGTGGGGCGTCGCCCGGCTGCGGCTCTCGGGCCTTGGCGCAGCCCAGGAGCGCCGCCAGCGCCGCGAGCGAGCCGAGGAGGAAAGCGCGGCGGGTGGCGATCACGGGAACTCCTTCCGGACGCGGGCCGCTAGGGCGTCGAGCGCGCGGGCGTCGTGCAGCGGGAAGGGCCACGTGCGGTCCGCGGCGAGCGCGGCGCGGGCGCGCGCGGCGCTGAAGGATAGCGCCTGCGCGTGCAAGCGCTCAATGGCGTCGGCGTGGCGCCGCCGGTAGTCCGTCAGGAATGCCTGAAGTTCCCGGTACAGGGGGAGCGCGCCCTGCCCTGCGGAGCGTGCGGCGCGGATGCGTTCGACGATCGACGCCTTCTCGCGCGCGCCCGGCTCATCGCCCACGAGCGACGGATCGTGCCGCGCGTGGTGGGAGGTCCATGCGGCGCGGTCGATGTCGGCGACGCTTGGCGTCGAGCCGGGCTGGAGCGGGAGCGTGAGCGTCGCGCTGGCCATGGCGGTGGGGGCCGGCAGGGCGCCGAGCCATTCGGGCAGCCAGCGATCGGTGATGCGGTCGTACACGGCGCCGCCGGCGCCGTGGATGAAGAGGTCGCACGCGTAGAGGCGCAGGAAACCGGTCAGGAGCAGCGCGCGGGGCGCGAGTTCCTCGGCCGGAATGTCGCCCAATTGATCCGCGAACACCCGCGCGCGGGCGCGCCCGGGGCGCAGGCGCCACAGCGGCAGTTCCCAGCGCGCCGCGCCGTCGCGCCGTTCGGCTAAAGGAGCGACGCGGGCCTCGGGCACGGCCAGCGCCGCGGCGTTGTGGGCGCGCACGCAGGCGCCCGGGTCCTGCGCCATGCGTTCGACGATCGCGCGAAACGCCGCCGTGCCGGACAGGCGGCTGGAGAAGACCGGCGCTGGCAATGGCGCCCACGGGCGCATGAGTTCGGTCAGGGCGAGGCCCATCTGTGCGCCGAGCGAGGCGGCGCCCGCGTGGCGGCGCAGCGCGAGAGCGATCGCCGCGAGCCCTTCGACGACGCTGGGGAGCGTCGGCGGGGCCTCGTGCCGTGCGGGCGGCGCTGGCGGCAGGCACGCCGGCGGCGTTCCGGCCGGCGGCGTGGGCAGCAGGTGGACCACGTGCGCCGAAAGTTCGTCATCGGACGAACGAGGCATGCGCACGGCGCCGGGGTCGGTTTCGTCAGAGTCCACCACGATGTGCGCGGCGTACGCGCCCGCGCCGTCGGCGAGGGCGCACGCCGCGATGTGCTTGGCCAGGATTCCAGCGTGCCAGAACTCGGCCTGGTGGCCGGTCATGACGACGGGCCTGTCGGTGGGCAAGCCGAGCGCTGCGCGGAGCGGCGTGGCTTCGGGGCGCGCGGGCGCTGTTCGGAGCAGATCGGCCCAGCGCTTTGGGGCGGGCTCGAGCGTGATGATCGGGCTCGGCGAGGGCTCGTTCACGCGCCGCGACACTCTGCTTCGACGCGGGCGGAGGGCGGTAGGAGTTTGGCGCAGCGGTCGATCTCGCGCCGGAGCACCTCGCGGTAGAGCGCCAGCCGGGTGGTGGTGTCGTTGAGCGGGCCGCCGAAGGTGCGGTTGGGGTCGTTGTAGATGAGGCGCACGGGGATCTCGCGGATGCGCAGCCCATGGGCGACGGCCTGCACCCAGAACTGCATCGGGAAGGCATATCCGGACTCCGAGAGCGTGAGCCGGCGGAGCGCGTCCACGCGGTAGGCCTTGAAGCCGCAGAACGCGTCCGTCAGCGAGAGGCCCAGCCGCTCGTTGATCTCCTCCGTGATGCAGGCGTTGACCTTGCGCCGCTCGATCGGCGGCAGATCGTTGCCGTCGAGGGAGGCGAGGTAGCGGGAGCCGGAGATGACGTCGAAGCCCCCGGCGTTCGCGGCGTCGACGAACTGGGGGATGGCGGCGGGCTCGTGCTGCTCGTCGGCGTCCATGGTGATCACCCAGTCGAAGTTGTCGACCTGGGCCCAGCGGAAGGCGTCGAGCATGGACCGCCCGTAGCCGCGGTTGCGGGCGTGGCGGATGACCTCGACGGGGTACTCGGGCAGGATGCAGGGCGTGGCGTCGGTGGAGCCGTCGTCGATGATGAGGACGTGGTCGGCGTACTGGAGGACCGTGGAGAGCACGGTTCGGGCGTACTTGGCTTCGTTGTAGGTGGGGATGGCGACGAGCCAGCGCATGGGGCCTCCTTGTTCCTCGCGGACGGGTCGATCGTAGGACGGGCGCGGTCGGGTTTAGCGGGGGATGGTGATGGGCCCTGCGCGGTCCACGCGGATGTCGTCGGTGCGGAGGTTCCACGTGACGGCGCCGGCGGACTGGGTGGCGGCGCGGCTCTCGTCGAAGAACGTGACGAGGTTGTCCTCGCGCCCTTCGAGGCGGGCCACGCCGGTCAGGGCGTCGTAGAGCATTCGGTCCGCGGTGACCTGCCGCTCACGCCGGCGGACGTACACGGCGCCGTTGGCCTCGGCGCGGAGCAGGCGCTCGGAGACCTCCGAGAAGACCGCCTCGAGCGATTCGCTCTCCATCTCCGTCACGTCGTCGGCGTCGGGCTCGCGCTGGCGCAGTCGGACCGACCGCTCCATCACGCCCACGCCCGTGCGCCGGCTGAGTTCGAGCGAGCCGGCCCATTCGAACAGCGACGTGCCCCGCGCCTGCACGGCGCCGGGCTCTCTGGCGCCGCCCTGGCGGCGGTCCTCCACGAGCAGGCGGCCGGCGCCGGGGACGATCAGCGTCTCCTGATCGGCGCGGAGGAGGATGCTCGAGCCGGACAGGTACGCCATCGTGTCCAGCCGGCGCCCGGTCGCATCGGAGGCGTCGGCGACGTAGCGCCGGCCCTCGATCTCGGCGCCCGAGCCGCCGTCCTGTTCTTCGGAAGCGCCCAGCAGCGTGGCGCCGATCACCGCGGGGCGCGCCCCGGCCTCCGAGGCGTCGATGGCGCCGGGCGTGAACTCGACGATGAGGCGCTCGGCGCGGGCCGTGTCCACCGCCGCGTCGCCGCGCTCGGCGACCGCCACCACCCCGCCCACGCACTCGGTGCGCCCGGCCTGATCGTCGAACGTCATGGAGCGCATCCACTCCACGCGGACGTGGTCGTAGCCCAGCACGGTCTGGCCGGGCAGCGACTCCTGCTCTGCGGCGCCCGCGCCGAACACGGTCAGCCGTCGCGGACCGCCCTCGAGGCGCATCGACGGCGCCCGCACGTGCGCCGTTCCGCGCCGGATGACCGCGGGCTCGCCCGAGAGTTCAACCACCTCGTTCAGCGGCGTGGCGCGGAGATGATCGGCGCGGGCTTCGATCGCGTCGGCGCCGGAGCCCACATCCACCACCACGCCCAGTTTCGCCGTAAGGAGCGTGACCTGCGGATCGCCGTCGGCGTCGGGAGCCATGGCGGCCTCGACCAGGTCGGCGCGGAGGCGCAGGTCCTGGCGCTGCGCCGAGACGCGCCCGGTGGCGGTGGCGAGCGTGGGCGAGGGATTCTCGCCAGGCGCCGCGGGCGCGAAGATGACGTCCAGCCGGTCCGCGCGGATGTCGCCTCCGGCTCCGCCCTGCGCGGCGGCGTGCGCGCCGCCCTCGATGGTGATCTGCGCGAGGGTGGGGGAGCCGTCGTGCGCGGGCTCGAAGAGGGCGAGCATGGACTCGCCCGAGGCGCGGGAGTCCCCGTCTCGAGCGAGGGCCTGATCGACGAACCGGGCCCGCTGCACCGTGACCTCGCCCGAGGGCGTGGCCGCCAGGCGCACCTCGGAGCGTCCGCGCCATGAAAGGTCGCGGGGCGGCGGCTGGCCGCTCTCATCCCGCTTCGAGCGGTCGAGCCCCGAGCCGATCGCGCGGACGATGCCCGGACCGGGCGTGATGATCTCGCCGGCGCCCACGTCCAGTTCGATGCGCTGCGTCAGCGCCTCACCCTCCGTAGCCATCTGACTTCGGTTACGCGCCGTCAGGATGGCGCCGGGTGCCAGGTTGTTCACCGCGACGCCCTGCCCGCCGAACTGCCGGGCGACGCGGAACTCGAGCACGAGGTCGCGCACGCGCATCGTGTCCTCGGGCGAAAGGGGGGAGCGGAGGTCAGCGCTCATGCAGGAGGCACCTCGCGGCATGGCCGGGGCCGGTCTCGTAGAGATCGGCCGCCCGGGTCCGGCAGACGTCCATGACCTTGGCGCAGCGGGGCGCGAAGGCGCACCCTTGCGCGGGCATCCGCTGCCCCGGCTCGCCCGGCAATTCCCCCAGTAA
>JACVCK010000186.1 GCA_016742055.1 Phycisphaerales bacterium
GTGGGTGTGGGTGGGGTGAGGGGAGGGGAGGTGGGTGGGGAGGGGGGGGGGGGGAGGTTGGGGGTGTTGGGCGGTGCGGTAGTAGCCGAGTCCGGACCACTGCGCGAGGACGGCGTCTTCGTCGGCGCGGGCGAGGGATTGGATGTTGGGGAAGCGGGCGAGGAATGGAGGCAGGCGCTCGGCGACGCGGGAGGCCTGGGTCTGCTGGAGCATGACCTCGGCGACGAGGGAGGTGTAGGGGTCGCGCGAGGGCGTGCGCCAGGGGAAGGGGCGGGCGACGCCGGGCGCGGCGAACCAGCGCTCGATGGCTTGCGCGATGGCGCGCCGGCGCGAGGCGGAGGGAGAGGTCACGGCTGCGTCGCCGGGTGCGCGAAGTCCAGAACGAGGGGCGCGACGGTGTACATCAGCGCCGTGATCAGCACGATGCCGATGATGTCGAGCAGGAACCCGGCGCGGACCATCTCGTGGATCTGGATCTTGCCGGAGCCGAAGACGATGGCGTTGGGGGGCGTGCCGGCGGGGAGCATGAAGCCGCAGGTCGCGGCCAGCGCCGCGGGGAGCAGCAGGAGCATCGGGTCCACCCCGATGGCGACGGCGACGCCGGCGATGACGGGGAGGAACGTGGCGGCGACGGCGGTGTTGGAGCCGAACTCCGAGAGGAGGACGACCATCGCGCAGATGCCGAGGATGAGCAGGGGCGTGGGGAGCGAGCCCAGTCCGACGGCCTGCTCGCCGATCCAGGCGTCGAGGCCGGAGGCCTTCATGGCCGCGGCGAGGGACAGGCCCCCGCCGAAGAGCAGGAGCACGCCCCATGGGAGGCGTTCGGTGTCGGCCCATTCGAGGACGCCGACGCGTTTGCGGGAGATGGGGATCGTGAACAGGATCAGCGCCGCGGCGACCGCGATGACGGTGTCGTCCACTCGGCGGATGAAGGGCGCGGTGTTGGCGAACCAATCCCAGCGTGTGAGGGGGTCGCGGGCGATCCAGGCGAAGGCGGCGGAGAGGAAGACGGCGAGGACGACCTTCTCCTGCACGCCGATCGGTCCGAGTTGGACGAGTTCGGAGCGGATGAGGTCGCGCCCGCCGGGGATTTCGCGGATGGAGACGCGGAAGAGGACGAAGCAGAGCATGGCCCACAGCGCCGCGAGCATGACGACGACCAGCGGCATGGCCATGAGCATCCACTGGGCGAAGGGGACTTCGGCGCCGAGTTCGCGTTCGAGGAAGGCCTGGAGGACGAGGTTGGGGGGGGTTCCGATGGGTGTGCCCAGCCCTCCGACGCTGGCGGCGTAGCCGATGCCCAGGAGGAGGCCGACTTCGAAGCGCCGGACTTCCTTTTCGGCGGCGGGGTCGGCGCCGTTCTGGGCGAGGCGGCTTCGCAGGAGGCCCGCCATGCTGAGGCCGATGGGGAGCATCATCATGGCGGAGGCGGTGTTGCTGATCCAGCACGAGAGGAAGGCGGTGGCGATCATCGAACCGGCGATGAGGCGGCGCGGCGTCGTGCCGAAGAGCAGGATGGCCCGGAGCGCGATGCGCCGGTGGAGGCCGGAGCGCTCCATCGCGAGGGCGATGAGGAATCCGCCGAGGAAGAGGAAGATGACCTTGTCGGCGTAGGGCTCGGCGGCCTGCTGGACGGTCAGGACCCCGAGCAGCGGGAAGAGGACGAGCGGGAGGAGGGAGGTCGCGGCCAGGGGGAGCGCCTCGGTCATCCACAGGGCGCCCATGAGCGTCATGACGGCGGCGGCGGCGCGGGTGGGGAAGGGCAGGGAGGAAGGCAACAGGAAGAAGACCAGGAGCGCGAGCGGCGGCCCGGCGCAACGTCCGGCCCACGCGAGACGCGGCGAGGCCGCCTCGGCTGGGGTCGCTTCGGGGTGTGCGGCCCGTTCGGGCATGTCGGGGCAGTTGTACCCGCTGGGCGTGCTCGGGGGCAAGAAAGGCGAGGGAAGAGGACGCGGCGCGCGGAGGATCGACCGATATACTCGCCAGAACCGGCGAATCACCGTCCCGCTGAACCTGCAGAGAAAAGCCGCGAGGCGCCCTTGCCCGGCATGGAATGGATCAACCAGTTGTGGAGCCGTCTGCAGGGCTATCCGTCCTGGCAGGTGGTGATCGAACTGGCGGTGATCGGCGCGATCGTGTTCGTGGTGTGGCGGTTCGTGCAGGGCACGCGCGCCGCGGGCGCGCTGCGGGCGCTGATCCTGCTGCTGGTGGTGGGCACGGTGCTGGTGCGTCTGGCGAGCCAGCGGGACGTGTTCCCGCGCCTGTCGCAACTTTACACGCGCATCCTGGGGTTCTCGGCGATCGCGCTGGTGGTGATCTTCCAGCCGGAACTGCGTCGGGCGCTGATCCGCATCGGCGAACTGCCCGCGGTGCGGCCCTTCTTCCGGCCCACGCACAGCGCGGGCGAGCAGTCCCAGGTGGTCGACTCGATCGTGGCGGCGTCCCGGTTCCTGAGCAAGAACAAGTTCGGCGCGATCGTGGCGGTGGAGCGGCAGGTTGGGCTACGGGAGATGCTGGTCGGCTCGACGGTCCTGAACGCCGACATCTCGCCGGAACTGCTCGAGTCGATTTTCTGGCCCAACAACCCTCTGCACGACCTGGGCGTGGTCGTGCGCGGAAACAAGGTCCTCGCCGCCGGCGTGCAGTTCCCCCTTGCCGATCCCGAGGACATGAACGACCCGTCCTTGGGCGCCCGCCACCGCGCGGCGGTGGGCCTGACGCGCGTGTCCGACGCGATCGTCGTGGTCGTCAGCGAAGAGACGGGCGCCATCAGCATCGCCGAGCGGGGCCGGCTCGACCGTTGGCGCAGCCCCGAGTCGCTCGCGACGGAACTGCTCCGACGCCTGCGCACCGCGCCGCCGGAAGCCGAGGTTGAGGAGGGCCTGTCCAGCGGCACGGACGATGAGCCCGCGACGCGACTGGCGCTGGACGCAGCCGACGAGCCCGAGCGCCGGCGGACCGGGGGCGCGGCATGAAGGAGCGGATCGCCAACGGGCTGCTGGTGGTGGTGGTGACGGCCTTGATCTGGCTGTACCTCGAGGCGGAGAGTCTGACGACGAGCCAGCAGGAGATCCGCGTGACGTTCGTGTCGCCTACGGGCGACATGCTCGTGGGCCAGGTTGGCGACGAGTGGCGCGGTTCGGCGACGATCCGCGTCGAGGGCTCGCAGTCGGCGCTGTCGCGCGCTCCGCGCGCGATCGAGGTGCCGGTGGGCTCGCCGGGCTTCCCGGCGGTCGAGGGCGAGCAGACGGTGGACCTGCGCGTGCCGCTGCGGGCCAACCGCGAGTTGCAGCGCGCGGGCGTGAACCTGGTGGAGGTCAACCCGCAGACGGTTCGTCTGCGCCTGGAGGCGATCACCACGCTCCCCGACGTTGAGATCCGCGCCGACCTGTCGGGCATCGAGCCGGCCGCGCCGCCGGTCGTTGAGCCGTTGCGGGCGTCGGTGCGCGGGCCGCGATCGTCGATGGAGCGGATCGCGTCGCTGAGCGGCGGGGCGCACGTGGTGGCCGTGGTGCGGGCGGGCAACTTCGCGGACGGTCAGGCGGTCACGGTTCGTGCGGCGCTGGAGCCGCCGCCGTCGGTGTCGCCGGACCATGTGGTCATCACGCCCCGGGAGGCGGAGGTGGAGTTCACGATCCGCACCCGCAGCGCGACGGCGACGATTCCGTCTGCGCCGGTGCAACTGCTGACGCCGCCGGCGGAATCGGGTCGATTCCGCGTGGAGATCGAGGCGGACGACGCGTTCGTGACGGGGGTGACGGTGTCGGGGCCGAGCGAACTGGTCGAGCAGGTGCGGTCGGGCCAGATGCGGATTGTGGCGCTGCTGTGGCTGACCAGCGACGAACTGGAGCGTCCGATCACGTCCAAGATGGTTTCGTTCGGCGCGCTGCGCGACGGCCAGGTGGTCGGGCTGCCGGCGGGGCTGAGCGTGCGGGCGGCCGACGCGCAGGTGCAGTTCACCGTCACGCCGGTGTCGGCGCCGGGGCCGTGACCGCGCACACGCCGTGAGCGCCGTCGAGCGCGCCGCTGAAGTCGCCGCGAGCCGGGCGTGGGCGGGATCCGCCTAGACGATCGAGCGTCCTGAGCAGTTCGGCCGCGGCCTCGCGCGGGCGGCGCGTCGTGATGCGCCCGGGCTCGGCATGCCACTCGGGCGCGACGGGCAGGAGCGCGGCGCCAATCTGCTCGGCCCACTCGCCGGCCACGCCCTCGCCGCCGAACGACACGAGCACGTCGCAACCGACGGCCCACGCCCAGGGTGGCCGGCGCTCGGGCACAACGCGCCACTGGTCGCCGTGGCGCTCCATCTGGCGTTTGCCGCGCTCAAGCCCGCGCGCGCCGGGCGGGGCGATTGCGAGCACTTCGCGTCCGAGCATGGACATCATGCCGACGACGAAGGAGACGAAAAAGGCGTCCACGGTGGGTCCGGAGCGTCCGTCGGCGTCGAGGAGCCCGACCACCAGGCGGTCGTCGTCGGCGCCCCAGCCCGCGCGAACCGCCGCACGCGCCTCGGGCGCCGGGCGCGTGGCGCAAGGGGCTTCTTCGACGTGCGGGGCATGCCTCGTGGCGGGGCAGGCGGCGAGCCAGGCGTCCCGCGCGCCGGGGCCGACCGTGACGGGTCGCCCGTCCTTCAGGGCCCGCGTCGTCACGACGCGGGCGAGGGCGGAGCAGCGGACGGGCGGCGCGCCGACGACCACAACGCTTGGCCGTCTTGTCCACGCGCTGGCGACGGCGGACGCGGGCGACCACGCGACCAGGCGGTCCGGACGGAGGCGCGCCGTCAGGGCGCGCAGGGCGGGGCCGGCGAGTTCGCCGCGGCGGAGCGGCGGCGCGACGCGGTGGAACTCCGCGAGGCCGGCGCGGCGGATCAGGGAGGCGTCCTCGGCGCCGCAGAGCAGCGCAACCTGCCCGCCGTGCGTGCGGACGTGCTGGATCATGGCGGGCACGAGGGCCTCGCCGGGTCCGTGTGCGTCGATGACGTGCAGGGTTCCGGTGGGCATGGC
>JACVCK010000187.1 GCA_016742055.1 Phycisphaerales bacterium
GCAGTGACGTGGGCGAGCGCCAGACGAGCGGGGGGCGGGGGTCGAGTCGCACGATCATGCGCAGGATGATGCGCTGTCGACGGGATGCTCGCGGCGAGCATCCACAGGGCGCTGCGTTGGCGCCCGCTCAGCCGGTCGGCTCGGCCGATCCGTCGGGTTCCTCCGGCGCCTCGCCCGGAGCCCGCTCGGTCGGGCGCTCGCCGCTCTCGTCGGCGAGCCGCTGGTAGTCTTCCCACGTTGGCGTGCGCCATAGCGGGCTGTGGAGAAACTGATCGACCGCGGCGCCATCGTCGAGATTGAGCGAGTCGACCGGGTCGCTCGTCACTTCGTCGGTATACGAGCGGATGATCCGCTGGGCGTCGGCAGAGAGTTCGTCGACGCAGAGCTCGCTGATGAAGATCCGCGGATAACGGGCGACCGGCGGGGCGTACCAGTAAGCGTCGAGCTTCTTGCCGTCGAAGCGCAGGTAGTCGCGTTTCGCATAGCCGTAATGCATGAAGATCTTTTCGAACGACGCGATCCCCAGATGGGGGACGCCCATCGTGCGGAAGGCGATGTGGTCGTTCTCGATCGCCCCGACGGAATCGACGAGGCCAGCAGCGATCATCGCGCGGACGACGCCGTCGACGTCGGGAACGCGCTCGCGGTAGCGACGCATCAGGCCATCGAGGACAAAATCAAGCGGGGCGGCAGTGGAGGCGCTGCGTGAGTTTGCCGGCGCGAACAGCAAGCCGATCCCCGCGCAGGGGGACATCGCGGAGTTCGTGCGCGGGTTGGTGACGTACCTGGACCGGATCGGGGTGGTGGACCGTTCGATCGCCACCGGCACGCCCGCACGTGAGAACGACGTGATGGCGGCGCCGATGACGCTGACGATGACGGGCGACTTCATGGCGGTGTTCGCGACGCTTGAGCATGTGGAGTCGCTGCCCCGGCTGGTGCGGGTGTCGCGGATGAAACTCGAACTGCGCAAGGACGGCCTCCTGAAGGCCGATCTGTCGCTCGACGTGCTGTTCACCGGCGCGGACGGGCTGGCGGCGGCGGGGGAGGGCCGGCCGTGAACGAGCGCCTGATGGAGATCTGGACGCTGGCGCAGCAGGACCGCAAGAAGGCGGCGACGCTGGGCGCGCTGCTGCTGGTGGCGCTGGTGATGGGCGTGCGCGCGATCGTGAGCGGGTCCGGCGGGCCGAGCCGCGCGGCGGCGGCGCCGGCGGCGCGGGGCATGGCGGCGCCGACGGCCGGCAAGCCGGCGGGGATGACGATGGAGCAGACGCTCGCGGCGCTTCGGCCCCAGCAGCGGGTTTCGCTCGTCGCGGGGCCGCCCCGGGACCTGTTCCGTTCGACCTGGGCGGTTATCGGGGCAGACGCCGACGGAGTGGAGGGAAAGTCCGGAGCCGGGGGCGCCGACAATGCAGATGGGTCCGGCGGCGTGCGGGAGCGCGTCGAGCGGGAAGCGGCTTCGCTGCGGCTTCGGAGCACGATGCTCGGCGCGCGGCCGCTGGCGGTGATTGAGGGTTCGGCCGGCGGCGGTGCGCGTCGGCGCGTGGCGCGGATGGGGGAGGAACTGGACGGGTTCCGGGTGGTGCGGATCGAGGCGCACCTGGTCGAACTGGAGAAGGAAGGCGTGCGCGTGGCGATCGAGCAGTCGCGTCCGACGCCCTAACCGCGGAGTGGCCCCGGACACAGAGGGCCGAGAGGAACTGAAGACATGCGTGGTTCGCCCGAGCGACATTTCGACCGGATCGGCGGCGCGGCCGGGGCGCTGCTGGCGATGCTGCAGGCCGTTGGCCAGCCCGTGGGCGTGGAAGGCGCGGCGCCGGAACCACCGGCGCCCCCGGCGCCCGCGGCGACGACGGGCGGCTCCGTGACGGTGTCGGACGAGATGACCGTCGATCTGCACCTGCAGGATGAGGACCTGTCGAACGTCCTGCAGATGCTGTCGATCCAGACGCAGAAGAACATCGTGGCCAGCCGCGGGGTGTCGGCTGCGGTGACGGCGAGCCTGTACGGGGTGACGTTCTACGAGGCGCTGGACGCGATCCTGCACGTGAACGGGTATGGGTATCTGGAGCGTGGGAACTTCATCTACGTCTACACGCTGGAGGAACTGCGGCAGATTCAGGGCGCCGACCGCCGGCCGATGGCGAAGGTGATCCAACTGAACTACCTGAACGGCAACGACGCGGCGACGTTCGTGACGCCGCTGCTGTCGGAGGCGGGGCGGATCCAGACCAACGGGAATGTCGGCACGTTCACGATGCCGGACACGCCGATCGGCGATGAATCGTTCGCGCTGGCGGCGACGCTGGTGGTGTACGACTACCCGGACCACGTGGAGGAGATCGAGCGGGTGCTGCGGCAGTTGGACACGCGTCCGGCGCAGGTGCTGGTGGAGGCGACGATCCTGCAGACGTCGCTGACCGAGGCGAACGCGTTCGGGGTGGACTTCTCGGTGATCGGGAGTCTGGACTTCTCCGACTTCGTGAACCTGGGCGGGCCGCTGGCGGCGTTCAACGCGCTGCGGAATCCGGGGCTTGGGGAGGTCGGCGACGACACGGCGACGGCGCAGTCGCTGGACGGCCAGGCGATCGTCTCGACGCCGGGGAACACGGCGGGGCCGGGGACGTTCAAGTTGGGCATCGTGGACGACAACTTCAGCGTGTTCGTGCGCCTGCTGGACCAGGTCGGGGACACGACGGTGCTGTCGAACCCGAAGGTGCTGGCGCTGAACCGGCAGCCGGCGCGGGTGCTGGTGGGCCAGCGGATCGGCTATCTGAGCACGACGGCGACGGAGACGTCCACGACGCAGACGGTGGAGTTTCTGGACACCGGCACGCAGTTGGCGTTCCGGCCGTTCATCGCCAACGACGGGATGATCCGTATGGAGTTGCGTCCGAGCGTGTCGACGGGCGTGATCCGGGACAGCACGGACTCCAACGGCGCGACGGTCACGATCCCGGACGAGATCACGCAGGAGATCACGACGAACGTCCTGGTGCGCGATGGCTCGACGATCGTGCTGGGCGGGCTTTTCAAGGAGACGACGCAGTTGACGCGCCGTCAGGTGCCGATCATCGGGGACATCCCCATCATCGGGGCGCCGTTCCGCGGGCACGAGGACAGCACGCAGCGCTCGGAGATCATCTTCCTCATCACGCCGACGATCGTGAGCGATCAGTCGCTGCTGGATCAGGGCGAGCGGGCGATGGCGTACGCGGAGCACGTCCGGTCGGGCACGCGTCAGGGGCTGCTGCCCTGGAGCCGCGAGCGGACGACGGCGAAGTTGAACCTCGAGGCCGAGGAGTTGGCGCGGCAGGGCGAGCGCGAGCAGGCGCTGTGGAAGTTGCGCCGGTCGCTGGAGTTGAACCCCAACCAGCCCGACGCGATCCGCATGCGGGAGCGTCTGAGCGGCGAGCAGGACCGCTGGCCGTCGCGTGAACTGCTCGATGAGATCATCTACCGCCGGCTCGAGGGGAAGATGGACGAGTGGGGGGCGCCGCAGGCGAGTCCGCCGGCGTCGTCGCTCCCTGAACCGGCGTCGCCGGAATCGGCGGCGGCGGGCGGACAGTCGGCGCAGGCCGGACCAACGGACCTGAGCGACTGGATCCCGAACTTCGGCGCTCTGGCGGGCGCGTCCGCGCAGCCGAAGGAGGAGGAGCGATGAACCGCGACAAGGCAAGATCGATGGCGACGGGCGCGGCGGCGCTGCTGGCGATCTGCGGCGGGCTGACGGGCTGCTCGGGCCACGGACGGCACACGACCGAGGGCCTGACGATGGCGCAGCAACGCCTGGCGGGGTTCAAGGCGGGGTCGGAATGGGACATGGCGCAGCAGCAGTTTCTGTCCGGCGAGTTGGACAAGGCGCTCAAGAGCGTTGACAAGTCGATCTCGCTGAACGATTCGGTGGCCAAGAGCCACACGCTGCGGGCTCGGGTCCTGATGGAGATGGGCCGGCTCGAGGAGGCGCTGACGGCGGTCCGCCGGGCGCGCACGGTGGACCCTCGGTTCGTCGAGGCGCACTACTACGAGGGTGTGCTTCTGGAGCGGTTCAGCGAGTACGAGGAGGCGCTGGCGTCGTTCGCCGCCGCAGCCGCGCGTTGGACGCCATGCGTGACCCCCGCCACAATGCACGCTCCCGTACACCGAGTCCGCCCCGACCATGACATTCGCCCGCTCCGCTGCCGCCGCCCTCGCCTGCGCCGCCCTCGTGGCGGGCGCCGCGCATGCCGCCGATGCCTCGGTCGAGGCGCGACTGAATGCCCGTGGCCTGAAGTTCGAAGTCGATGCCGATGGCGACTACCGGGTGATGTACTCCTACCAGCAGGAGAAGCGGACCCAGTTGGTCTTCGTTTCCGGTGCTACCGAGCAGGTCGGCGGCCTGAGCATCCGCGAGGTGTTCTCGCCCGCCGGCCGGGTGGGGGCCGACGGCATCGACGGCAAGAAGGCGCTTGCCCTGATGGCCGCCAGCCGCGCACTGAAGCTCGGCAGTTGGGAGATCGACGGCGACGTGCTGGTGTTCTTCAGTGGCGAGAACGAAATTCGCGACGCGGCGGATGCCCTCCGCGGCCACTTCGCCCGCCAAGGCCCGCGCGGCGCCGCCACCGAAGTGCTGCCGCTGTACGGCCGGCTGAGTGCAGCCGAGCAGCACCGGGTGTTCGAGCGGGCGCCAGCGGGCATCCGTCGCCGCATCGTGCTGGCGACCAACGTGGCTGAGACGAGCCTCACGGTGCCGGGCATCCGCTACGTCGTCGACACCGGCACCGCGCGCATCAGCCGCTACAGCGCGCGAGCGAAAGTGCAGCGGCTGCCCATCGAGGCGATCTCGCAAGCGAGCGCGAATCAGCGGTCGGGGCGGTCGGGGCGCACGAGTGACGGCATCGCGATTCGGCTCTACTCGCAACTCGACTTCGAGAAGCGACCCGAGTACACCGATCCCGAAATTCTGCGCACCAACCTCGCGGCGGTCATCCTGCAGATGATCTCGCTCGGGCTC
>JACVCK010000188.1 GCA_016742055.1 Phycisphaerales bacterium
CCACAATCCCGGGCCCCACAAGGGAATAGCCGGGAAATGTCCCCCCCGCGACATGGCGGGCCTGGGCGTCATCGACTTCATCGAAATGGAATATCCCCCACACGGGGGGAAGGTCGAGAAGGCGATGAAGGACGCGCTCAAGAACGATCGCGCCCGCATTCAGGTGGGCCGGATCAGCTCCTTCGGCCTCATGGAGATGAGCCGCCAGCGCCTGCGCACCGGCGTGCTAGAGGCGACCACCCGCCCCTGCCCGCATTGCGACGGCACCGGCCTCGTGCGCACCGCCTCCTCGGCGGGCCTCTCGGCGCTGCGCCTCATCGAGGACGAGGCGGCGCGCGGCAAGGGCACGCAGATCCGCCTCGCGGCGAGCACCGAGGCGGCGATCTACCTCCTGAACGAGAAGCGCGCCGACCTCGTCGAGATTGAGCAGCGCTACGGGGTGACCGTGGCGGTGGTGCCCGAGGGCGAGCAGGAAGGCGCGAAGATGAGCGTCTCGAGCTCCGGCCCGCGCCCGCTCCACGCGCCCAAGTTCGAGCCGATCGTCGACGATGACGACGACGATGACCTGCCCGAGGACGAGGACGATTTCGCCGAGGAGGAGGCCGAGGAGCGCGAGCCGCGCCAGCAGCGCCGCGAGCGGTCCGAGGGCGGCGAGGATGCCGGTGACGAAGGCGGCGGCCGCAAGAAGAAGCGCCGGCGTCGCCGCGGCGGTAGTCGAAGACTTCGGCGGCGATTTCCGCCCCATTGGAGACGTCGACGACGAGCGCGCGGACGCTGTTCGTGCCGTAGTCGACCCCGATGGCAAATTGCTGAGCCATGAGTGGAGGGAAGAATCGTCGGTGAAGCCAAGGAGAAGAAAACGGCAGCCTAACAGTCAAGCGTGAAACTGAGAAGCGCCGGCGCCCCGAGGACGCGAAAACGGCAACGTTCCGCAGGCCCGTTGCGGCACGCCCACGCCAATCGTCGCGTCGACGGGCTCACCGGATCGAGTCGTTTGCCGCCGGCGAGTTTTCGCCAGCTTTGTCGATTCGGAGGCGCTGCTTGGCGTGATCGGCAAACCAAATTCTGCCATAATCGTTAAAGGCGAATCTCCGGCGGTGGCGCCCACGACGTTCGCTCGACCTTTTCACCTGCGGGGAGTCGGCATGCTGAGGGGATCCGATTCGCTGTTCGCCCGCGCGGCGACGCCACTGGCGGGGGCCGGGGCGCGGCGCGGGCGCGGGGTTGGGCGCGGGTCTCCGGGGCCGTGGCGGGGACGCCGGCTGCGGCCAGGCGCAGCGACGCGGCGAGGCCGGCGATGCGGCCGGCGGCGACGATGGCCGATCGCGCGGCGCCGGCGCGGGGAGGCGGGGCGTTGATCGGCGTTGGCGCGAGGTCGGCGCGGGCGTTCACGGCGGGGATGGTACGGGGCCACGTGCGGCGCGCGCCGGAAGAGGGCCCGCGCTCGGAGGGAGCGCGGGCCCTGATGGGGGAGTGTGTTGTGGGGGATCGGGCGGGTCAGCGCCGGCGTCGGAAGCCGAGGATGCCCAGGCCGGCGAGCGCGGCGGCCGCGCCCGGGGCGGGGACCTGCGTGCGGAAGACGAGGTACTCGTCCCAGTCGCCTGCGCCGACGAAGACGTTGGCGTTGCCGGGGGGCGTGGCCCAGATCCAGTGGGCGTCGGAGGCGATGCCGGCGATCTTGCCCCAGGGGTTGGTCTGAGCGGTGTTGTTCATGTACTGACCGGGCGTGGTCCAGAGGTCGCCGGCGTTGGCGAGGGCGACCTGGGCCTGGAGGTGCGCGGCGGTGGGATGGGGCGCGCCGGTGTCGAGGTCGATGCCGGTGGCGAAGACCTGCCAGACGGCGTTGTTGGTGGTGAGGCGCTGGTTGTTGGGGAGGAAGAACTCGCCGATGAGGCCCTGCGCGACGGCGTCGTCGGACCATGCGGCGATGTAGATGTATCGCCCGGCGTTGAACGTGAAGGACTCGGCGTGCGACCAGTTGTACGCGCCGTTGAAGCCGCCCGTGCCGGTCTCGCCGCCGCCGATGTAGGCGATGTTCGTGGCGCCGCCGGTGTAGAGGGCGTAGTGGTTGTCGGCGGTGATCGTGCCGGTGACGATGCCCGCGGACGCGGCGCCGGCGAGGGGCGCGAGGGCGATGGCGGCGAGGGTGTTGCGGTTGAAGGTCTTCATGGATGCCTCCCAAACTGCGTCGTGGGCGTGCGGCGGTACAGAGGCCGCGGGCTGACGCGGGCGAACACCAGAAGCGTGGGATACGCCGGGGCGATGGGGGAGCGACTTGTCTGTGGAGTCGGGGCTGCGAGGCGTCGCAAACGGCGCGGCTTGCCTGTCTTCACCGTTCCGACCGTTCTCGGTCGTGCGGATCAGGGCTTATTGGCCGTCGTCATCGCGGCGGCCTTGAGCCGGGCGTCGACACTGCCCAAGAAGTACCAGAGCAGCCAAACCGATCCAAAGGCGAACATGTATGGGTCGCGGTTGTACCAACCGAAACCGATCAGAATCCACCCGAGCAGACTGACCATCTGCGACGCAAAGGCAAGGTTCACCATTCCTTGTGCCCTCCACGAGGTCCGGGGCGGAATGGACCAGGCGTTGGCCGTTCCGTCCGGATGTGCCATGGCATCCGATCGAAACGGCGGCCGGGCCGTTCGTCACGGGCGGTGAACGCGGGCTCGGAACGAGGCGCCCAGCGCGATCATCGCTTTGTGCGCGGCGTGGAGGCGGATCCGGACGTCGCTGGCGAGGCGTTCGGGCCGGGCCTCGATCTTGTGGAGGATGCCGGAGTAGATGCGGAGCATGGCGCGGCTGGTGGGCGCGCAGGCGGGGTCGATGAGGTCGTCGAGCGGGAGGCAGGCGTCGTACTCGGCGCGGGCCCATGCGGCGAGCGAGCGCACCATGGCCTCGCAGGCCGCGGGGCGCTCCCAGCGCCGGAGGTGCGCGGGCGTGAGGTCGTGGCGGCGGAAGTCTTCGGCGGGGAGGTAGACGCGCCCGGCGTCGAAGTCTTCGGAGAAGTCGCGGAGGATGTTGGTGAGTTGGAACGCGACGCCGCGCCGGACGGCGAGCGCGCGGGCGTGCTCGGCGTCGGAGCCGGGTCGGAGGCCCCAGATGGCGATGCAGATGAGCCCGACGGTGGAGGCGACGCGTCGGCAGTAGCGTTCGAGTTCTTCGCGGGTCTCGTAGCCGCCGTGGCGTGTGTCCTCGTCGAGGCCGTCGAGCATCTCGACCAGGTCGCGCGGGTCGATGGGGTAGCGTCGCAGGGTGTCGGCGAGCGCGATCCAGACGGGCTCGGCGGGCGCGGGCTCTCCGCGGAGGAGGCGTTCGAGCCCGGCGCGGCGGCGGGCCAGATGCGAGGCGCGGTCGGGCGAGGCGGCGGCGTTGTCGGCCTCGTCGTCGGCGTGGCGGAGCCAGGCGTAGACGGCGTAGATGGCCGAGCGGCGGGGCTCGGGGGTGATCCGGAGGCCGTAGTAGAAGTTGCGGGCGCGATCGCGGGTGATGGCCGCGCAGAGGCGGTAGGCGTCGGCGATAGCCTCGCCGGTGGCGGGCGGCGGCGCGACGGTGAAGGCGGTCGTGTGGGAGATGGAGGTCACGCGCGCCTCCAGAGCCCGATGGAGGCGCGGAGGACGAGCGCGGCCTTGCGGGGCTTGCTGAGGGTGGGGCGCGTCCAGAGGGTGGCGCAGCCGGCTCGCTCGACGGCGCGGAGCACGCTGCGCCCGCCGGCGCCGAAGAGCCACACGACGGGCGCGATGGAGGGTTCGAGCGTGGCGGGGAGCGGCCGGCCTTGGCTAAAGAGTTCGTGCGTGCGCTCGACGAGCGGGCGGAGCGCGCGGATGAAGGCGACGCGGGCCTGCGCGTCGCGGGGGCGTTCGGCCCATTCGCGGAGGGTCTGGGCGTCGAGGCCGGTGAGGGCGCTGGGGAGGTAGACGCGGCCTCGCTCGAAGAGGTCGCGCCGGACGTCCTGCCAGAAGTTGGTCAGTTGCAGCGCGGTGCAGGTGGCGTCGGACATGGCGAGGCGTTCGGCGTCGCCGGGCTTGTCGCCGGCATGCCCGGCGAGCGCGAGGACGATGCGCCCGACAGGGTCGGCGCTGAGTCGGCAGTAGCCCAGGAGTTGCTCCCAGGTTTCGTAGCGGGCGACGCGCTGGTCCTGCTCGAAGGCGCTGACGAGGTCGTGGAAGGGCTGGGCGCTGAGCGCGCGTCGGCGCATGGTGTCGGCCAGGACGACGAACACGGGGTGCCGGCCGGGGTAGGGCTTGCCGACGGCGGCGGCCTCGGCGCAGTCGGCGAGTTCCGAGCGCCACCAGGCGAGCAGGCGGAGGGAGCGCTCGCGGGCGGCGTCGTCGGCGCCGGTTTCGTCGCCGAGATCGTCGGACCATCGGCAGAAGGCGTAGACGGCGGCGAAGTCGTCGCGCAGGTCCAGGGGGACGAGGCGGGAGAGGACGGAGAAGTTCTCGTAGTGGGAGGTGGTGAGTTGGCGGAGGTAGGCGAGGGCTTCGGCGTGCGAGGGGGCGGGCTGGTCGGCGCCGGGGCCCCAGCGGTGGAGTTGTCCGAGCGTGCCTGCGGCGCGTGCGGGCGGGGGCCCGGCGGGCGGGCTGGGCGCGCGCCTGCCCGCCCCGGAGGCCGCCCCCTGGCTGCCCGAGGCCCCGACCCGCGCCCAGTCGCGGGTGGTCTCGGCGCTGACGCAGGAGTGCTCGCGGCTGCTCCAGGAGTCCGGCGAGTGGTCGCAGGCCTTCGCCGGTGTCGCCACGGCCTGGCGCCGCGCGCCCCGCGCCGCAGCCTGCTGGCCGAGACGCGGGAATTCGGCCGCATCTTCGCCCATCCGGTCTTCATCGGCCTGGTGCCCGCCATCGCCCTGCTCTCGGCGATGAACTTCATCTACCAGGGGCTCTGGGCCGGCCCCTGGCTGCGCGACGTGGCGGGGCTCAGCGGGGCCGGGCACGCGACGCTGCTGCTGTTCTACGCGCTCGGG
>JACVCK010000189.1 GCA_016742055.1 Phycisphaerales bacterium
CCGCCTGCTCGGGCGCGCCCGGGCGGGGCGCGGCAGGAGCGCCGTGGCGGAAGCCGCGGCGTGATCCCGGACGCGGCCATCGACGCCGGCCTGCAGGCCGGCGTGGTGGTCGCGCTCGGAGCGGTCGCGGCACTGTGGGGCGGGGGGGCGTTCCCCTGGCCCCGGCGGCGGCGGGGGAGTTGATGCGGAAACCGACGGGGCGGACCGAGGGGCCCTTGCCCGCCTCATCGAGGCGCGCCGTGAGTTCGTCCACCGGGTTCGGCCCGGGGCCGACGACGCTGAACGTGGGCGCGTCGAGGATCAGCCCCCGCACGTCGATCATCGCGACCTTGGGCGCGCCGTCGCCCGCCCCGGCGTCCGCGAACACGGTTGTTTCCTGCAGTCTCGCGCCGCCCGGGGCCAGGTCGATCGTCACCCGGTCCGGAAGGCACCCGCCGGCGCCGAACGCCGCGAGCGCCGCCACGAACGCCATCGCCCGATTCGGTCGGTTCATGGGCGCAGTCTACGGTGCGCCGGAGCGCTCCGGGCGCGATAGTCTCCGCCGATGCGCCACGACGGCCACATCCCCGTGCTCCTCGATTCGACGCTCGGGGCGCTGGCTCTCCGGCCCGGTGAGACGGCGCTGGACTGCACCGCGGGGCTCGGCGGGCACGCCGCGGCCATGGCGGCGGCGGTGGGGCCCTCCGGCGTGGTGGTCCTCAACGACGCGGACCCATCGAACCTCGCGCTGGCCGAGGCCCGCCTGCGAGGCCTTGAGGGCGGCCCGCGCGTGGTGGCCATGCGGGGCAACTTCGCCGACGCCCCGCGGCGCCTGGCGGAACTGGGCCTGCGCGCCCACGCCGTGCTGGCCGACCTGGGGTTCGCCTCGACGCAGGTGGAAGACGCCTCGCGCGGCCTGAGTTTCCAGCGCGACGGCCCCCTCGACATGCGGTTTGACCCCGCCTCTCCGACCACCGCCGCGGACCTGGTGAACACCCTCGGCGAGCGCGAACTGGTGGAGATCCTTCGCGATTTCGGCGAGGAGCGCGACGCGCCGAGGATCGCGCGAAAAATCGTCGAAGAACGCTCGCGGGAGCCGATAACCACCACGGCGCGGCTTGCGGACATCGTGCGAACGGTGTCGAACCCGCGCCGAACCGCTGGAACCGATCGGACATCCCGGAGCGGCCCCGCCCGCATCGACCCCGCCACCCGCACCTTTCAGGCCCTCCGCATCGTCGTCAACGATGAACTCGGCAGTCTCACGATGCTGCTGGATTCGATCGGACGTGCGAGTGCGGCCCTGGCGAGCGGCGCGGCGTCCGGCGCGTGGCTGCACCCTGGAGCCCGAATCGCCATCATCGCCTTCCACTCCCTCGAGGACCGTCTCGTGAAGCGAGCGTTCGACGAATGGATCGATCGGGGCTGGGCCAGGGCCATCGGGCCCGGCGCTGGTTCCCGGTCCAGGCCCGTCGAGGCCACCGAGGACGAGGAGCGACGGAACCCCCGGTCCCGGTCCGCCAAATTGCGGGCCATCCGGATCGGTCCGGAGGTGGGGCGGTAGCGGGTGTGCGGGCGGGCGGGCCGGAAGGCCCGGGCCGCTGATTTGTGTACGATCCGAAAGCCGACGGAACGGCCCCGGACGTCGATAAGGGAAGCGTCGGAAAGCCCCACACAGGGCGGCAAGGATGCCGAACAAGATGACCCGAGAGTTGAAGTTGGCGTTGATCCTGGGCTCCTCCCTCGTCCTGGTGGTGGGGGTGCTCATTTCGGACCACCTTTCCGGCGCCCGGGACGCCCGGATCGCCCGGGTCGATCCGCCGCTGGTCGCTCAGCCGGTGGAGCAGATGCCCTCGCTGACCGCCGGGAGTCCCCGGCCCGGCGCCCAGACACCTCCGGTCGTCGCGACGCCTGACGAGACCTACCAGTCGCCGCAGATCGCCTTGGGCGATCCGGCGCCGCAGCCGGTCCAGCCGGAGTCGGACCCGAACCGCTGGACGGTCGAGCAATTGGCCGCGTACGCCAGGCAGATCGGCGTGACGCTGCAGCCGGTGGACGAACTCACGGCCGCCGAGACCGATCAAGTCCGTTCGCCTTTCGAACTGGTGATGGGCCAGCCGACGGTGCGGGACGGAGCCGCGGCGCAGCCCGGTCGTGCGCCCGAGACCGGCGTGGCCCCGCGTACGTCGGAGTACACGGTTGAAGCCGGGGACACTCTTTGGAAACTCGCCGCCCGATTCCTGGGCAACGGCTCCCGGCATCAGGAACTCGCCGCGATGAACACGGACCGGCTCGGCTCCGGCGGCGAACTCCGCGTGGGGACGAAGATCCGCGTGCCTGCGTCGGCCACCCAGGGCGCGGCGCCGACCACGAACCCCGCCGCTGGCAAGAACGCCAAGCCCGCCGACACCAAGGCGGAGACTCCCCGGACGTACACCGTCCAGTCGGGCGACACGCTGCGGAAGATCGCGACCAAGACGCTGGGCTCGGAGTCGCGCTGGAAGGACATCCTGGAGGCGAACAAGTCCACGATCAAGGACCCCAACGCCCTGCGCGTCGGCGTGAAATTGCAGATCCCCCGACGATGAGCCGAGCCCCCAACAGCGGCGGCATTCTGGCGAAACTCGCCGTGATGGTGGGCGTGGCGGCGCTGACGGCGGCGTGGCTGCTGTCCGTTCGTCAGCAGCGAATCATGGCGGCGCACGACCTGATCTCCGCACACCGGCGGATGGCTGAGAACGAGCGGACGCTCTGGCGCCTGCGCGTCGAGATCGCCAACCTGCTCACGCCCGACCGCATCGAACAGATCGCGGGGACCGTCGGTCCGATGGAGCCGATCTCGCCCCGCCGCCTGCCTCCCGGGGTGGCGGACCGGGACAAGGCGCTCGCCGGCTCGCGCGAGTTGGACGGCGCGGGGAGCGACTACCGATGACGACCTATCGGCGCAGCGACGTGGCGCTCACCGCGCTCGTGGTGGGCGTGAGCGTGGCGCTGGTGGTGATGCTGGGGCGCGTCGTGCAACTGCAGGTGGCGCCGGGCGAGAATCTGTCGAGGTTTGTGGAGGACCGCGTGAGCCGTCGCGCCGAGATGGCGCCGCGGGGCGACCTGCTGGATCGTCGCGGGCGGGTGCTCTCCGCCACGCGGACGGGCGAGCGATTGTTCGTCGATCCTTCCAAGTTCAAGCCGCCGTTCGACGAGGCGTTCGACCGGATCGTGCGCACGGTGGGGCTGGACCGGGCCGACGCGGGGATGCGACTCTACACCGCGCTGGCGCGGAACGAGGCCAGGGCGGCGCAGGGTCTGGAGCCGCTGCGGTACGTCCGGCTGAGCGGCGTGCTCAGCGACGATCAGGCCGAGGCGGCGCGTGGGCTGAAGATCGCGGGCGTCCATCTTGAGACCTGGACGGTGCGCGACGGGCCGGGCGAGTACCTCGCCGGCGCGATCGTCGGGCGCGTGAACATCGACAATCAGGGCCAGTTCGGCGCCGAGCGCATGCACGACGCGATCCTGGGCGGGGACAACGGGGTGATCGCCTACGTGCGCGACGCGCGGGGCAAGCCGCTCTGGGTGCAGGCCGGCGCGTATCAGCCGCCCCGCGCCGGGGAGCCCGTGCGCCTCAGCATCGACCTGGCGATTCAGGACATCGCCGAAGAGGAACTCGAACGCGCGGTCGCCGACGCCGACGCCGCGGGCGGACGCATCGTGGTGCTCGACCCTGCCACGGGCGAGATCCTGGCGATGCTCGACATCGTCCGCAATCTCGGTTCGCGCGCCGTGCCCTGGGGCGTGAAGCCCAGGGGCAACGTCTGGCGGCGCACCATCATCCCGCCCGATCCCAACCGCGGCGTGCATCCCGGCGCGGGGCGCAACCGCTGCGTGACCGACGTCTACGAGCCCGGCTCCACCTTCAAGGCGTTCACCTGGGCCGTCATCTCCGACGCCGGAGCCGTTCGGCTCGACGAGACGCTGCGCACGGGGGGCAAATCGTGGATCACGCCCTACGGCCGGCCGATCCGCGACGTGTTCGGCAAGGACAGCCAGACGTGGCGCGACGTGCTCATCAACTCCTCGAACATCGGCATGTCGCAGGCGGCCGAGCGCGTCAGCCACGACACGCTGCGCGAGGGGCTGGTGAAGTTCGGCTTCGGCCAGCGGACGGGGCTGGGCCTGCCCGGCGAACGGGAGGGCTACCTGCCGCCCAAGCGCTCCTGGTCGAAGTACACGCACACCTCCGTCTCGTTCGGTCAGGAGGTCGGTGTGACGGCGGTGCAGTTGGCGACGGCGTTCGGCGCGTTCGCGCGGCAGGGCGAGTTGGCCGGCGCGCTGCCCACGGCGCGGCTGACGGCGCTGCCCCCGGGCAAGGCGCCCGACGAAATCGTCCGGCGCGTGCTGCCCTGGAGCGTCGCCACGCAGGCGCGCCTGGCGATGGCCCGCATCTTCGAGAAACTCGATAGCAACATGCAGATCAAGGGCACGGACGCCACGTTCGAGTACGCCCTCTTCGGCAAGACCGGCACCGGGCAGGTTTCGCTCCCCGGGGAGCGCGGCTACCTGCCCAACCAGTACGTCAGCAGTTTCATCGGCGCCGGGCCGGTGGAGGCGCCGCGACTGGTCTGCCTGGTGGTGATCGACGACCCCGGCCCCGCGCTGGTGGCGCGGGCCGAGCACCGCGGCTCCGCGGTGGCGGCGCCTGCGGTGCGGCGGGTTCTGGAGCGGTCGCTCTCGTACCTGGGGGTCCCGCCGAGCCCGAAGGCCGAGGGCGCTGTGGCCGGGGCGCAGTGATCGTCAACTGGCCAGTCGGTCGAGGCCGAGGATCTTCATTTTCTTATAGAGCGTGGTGCGGTTGATGCCCAACTGATCGGCGGGTTTCCTGTCCTTGTTTACCATCCGAGTCTGCGCGACGCCCTCCCCGCGTGGGTTTCGCTGTGCGGCTTCTCTGGTCTGCCAGTACGT
>JACVCK010000190.1 GCA_016742055.1 Phycisphaerales bacterium
TGTCGCGCAGGCCGGCCTGTCGTGAGTGTCGTCCCGCCCCCTGTCACCCCGGGCGCTCTTCGGCCCGCCAGTATCACTCGCTGATCGCGGTGTGCCGGCAGCACGCGCCCGAGGCGAAGCTCTGCATGCCCGCCAGCAGTTCCCACTGCGCGCCCAGCGCATCGGCGGCCGCCTCGGGGTCCTCCGCCTCCGCCGCGCCACGCTCCATCAGTTGCCTCCAACGCACCGCGTCGCTCGCGCTGTAGAGCAGCACGCACTCAGACGCGAGCCCGTCGCGGCCCGCGCGCCCCGTCTCCTGCTGGTAGTGCTCGATGGTCTTGGGCATCGCGGCGTGCAGCACCAGCCGCACATCCCCCCGGTCGATCCCCATGCCGAACGCCACCGTCGCCACGACGACGTTGAGCCGCTCGTTCTTGAAGTCCTCCTGCGCCCGCAGGCGCGAGCGCGCGTCCATCCCCGCGTGGTAGGCCCGGGCGTCGATCCCCGCGCGCTGCAGCGACGACGCCATCGACTCCGTGTCCCGACGGCTGATGCAGTACACGATCGCGCCGCGCCCCTCGTGCCGGCGCAGCGCCTCGACCGCCTGATCCTCCAGCCGGACCCGCGGCGCCACGCGGTAGGTCAGGTTCGACCGGTCGAACCGGCCCACCAGCACGGCCGGGTTCCGCAGGCCCAGTTGCTCGACGATGTCCTCCCGCACCCGCTCCGTGGCGGTCGCGGTGTACGCGTGCAGGGGCGCGCCGGGGAAGTGGCGGCGCAGTTCGGCCAGGCGTCGGTACTCTGGCCGGAAGTCGTGCCCCCACTGGCTGATGCAGTGCGCCTCGTCGATCGCGAACGACTCCACCCCTGCGCCCGCGCCGCGCGTTTCGAGGCGCTTGAGCCACGAGATGAACCCCGCGCTCAGGGCGCGTTCGGGCGCCGCCAGCAGGAGGCGGAGTTCGCCCGCCTCGGCGCGCCGGCGGATCGCGCCGCTCTCGGCCTCGCCCACGTGCCCGTGCAGCGCCGCCGCCGGATACCCCGCCATCTCGAGCCCGGCGACCTGATCGTTCATGAGCGCGATCAGTGGGGAGATCACCACGCACAGGCGCCCGGAGACCAGCGGCGGGACCTGGTAGCAGAGACTCTTGCCCCCGCCGGTGGGCATGACCACGAGCGAGTCGCGCCCGGCGAGACTGGCGTCGATCGCCTCCTGCTGGAGCGGGCGCAGCGCGTCGAAGCCCCACACGGACTTGACCACTTCACGGACTCGCTCGCGCATCCCGGCCGGCATCCGCCCAGTCTATCGACCCGCATGCATGCCGAACAGAAGCGATCCGGGACCTCCAAAACGAACAACCGCCCGGCGGTCCGGGCGGTCGTCAGAAGCTGGGGATCTAGGATTTGAACCTAGACTAACTGAGTCAGAGTCAGTCGTGCTACCGTTACACCAATCCCCAGTGTCGCGGTGGCCCGATTGTACCCCGCTCCGCGGCCGCGGCCAATCCCGCCGGCGCGCGGCGTCGATCAGGGCGTCGGCCCGTGATCGGCCCGACCGTTGGATTGGGGGGGCTGAGGCCTCGCCGGCGCCGCCATGCCGGGCCGGTGGTCCGGGCCGGTGCGGCGCTCGCGGGCCGCGTCGATCGAGCGGTCCAGTTTCCTCAGAATGTCTTTGACCTGGGTGAACGTCTCTCGGGAAGTCGCCATCGTGATCTCCTCGCGGCCCGGGATATCGGCCCCGATCCGCGCCGCCTTTGCCCGCACGGCTCCAACGCGGAGGATTTGCTCCGAAGGAGCGCCGGTTGTGCGGTCTGGCGCGTCGAGGCGGGCCAAAGAACAGGCCGCGGACCCTGAGGGGGCCGCGGCCTGCGGGGCGCATCGAGTTGTCGTCGGGCTTTGACCGCCCGACGTTGGAGGATCAGGGCGCGGCGGTGGACGGCGCGTCGGGGCCGGCCTCGTGGATGAGGGCCATCATGAGGATGAGGTCGCCGACGCCGATGCGTCCGTTGCCGTCGAGGTCCGCGTCGAAACTGAAGTCGGAGAGGTCGCGGGTTCGGCCGAACTGCTGGATGAGTTCGGAGGCGTCCTCCATGGTGACCAGGCCGTCATAGTTGATGTCGCCGCCGGAGCCCGCGTCGGGGGACATCTGCGAGAAGATCTCGAAGCCGGGGAGGATGATGCGTCGGGGTCCGACCGGCGGCAGGGGCCCGGAGTTGCCGAAGGAGCCGGCGACTCGGACGTCGTCGATGTACCAGCCGAGGAACTGGCCCTGGTTGTCGGTGGTGAGGACGAAGGCGACCTGGATGCGCCGGCCGCGCTGGTTGCGGAGGTCGAACCACTGCTCCCGCCACTTGTAGGTCATCTCGGTGTGGGAGTTGATGAGCGTGCGGATGATCGAGCCGCTGTCGGCGTCGTAGATGATGACCCGTGCGACGTCCGCGCCGGAGCCCTCAATCTCGAGCAGTTCCTGCCAGGAGATGGAGAAGGAGCCGAAGCGCCGCTCGGGGTCGGACAGGTCGATGACCGGGGTCACGAGGCGGTGGACGGAGCCGGGCGCGTAGACGCCGTCGAGGTCGGTCGCCCAGACGTTGGCGCCGCTATAGGGCTGATTGAACCCGGCGATGGCGGCGAACATGTCGATGGGGTTGCCGAGGAAGAAGGCGAGTTGGCAGGGCGCGCCGTTGCAGGAGTAGGAGCCCTCGAGCGTGATGGTGTCCAGGACCGGAGCGCCGCGCTCCCACTCGTTGGTGCCCTCGTCGTCGCCGGGCCCGCCGGGGCCGGGGAAGCCGCCGCCGGTGGGGGGCGAGAAGTCCCAGCCGGGATCGGCGCCCTCCATGTCGTCGAAGAACAACTGCTGGGGCTCGCGGGGGTTGAGTTTGAAGATGGTCGGATCGGAGTAGTGGAAGACGTCGTTGTGCGTGTAGACGGCGTAGGTGACGTTGGAGTTGGCGTTGGCCTGCGAATCCACGAAGGCGTTGATGTCGCCGGCGGCGAGGATCGTCACGCCCGCTGCGGGTGAACTGCCCACGAGGAGCCCGTAGTTGACCCCGTCGACGGGCGTCCAGAGGAGCGAGGCGGAGTAGCGCACGAGCACGGCGCCGGCGTACTCGTTCTGCGGCGCCGAGTCGGCGGGGTTGATCCAGCCGATGGTGGCCCCGATGCCGCTGCGGGTGACGTTCAGGTCCGTCACGGGCTCGGGCCAGGTGAAGCCGCCGTTGGCGAGGGACTGGGTGGCGGCGATCACCGCCGCGTTCGCGTCGATCAGGCCGTAGCCGAAGGAGTCGCTGAACCCGGTGAGCCGGGCGAAGGGCCGGTCGTCGCCGACGACGAGCACGTCGCGGGAGGCCTTGCGCATGATGCGCCGGACCTGATCCGCGTGGAGCGCGGGGTTGATGGAGTGGACGAGCGCAAGGACGCCCGCGGCGATGGGGGTCGCGGCGCTGGTGCCGCCGAAGCCGTTGGTGAAGTCGCCTCCATCGGCGGACTGGGAGGGGTTGTAGCCGGCCACGCCGGTGAGGTCGGTGGTGAAGACGCGCCGCTGCCCGCCGCTGCTGGGCGCGACGAAGTCCAGCCAGGGCCCGTAGTTGGAGTACCCCGAGCGGCGTCCGCCGTTGGTCAGCGAGCCGACGGTGATCGTCTCGGGCATCACGGCCAGGACGGAGGACCAGACCACCGGCCGGTTGTCGTTGGCGGCGGCGAAGAGGATGTTCATGCCCAGGCCGTCGCGCCCGTTGGCGCTGAGGTCGGCGATGGCGTTGACGATGACGTCGGGGGCGAAGTTGGGGTTGAGGAAGCCCCAGGAGTTGGTGTGAACGGCGGCGCGGGCGGTGTTCGCGGCGTAGAAGGCGTCGGCGGCTTCGGTGAAGGAGATGTTGAAGGTGTTGGTGAGGAACAGTTGCGAGCGGGGCGCCGTGCCGCGCCCGCCCGCGAAGTTGGCCTCGCCCGCGACCAGGCCGGCGACGGCCGTACCGTGCTCGCCGCCCGCCCCGGTTCCGGGCTGGATGACGTTGAGGTACTGCCCGGCGACGTTGTCGTTGTACTCAGGATGGTCCGGCTGCGAGCCGTTGTCCATGACGGCGACGATGACCTGTTCGCCCAGGGTCCGGCTCCACGCGGCGGGCGTTCGCACGTCGTAGCCGGGCGCGCCGCCGTCGGAGCCGTCGTTGGCGTGGTGCCACTGATCGATGAAGTTGGCGTCGTCGACGCCGCCGGACGGCTCGCTCGCGGCGACAAAGCCGGCGGTGAGGATCGTGAAGGGGTTCTCGTTGACGTCGTTGTTGGCGATCGTGACGCTGCCCGCGAACGCGCCGGCGAAGATCGCGTCGAGCGTGAAGGAGACGGGCGCGGCGTCGCCGCTGTTGATGGTCGGCGGGGGCGGCTGGGCGAGCGAGAAGCCCGCGGGCACGCGGATCTGGCCGATCGTCAGCGGACCGGCGCCGGTGTTGCGGATCTGGAGGGTCACCGCCAGGGGCGAGCCCTCTTCGGTGTTGCCGAAGAACACCAGGTCGCCGGACTGCAGTTCCGTTTCGCCGTTGAACACGGCGATCTCAGAGTCGGGGACCGGCTCGCTGACCGTGCCGTTGAGGACGATGACGAACGGGTTCTCGTCGGAGTCGTTGTTGAGGAACTGCAGGACCCGGTTGAACGATCCCTGGGTGGCGGCGTCGAGGCGCACCGAGAACTCGGTCGTGCCGCCGGCGTTGACCGGGGACGCGGGCTGCGACAGCACCGTGTAGCCCGAGCCCGCGACGCCGACCGTGCCGATCGACAGCGGCTGGCCGCCGATGTTCGAGATCGTGAACACGTACGTGATG
>JACVCK010000191.1 GCA_016742055.1 Phycisphaerales bacterium
TTGGAGGGGGGTTGGACTTGGCGGGAGGGGTTTGGGACGCTATGGTTTCCGCCCCCCACTGCCCCGACCGGGCACGGGCTCAAGGATGGAGACCTGGCGATGCATTACCCGCACAAGACCTCGCGGACCAAGCGGAAGCGTTCGATCGGCTTCCGGGCCCGCATGAAGACCAAGAACGGGCGCAAGTTGCTGAACCGCAAGCGCCGCTTCGGCCGTTCGCTGAATGTGGCCGACGAGAAGATCTGACGGCGCGCGGGGCTTTCGGGCGCCGCGCGATTGGATGGCGAGCATTCTCATGCGCCCGGGCCTTGCGGCTCGGGCGTTGTCGTTGGCGTTTTCCTCTGCGGGGCGTGAGCGGCTATCTTTCGACCCATGAAGATCCACGAGCATCAGGCGCGGCAGATTCTGGCGGACGCGGGCATCCCGGTTCCACCGGGCGAGGTGATCACGTCGAGCGAGCAGGCGGCGGGCGCGTACAAGCGCGTGTCGGCGGCTTCGGGCTCGTCGCTGGCGGTGGTCAAGGCGCAGGTGCACGCGGGCGGGCGCGGCAAGGCCGGGTTCGTGAAACTGGTGCGGAGCGATCAGGAGGCGGCGGAAGCGGCGCGGTTCATGCTGACCAATCGCATGAAGAGCCCGCAGACGCCGCCGGAGGGGCTTGAGGTCACGAAACTGCTGATCGCGGCGGGCGTGGACATCGCGAAGGAGTACTACCTGGCGATCACGACGGACCGCGCTTCGCGCCGGAACGTGCTGATCGCGTCGAGCGAGGGCGGCGTGGACATCGAGGAGGTGGCGCACCGCAATCCTGGCGCGATCCTCAAGCGCCCGCTGCACCCGCTGATGGGCCTGCAGGCGCACGAGGCGCGGAGCATGGCGTTCGACCTGGGATTCAAGGGCAAGCAGGTGAACCAGGCGGCGTCGATCATGTCGAAACTGGCGCAGGTGTACGGTTCGCTCGACTGCGCGCTGGCGGAGGTCAATCCGCTGATCGTCACGCCGCCGGACGCGGCGAACCCGGACGGGCGCGTGCTGGCGATCGACGCAAAGTTCAACTTCGACGACAACGCGCTGTTCCGCCAGCCGAAGATCCAGGCGATGTTCGACCCGACGGAGGAGGACCCCGGCGAACTCCGGGCGGCGAAGTCGGGGCTGAACTACATCGCGCTGGACGGCAACATCGGCTGCCTGGTGAACGGGGCGGGACTGGCGATGGCGACGATGGACACGATCAAGCACTTCGGGGGCGAGCCGGCGAACTTCCTTGACGTCGGCGGCGGCGCCACGGAGGAGGCGGTGACCGAGGCGTTCCGCATCATCCTGTCGGACGGGGCGGTGAAGGGCGTGCTGGTGAACATCTTCGGCGGGATCATGCGCTGCGACGTGATCGCGCAGGCGATCGTGAACGCGGCGAAGGAAGTGGGCTTCGAGGTGCCGCTGGTGGTTCGGCTCGAGGGCACGAACGTGGACGCGGGGCGGAGGATCCTGGAGGCGGCGCGCTCGCAGATCCCGACGATGCAGGCGGCGACGGACCTTGCGGACGGGGCGAAGAAGGTGGTCAGCGCCGTGCGGGCGGCGTGAGGGCCGCTTCGCGCAGCCGCCGGGCGAGTTCGACGAGGAAGGGCGAGGGGATGGCCTCGCAGGCCTCCGGCGCCATGGTCAGGAACGAGGCCATGCCCGAGGGGGAGTGGATGGTCGGGTTCTCGTACCAGACCACGCCGAGCGCTTCGTACTCGCCGTTGTCGCCCTCTTCGGTGGTGATGAGGTCGAGGTCGCCGTCGCCATCGACGTCGATGGTGGTGACCACGTCGAACTTGCAGCCCTCGGGGCCCGAGACGTCGATGGGGAGCCATGCGCCGCCGTCGCGCTGAAGGAACACGCACACGCCGGCGAGGCCTTTGTAGGCGCTCTCGCAGGTGAGCGCGATGTCGGGCCGGCCGTCGAGGTCGATGTCCGCGACGGCGACGTTCTTGGGCTCCCCCATGCCCTGCGGGAGGGGGACGTGCGTCATCGACCATCCCTGCGCCGTGCCGAACAGGACCACGAGGCCTGGCGGAACATTGCCCACCCGTTCGTACGTCGCGACGAAGTCGATGCGCCCGTCGCCGTTGATGTCGGCGGCGGCGGCGGATTTGACGCGCCGGTTGGCCAGGCCGATGGTGCGGCTGGTCCAGAGGCCTGCGCCGTGCGCGGGGTGCGGGTTTTCGAGCCAGCGGAGGCCCCGCTCGGGGCCGTAGCGGTCGGCGAGGACGACGTCCTGATCGCCGTCGCCGTCGACGTCGAGGGTGAGGATGGTCATGGGCCATCCGACCTCGGAGATGACTTCGGAGGTCCAGTCCTCGAACTGTGAGGCGTGGGCTCCCGGGCGGAGCCAGGCGATCTGGCCCTGCTCGTCCTGCTGCACGAAGCGTCCGCCGACGACGACGTCGGGGCGGCCGTCGCCGTCGAGGTCCGCGGGTTCGGCGATCATCCACTTGAAGGGGGCGAGGTTGAAGTTGAACTCGTCGAAGCCGTCGCCCCGGTTGATGAACGCGGCGACGCGCCTCTGTGGCCCTTCCATGCAGACCACGACGTCCCGATCGCCGTCGCCGTCGAGATCGACGGCGACGGCGTCCTCGGAATTGGGCGTCGCGCCCACGATGCGTGAGGGCCAGGCGCAGGCGGCGATGGCCGGGTCGAGGGGCCATTTGTGGAGCGTGGTGACGCCGGTCTGCTCCCAGACGACGGCGAACTCCGGCGCGTGGTCGAAGGCGCCGATCTCGGCGCGGGCGCCGTCGGCGCCGAGGAAGGAGTTGTCGATGGTGTGGCGGAGCCAACTGCGGGCCGGCGCGGGCGAAGCGGTCAGGAGGGCGATCGCCGCGGCCAGCGCCGGGACGCGCCCGCGGCTCCCCCGAACAGCCCCGATTTGAACACACCGCGCGTCACGCATTCCCACCTCCCGCTGGCTTGAGGAGGTGGGACGATGCCACAGGGGATTGACAGCCCTATGTCATCGGATTCGACGGCGTGCGTGAGGCGCCGGGCCGTCACTGACATGGAGTCGTCAGTCGATGGCTTCTTCGGGTGGCGGGGAGGCGAGTTCGCCGGCGTAGACGGCCGCGGTTCGGACGGCGAGGTTGCGGACTCGTTCGGCGAGTTCGAGGGGCGCGACGACGCGGCAGTGCGGGCCCATGGACAGGACCCACCAGGTGATCTCGTCGAGTCCGGCGACGGTGCAGCGGAAGGTTGCGGAGCCGTCGTCGTGCTCTTCGAAGGACTGGGTTTTGTGCCAGAGGGTGTCGCCGACGGTCTGGGCGAAGGAAGCGTCGAAGAGGATCTCGACCTCGTGCTCGGGCTCGCCCCGGATCATGCGCCAGGCGTTGCCGAGGTATCGCTCGATGGTGAAGTCGGCGGGCGCATCGCTGGGTGCGTCGAGGAGGCGGAGTTTGGTGAATCGGGCGAGTTTGAAGGTGCGGGGCTCGTCGTGGACGCCGTCGTGGCCCACCACGTACCAGGCGCGGACGCAGAAGAACAGCAGCCAGGGGCGGAGCACAAAGTCCTGCGAGTCCTTGCGGGTGGAGCCGGAGTCGTAGCGGCATTCGAGGGACTTATTCTCGGAGAGCGCGCGCTGGATGATGTCGTAGACGTCGGCGTGGTCTTCGGCGGGGGTGGAGGCGGCTGTGCGGACGGCGATCTGGCGGCCGAGTTCGTTGATCTCGTTCTGGAGGCCGGCGGGGAAGTTGGCCTCGATCTTGGCGAGGGCGCGCCAGGCGGGCTTGAGGAAGGCGATCTGCTCCTTGCCGGCGATCTCGCCGCAGATGATGGCGAGGGAGAGCGCTTCGTCGGGGGTGAGTTGGACGGGCGGGAGGAAGAAGTCCTTGCGGATGCGGTATCCGCCGGAGTCCTGATCGAAGTAGTAGGGAACGCCGACGCCCTCGAGTTCTTCGAGGTCGCGGTAGATGGTGCGTTCCTTGACGCCGCACTCCTGCGCGAGGCGCCGGGCGTCCCATCCGGTCTGGGACTGGATGAGGGTGATGATCTTGAACAGGCGATGGATTCGGGTGTACGCCATGGCGCCGCTCACGAGTTGGCTTTCCCCCTTCACCCCGAACCGTTCGGAGCCCGGAAGGGCGACAGACTGACCACTGTACAACATCGGACGGGATCGATGACAGTGAAAAGCCCGGCGCGGGGGCGCCTTTTGGCCTTATCGGAGCGGGCTCGCGTCCTAGACTGACCATGTGCTGTCAGCGAGCGTCCGGGCGTCGGGCGTCGGCGGCGGCCGCGACGGCACGGAGGCACGATGAGCACCCCCCCCACGACGCCCGGTTTGGCCGGGCGCGTCCCCAATCGGCTTTCGCGGGAGCGGAGCCCGTACCTCCTGCAGCACGCGCTCAACCCGGTGGACTGGTTTGCGTGGGGGGACGAGGCGTTCGCCGAGGCGCGTCGGCGTCAGGCGCCGATCTTTCTTTCGGTGGGGTACTCGACGTGCTACTGGTGCCACGTGATGGAGCGTGAGTCGTTCGAGGATGAGCGCGTGGGCGCCTTGATGAGCCGCGAGTTCGTGTGCGTGAAGTTGGACCGCGAGGAGCGTCCGGACGTGGACGACATTTACATGGGCGCGGTGCAGGCGATGACGGGGCGCGGGGGCTGGCCGATGAGCGTGTTTCTGACGCCGCCGGGCGCCAGGGGCGCGGAGGAGAACGACGGCGGCGAGGAAGCGCAGGCGGAGCAGGGGCGGAGGGGAGGGGGCAACGACGCGTAGGCAAGAGAGAGGGGAGGACAAGGA
>JACVCK010000192.1 GCA_016742055.1 Phycisphaerales bacterium
TCCCGCCGCAGCCGCTCGGCGCTGGGCTTGGGCAGTTCGTCCGCCAGACGCAGCACGGTCATCGCCTTGCCCAGGAGGTCCGAAGAGCCGCCGATCGCCGCGCGCCGGGTGTAGAACTCCTCGTGGATCTTCTGCGCCGCGGCGACCTGATCCCACGCGTCTCCCCAGTTCTTCTTCCATTCCGGTTTGGCGTCCACGGCGGCGCGCAGGACCCGCTCGTCCTCGGCCTTCCGCGCCATGAGCGCCGGGTCCAGCAGGCCGGCCAGGCGCCCGGTCCGCGCCTTGCGCCCGTTGGCCACGCCGTGCAGCATGTCCTTGCCGATCCGGTTGTTCTCCGCGCTGGCGCTGCAGAAGCCCTGCAGTTTCACCTCGCTCCGCCACAGGCGGTTGAGCGTCTGCACCTGCTCGACGTCGCGCAGGAACGCCAGATGGTCCGACGTGTACGCCCGGCGCGTGCTGCCCGGGTGGCCCACCACGAACGCCAGGTCGCCCTCGTTCGAGCCGTTCGCGCTCCAGCGCAGGTGATGCTCCGGACGCAGCGGCTCGCCGTCCTCATAGATCCGGAAGAACGTCATGTCGAGGCACCAGCGAGGGAACTCGAAGTTGTCCGTGTCCCCGCCGAAGAACGCCGCCTGCTGCTCCGGGGCGAACACCAGACGCACGTCCGTGTACCGCCGGTACTGGTACAGGTGGTAGACCCCTCCCTGATACAGCGTCACCACCTCGCTGTGCAGGCCCGACGCCTCCTTCGCCTCCTGCTCGATCTGCGACATCATCCGCCGACGCGCCGTGTTCGCCTCAGCGCCGCTCAGCCCCTCGGCCGCGCCCTTCACGCGCTCGGTCACGTCCCCGATCGACCACAGCACAAGCAGTTCCAGGTCCGGGCACTTCAACTCCTCCGTCGGCTCCACCGCGTGGAAGCCGACCTCCAGCAGGTCGCGTTGCGGCGTGCTCAACTTCGCCAGCATGTCCGACGCCACGTGGTGGTTCGTCATCACCAGCCCGCCCGCCGACACGATCGAGCCCGAACCCCCCGTGCTGAACCGCACCGCCGACTTCTGCACGTGCTCCAGCCACTCCGGCGTCGGCTCGAACCCGTACGCCTTCTTCAGATGCTCCGACGGAGGACGGTTGATCAGCCACATGCCCTCGTCGGCGAAGGCGGGAACGACAAGGGCCGCAGCGGCCAGAGCCAGAGACAGAACGCGACGCATGGGGGCTCCTTCAAGAAAGAACGCCGGACCCGTCGGGGGCCGGGGGGTTGGTCAAGGATTGAACCACTGTATCCGTCGGCGGCTGCGGGCCGGCATGATGGGGGCGGGGAGCCCCGAGCTCGGTCAGGGCCTCAAGTGCCTCACAAAGTGCTCGATCGTCCGCTTCTGCAGCGGCGTGTAGACCTCCGGCGCCGCGACCATGTGCGTCTGGCCCGCCAGCGTCAGGAACTCGTGGTCGATCCCGGCCCGGAACAGGGCGTCCGACATCTTCAAGGAGTGCACCAGGTACACGTTGTCGTCCGCCGTGCCGTGGACGATCAGCAGGGGCCGGCGCAACTGCGGCGCGTAGGTCAGCACGTTGCTCCGCTCGTAGGCGTCCGGATGATCGTCGGGCACGCCCAGGTACCTTTCCGTGTAGTGCGTGTCGTAATCGATCCAGTCGCACACCGGCGCCCCCGCCACGCCCGCGTGAAACGTCTCGGGCTCGCGCATCGTCGCCATCGCCGCGAAGTATCCCCCAAACGACCAGCCGAAGATCCCCACGCGCGACAGGTCCATCTCCGGGAATCGCTCGCCCAGCAGGCGCAGCCCGCGCTTCTGATCCGCCAGCGCCGGGCCGATCAGGTCGAACTTGATCGCCCGCTCCCAGTCGCGCCCGCGCGCCGGCGTCCCGCGCCCGTCGATCGACACCACGATGAACCCGTGGTCCGCGAACCACTGGTTCAGATGCCTGCCACGCGCCGCCGCCGTCACCGTCTGCGCGTGCGGCCCGCCGTACACGCTCACCAGCACGGGATAGCGGCGCCCTTCCACGAATCCCCGGGGGCGGATCACCAACGCATCCAGCCCGTCCGGCCCGCCCACGCGCACGATCTGGCCGTTCACCCCGAACCGCGGCGCCTCCGCCTCCGACCGAAGCGTCCCCAGCGCCGCGCCGTCGTCCGCGCGCCGCACCGTCGTCGAACCCGGGTCATTCAGCCCGGAAAACGTGTGCAGGAACGCCGAGCCGTCCTCGCAGAACGAGGCCCCATGCATGCCCGGCTCCATGGTGATCCGCTCCGGCGGACCTGAGCCGTCCAGTCGCGCTCGAAACAGGTGCGACTGCGTCGGATCGTCGCCGCCGGTCAGCCACACCAGGCCGCGGCCCTCGTCCACCTTCGCAACGCCCCGCAGGTTGAACCCCGCCGGCGTGACGTCCCGCACGTGCGCGCCCGTCCGGTCGCGCAGTTCCAGGCGCCACCAGCCGTCCCGCTCGGTGGTCCACAGGAAGCCCGAGCCGTCCTTGAGCCAGCGCGGCATCGACTGATCCAGATTGATCCACGCCCCGTCCCGCTCCACATGCAGCACGCTCGTCGAGCCCGTCGCGTCGTTCACCGCCAGCAGCGCCTGCTCGGTCTGCTCGCGGTTCTGCACGAGGATCGTCAGCGGCGCGTTCTCCGGCCACTTCACCGTCGCCAAGTAGGGATACCGCTCCCGGTCCCAGTCCACCCACACCGGCTCGCCGCCCGCGACGTCCTGCACCGCCAGCCGAACGTCGGCGTTCTTCGTCCCCGCGCGCGGGTAGGGCCAGGACTGCGGCTCTTTCCCGGGATTCGCCGGGTCGGGTATGTAGAACCGCATCATCCCCTCCGTGTCCGTCCGCTGGAACGCGATCCGCTTCGCATCCGGCGACCACCAGTAGCCCTCGTGACGCGACATTTCCTCCTGCGCCACGAACTCCGCCAGACCGTGCGTGACCGTCTCCGACTCCTTGGTCGTGAGCCGGCGCTCCAGCCCGCTGGCCAGGTCCGCGATGTACAGGTCTCCGTCGCGCACCGAGGCGAACATCGACCCATCCGGCGAGAACCGCGGATCGATCGGGAAGCCCGCGTCGCTCTTGAACTCGCGCTGCGCGCCCGACGCCAGATCGATCACGAACACCCGCCCCGACAGCGGCACCAGCATCTTCGCGCCGTCCTTCGACAGCCCGAACGACGCGATCCCCCGCGCCGTCGAACGCGTCCGCTCACGACGCGCCAGTTCCTCCGCCGTCAGGACCTCCTCCTCGCCCGCAAGAACCTGGTCCGCCGTCAGCAGCACGCGCTCCTGCCCCGTCGCCGCGTCCCATTCATAAAGGTCCCGCACGAACGACCGGGGGCCCGAGCGCAGGAAATAGACCTTGTCCCCCGTGGGCGTCATCGCCGTCGCCGCCGGCCGGCCCAGCGTGAACCCGCGCGTCGCGGCGTGCTGCTCGAGGTACCCCGCCATCGCGCCGTGGGCGCCCGCGCTCGACGCCGACGGCGCGCTCGCCCGGGGCTCGGAGGCGCATGCGCCCAAGAGCGCGGAACCGGAGATCGTCAGCACGGCGGCGGCGGCCCGAAGGTGTCTCATGCCGCCCAGAGTAGCACACGCGCCGATCGGCCCCGGTCCGCCCGTCACCGCGCCTTCGCGATCCGGATCGCTTCCTCCAGCGCCTCGTCACGCCCGGCGCCCAGGCCCGCCGCCGTCGGTCGAACCTCCACGTCCGGCTCCACCCCACGCGTGAAGTGCGCCGTCGTCCCGTCCAGCGTCGTGCCCGCCGCCGTCCACGTCGCCACGATCCGGCGGCCCATGTCGTCGAACTCGTACACCGCCGGCGGCCCCGCGGCGCCGGCCGTCCGCTCGCCCACGATGGTCCCCAGTTTGAACCGCTTCACGAACATCACGTCCAACTCCGGGTCCGATCGCGTCCCAGCGTCCGCCAGCACAATCAACTTGGCGGCGATGTGCGGGTGGTTCGGCGTCAGCAGCGCCTCCATGTTCGTCAGCGCCATCTCCTCCCGGTTGGGATACAGCGGCGTGGGCACGAGCCGCGTCATCACCGGCGCGCCGCCCGCGATGAACGAGCCCAGGTGCCTGTGCAGACCGCCCATCCCCAGCGAGCGGTAGTCCACGATCACCGCGTCCGCCTCCGAGAGCGGCCCGCGCAGCGCCTCGATGAACGACTCGTCCGTGAACGTCGAAGGGTCCACGTACAGCACGCCCGGCGCCACGTCGCGCACGTCGCCCGCCGTCGTCGATTTGAACCGGCGCGTCAGCCGCACATCCTCCTCGCCCGAGCCGCCCCGGCGCGAAGCCCGGACCTCGATCGTCGACCCGTGCGGCCCCAGCATCCCCAGCGCCAGGCCCACGCGCTCGCGCACGTCGTCCCGCGCGCCCGGCGCCCGCGACATCGCCCGCTCCACCCACGCGCCCGCCTCGACGCCGTCCACCTTCAGGATACGGTCGCCGATGCGCAGCCCAGCGTCCGCGTCCGCGTGCGTCACCAGCGCCCGGCCGTCCACCCACTCCAGACGAACCGGCGCCCACGCCCCGTCCTCGGCGAACTCCACCGTCGCCTGCGCGTCGTGCAGCGCCGCGAGCATCCCGCGGCACGGCCCGAGCGGGTCCGCGCCCGGCTCGAGCGCCAGCGCCTCGTCAATCGCCCGCAGCAGCGCCCCGTCCCAGTCGGGCCGCAGCGTCGGGGGCGCGTCGATGAACGCCGGCGAGA
>JACVCK010000193.1 GCA_016742055.1 Phycisphaerales bacterium
CGACCAGCGCTGGGCCCCCCGCACCCTCGACCTGGACCTCCTGCCCTACGGCGGCCAGTCCATCGACGAGCCCGGCCTCGCCGTGCCCCACCCCCGCATGCACGAGCGCCGCTTCGTCCTCGCCCCCCTCGCGCACGTCGCGCCCGACGAACGGCACCCCGTCCTGAACCGCACCGTCCGCGAACTCCTCGAAGCCCTGCCCGTCGAGGCCGGCGTCGAACCCCCGGCTATTCCACACTGAGGTTCGCGAGGAACTCGTTCAGGTCCTGCTGCGCCGCCGCGTGCGAGGCCTTCGCGGCGCTCATCTCCTCAACAATCGACTCCAGGCGCGACTCCTGCTCGGCGAGTTTCTTCACCCAGCGCGTGTAGAGGTCGCTGTTGCGATCGACGGTCGCCATGTTCGACCGGATGCGGGCCTGATCGGCGCCGATGGCGCTCCGCTCTTCCTCCAGGTTCTGGATGGCGGAGACGAACCCGTGGATGCGGGCCTGTTTCTCCGCCGCGCTCCGCACGGCGTCGGCCACCGCCTGCGACGCCTTGCCCGACTGCACGTAGGAAAGCAGCGTCGGCAGGTCCACCTGGACCACGCCCATGCGGGTCATGTGCGTGCGCTCGTGGACCACCTCGAAGGTCGTCTGCGCGCCCGCCGCCAGCGGGACCTCGAAACGCAGCAGCGCGTCCGTCTCGCTCTCGGGCTTGGAGGGCTTGACCAGATCCCAGCCGGCCAACCTCGGATGCTCGACGACGATCGTGCGCTCCCGCTTGGCGTCGCGGTTGTTGATCCTGTACGTCGTGATGCTGCGGCCCTTCCAGACCTGCTCGAACGCGCCGCCGGCGATCCGCACCCGCGCGATGTTCTCCTCGGCCTTCGTTTCCCCGCTCACCGCCACGTCCAGATCGACCGCGTACGACAGCAGACGCTCCTGGCCCCGGCCCGTGTACGCGATCTGCGCGTCGCCCGCGTACGCGGCGCCGTCGTACACCGCGATCGGCCCCGGCGAAAGATCAAACCCCGACTCGTTCGTGAACGACACCCCGCGCATCGGATGCTCGGCGTTGTCCGACGCGTTGTAGATCGACACCCGCCGCCCGCCGACCGGCGCCGAGACGATCGGCAGCATCGCCGAACGCTGACGCTCGATCGTCACCGGCGCCTGGATGTCGTACCGGAACTGCTCCCCAACCTCGCCGGCGGCGGCGGCCGAGGCCAACGCCGCCGGCGCGGCGACCCCCCCGGTGGCGCGGCTTCCCCTGGCGGGAAAGTTCATATCCCTCGCATACGCGCCCGGCGCCGACGCTTCGCTCTGCACGCGCAGCATCATGGCCGTGCTGTCCAACTCCGCTCCGGCCGCACGCCCGTCAGCGACGCTCGCGTGCTTCAGCAGGTCGCCCTCATACACCCGCGGCCGCGCGAGCGCCACGGTCGGCACGGACACCATCGGACGCGTCACAAACACCGGCTCGTGCAGGTCCATCCGGAAGCCCACCGGGCTCCCCGACGCCAGCGACAGCCGCACGCCCGCCCAGTCCTCGTCCGTCGTGTTCTCCACGATCGCCCAGCCCTGCAGCGTCGGCTGCGCGCCCGTCTCCTCGCCCAGGACCAGCCGGTACGAGGTCTTCCACACCGGCGCCTCCGTGACGTAGCCCAATGCCACGCCCCGCTCGCCGTCGCCGGTGAAACGAAGTTCCACCACCGCGCTGTTCTCGTTCCGCTGCTCCGCCAGCGCCGCGAGCGCCAGGCCCAACTCCTCGTTCAGCCGCTCATCAAGGAACTCCATCGCGTTCACGCGGTCGAGGGCGATCGAGCGGATGCCCCGGGCGGTCACGAGATTGACGTGCGCCACCGGCACGACCGGCGCCTGCCCCTGCCCGCTTGTTCCCGCGGGCAGCGCGCTCCGCGTCTCCACCCCCAGGACCGTCCCTTCGATCGCGCCCTCCGGCGTCGTCAGCCGCACCCCGGCGCCGCGCAGCCGCGACAGCAGACTCGGGATCGACGGGCTGTCCGAGATGTCCACGCCGAACGAGGCCAGCCGGCGCGCCAGCGGCTCCTTCGAGCCGTACGACACCGCCCCGATCGTCCCCCCGCCCAGGTCCAGCATCACCAGAGACTTGAGGATGTCGTTGATCTGCGACGTCTCGAACCGCAGCCGAACCGTCTCATCGCCCTGCACCGTCCCCGTCCGCTCGAAATACCCCACGCCCGAGCGGTACAGCGTGATCGAGCGGATCGGCAGCGCCGCATCCTCCGCGGCCAGCGAGCCCGCCGACACCAGCAACCCCGAAGCGACAGCGACGGCCGAAGCGCGAATCTTCGACGACATGGCCCAAGTTCCTTTCGACACGATGGTTCCGACCCAACCAACGGGGCGCCGCCCCACTGGGACCAGGGTTCGACGCGACGCTCCGAGTCCGGTTCCGAAGCGCCTCAAACGGCACACACCCGATGCATCGTACCCGCCGGCCCCAACGAATAAAGCCCGCCTTCCCGGCGGGCTCTGTGGGAAATCCACCTCGCGGGGGTGGGGGAGTCCTCAGCGTCGACGCCGCTTCACGCCCAGCAGCGCCGCGCCCCCGAGCAGGGCGGCGCTCCCCGGCGTCGGCACGGCCGCGATGTTCACGATCACGCCGTCGCCGTTGAGTTGGCTGAAGTGAACGGTCAGCGAACTGATCACATCGTCGATCCGCACCACGGCCAACTGCGAGTTCCACCAGGGATTGGAGCCGCCGATGCCCGTCGCCGAGTTCTGCAACTGGAACGAGCCCGAGCCGCCCGAGAACTGGTTCGCCCCGTAGTTGGCGCCGCCCGACCACTCGCCCATGAACATCCCGCTCTGGAACACCGTCGCCGTCGTCGCGCCGCCGCCGTTGTCGGTGGTCTGCCCAAGCCCGGCGACGCCCAGGTAGATGTCCCCCGCCCCCTGAGTGTTGGAGAACGTGAACGTGATGCTCCACGGCGCCGGACCCGACGGGACCGGCCCCAGGTGCAGCGCGTCGAAGAACTCCGAGTGGCCCCAGGAGTACGTATCCGCGCCGTTCGTGATCGTGCCGTTGTCGAGGAACGCGTTGTGCAGGCGCCCGTCCTGGAAGAAGCCCGAGAACGAGTACGAGAGCGTCACCGTGCCCGCGCCCGGCAGGAAGAACACGGAGTTGTTCGGCACGCTTGAGCCGTACGGCGTCGGCGCCAGACTCATCCAGTTCAGCGCAAAGGCCGCGCCCGAGGCCGTCCTCGCCGCGCCCGCCGAAGCCACAAGCAAGCCGCCCACGACGCCGATCTGCGCAAGAGTCTTCACGGTCAGGTCCTTTCTCAGGGTTCCCGGCGCCCCGGAGGAGTCCGGGGGCGCCGGGTGGGTGTTCGGTTTGGCCGGGCCTGCACGCCCGGTCCCGACCTGACTGCGTCCCCAACCCGCCGATCTTGCACCTGGCCAAAAAGATTCCGCGATCCGCGCCCCCGCCATTGGTTCCGGCCCGGACGTTCGGCACAATGTCCGCGTGGCGGCCCGCCCCGCCCCCCCGCCAGAGCCAAGCATGCAGTCGCGGACCACCACCCAGATCCTCGATTCCCTCCGCGACCCCGCGAACAGCGCCGCCTGGCGCCAGTTCGACGAGCGCTTCCGACCCGTCCTCGCCGCCTTCGCCCGCCGGCGCGGCCTCTCCGACGACGACGCCGAAGACGTCGCCCAGGCCGCCCTCGGGCAGTTCGCCGCCGATTACCGCGAAGGCCGCTACGACCGCACCCGTGGGCGCCTCAGTTCATGGCTCATCGGCATCGCCCAGAACCGCGCCGCCGACGCCCTCCGCACCGTCAGCCTCGAACCGGGCTTCGCCCGCCATGCGGAGGGCTCCTGCCTCATCCGCATGGGCCAGACCGAGGTGCTCTGTACCGCCTCGGTCGAAGGCAAGGTGCCGCCCTTCCTGCGCGGCCAGGGCCAGGGCTGGGTGACGGCCGAATACGGCATGCTGCCGCGCGCCACCCACACCCGCGGCGACCGCGAGGCCGCGCGCGGCAAGCAGTCGGGCCGGACCCAGGAGATCCAGCGCCTGATCGGCCGGTCGCTGCGCGCCGTCACCGACATGAAGGCGATGGGCGAGATGTCGGTGCTGATCGACTGCGACGTGCTGACGGCGGATGGCGGTACGCGCTGCGCCTCGATCACCGGCGCCTGGGTCGCCCTGCATCTGGCGTTCGAGCATTGCCGGCGGATGAACATCCTCACCTGCAATCCCCTGAAGGACCAGGTCGCGGCGGTGTCCTGCGGGGTGTGGCAGGGCACGCCGGTGCTCGACCTCGACTACGCGGAGGACAGCAAGGCCGACGCGGACGCGAATTTCGTGCTGACCGGGGCGGGCGGGATCGTCGAGGTGCAGGGCACTGCCGAGGGCGCGCCGTTCACGGAAGCCGACCTCAACACGCTGCTGGGGCTCGCGAAGACCGGGACGGCCGCGCTGTTCCAGAAGCAGCGGGACGCGGTGGGGCTGTGATGTCGGGGGGAGAAGGGAACGTCTCCCCCGAAACCCCCCTCAATCTTCTTCGGGACATGGGACGAGCCGCATGACGCAAGGGCACCGCAGGCTGGCGCGCGGGGAACGCATCGTCATCGCCACCCACAACAAGGGGAAGCTGCGGGAAGTCGCGGCGCTGCTCGCGCCCTACGGCATCGGGACGGTGAGCGCGGGCGGCCTCGGCCTGCCCGAAC
>JACVCK010000194.1 GCA_016742055.1 Phycisphaerales bacterium
GTGTGGAAGCGCCGTTCTGGGCCGGCGCACAACCGGCCGGTGGGCGTGAACAACATCGAGCGAATCGGCGACATCACGCGGGCGCCGCAGATTGAGCAGCGGATCACGATCCGCAACAAGAGCAGCGAGTACATCTTCGCGTTGTTCCGGCCGGTTCGGATCTCGTTTGACCGGGATTCGGACATGGTGGTGTCGATGCGGGATTACGCGTTGTCGCTGCCGCGCCGGAACGGGCGGGTTTCGTACACGGTGTATTCGCAGGCGGACTACTCGAGGCCGCGCTCGGCGGCGCCGGAGGAGCGTTTGCCGCCGATGTTCCGGGAGGGCCGGATCCACGACCTGGCGACGCGGGTGCTCGCGGAGGTGGAGTTCGAGCGGGACGTTGAGGATTGGAACGATCCGAACGACCGGTTGATCGCGAACCAGTTCGAGCGATGGCTGCGGAAGAACTTCTCGTACTCGACGACGATGACGGCGCCGGAGGCGGGGGAGGACCCGATCGAGATGTTCCTGTTCCGCACGCGGGAAGGGCACTGCGAGTACTTCGCTTCGGCGATGGCGGCGATGTGCCGGTCGGTGGGGATGGATGCGCGGGTGATCGTGGGATACCGCGCGAGCGAGTTCAACGAGATCGCGGGGCACTACACGGTGCGCCAGAGCCACGCCCACTCGTGGGTCGAGGTTCTGGTGGCGCCGGGGCTGTGGGAGACGTTCGACCCTTCGCCTCCGGACGGGGTGGACCTGTTCGCGGCGGCGCCGTCGGGGCTGCTGGGCCGGCTCCGCCAGATCTACGGCGCGATCGATCACGCGTGGGTGACGTGGGTGGTGGGGTTCGACGAGAGCGCCCGCTCGCGCCTGTTCGGCGTCCCGCAGGGCAACCAGTACCGGATGATGGACCACCTGGGCCGGTTCATCTCGATGAGCCGGGGCCAGGCATTGGCGCGTCTGGGTCGCTCGGCGGCGTTCGGCGTGCTGGTGTTCTGCGCGGTCGCGGCGGCGGGGTTCCTGGTGCAGGCGGCGCTGGCGTGGCGGCGTGGGCGGGTGCGCGGGGCGCGGGCCGGCGCGGGGGAGGCGGACGCGCCGGACCCGGCGATCCTGGCCCAGATCGGGTTCTATCGCCGGGCGCTGGTGCGCCTGAAGCGGCTGGGGCTGGGAAAGCCGCGATGGCGCCCGCCGCTCAGCCACGCGCGGGACATCGAGTCGCGTTCGCAGGGCGCGGCGGAGTCGGTGCGGGTGTTGGCGGAGTTGTACTACGCGGCGCGGTTCGGGCGGCGATTGCTGACGGAGGAGGAACTCGCGAGCGCGGAGGCGGCGCTGCGCCGGCTGGAGTCGCTGGATCATCCCGGCGGCGCGCCGGCTCGCGCCGGCGGTACACTCGCGCCATGAGCGCGACGCCGGGACAGGAAATGGAAGGGTCCGACTGGCTGCCGCTGGACGCGGAGGATCACGCGGCGCAGTTGGCGGCGGTGTTCCTGCTGGCGCGGGGCGCGAGGCGGGTGGCGGACGTGGGGGCGGGCGCGGGGCGCGTGGCGATCCCGCTGGCCGCGCGCGGGGTGGAAGTGGTGGCGATCGATCGGGACGAAGCGGCGGCGGCGCGCCTGGCGGCGCCGGGGGTGCGCCCTGTGCGCGCGGACGTGCTGGAGGACGGCTTCGACCTGGCGCCGCTGGGTCCGTTCGACGGCGCGCTGTGCCTCGGGCACACCTTTATGCTGTTCCATGAGCCGGCGCGGGCGCTGGGGCTGATGCGCCGGCTGCGTGCGGCCATGGCCGCGGGCGGGTGGTTCGCGATCGACCATTTCGCGGCGCAGGTGTGGCGCGACGTGGCGGAGGGCTCGTGGCAGACGGGCCTGAGCGAGGACGAACAGTGGCAGTTCATCTGGTCGGGGGAGGACAACACGGCGGTGGTGCGCCACGGTCCCGAGGTGCGCCCGGATGACTGGGATATCGGGCCCGGGGACCGGCTGCTGCGCCTGTGGACGCCGGGCGAGTTGACGCTCCTGGCGGCGGCTTCGGGCTGGTCGAGCCCTGAGCCGGAGGTCACGGGCTCGCTGCTGGTGTTCCGTTGCGGGGCCGGGGCTTAAGCAGGGGCCTGGTCCGGCCGATAGGCGTCGTTGGGTGATCGCGTCCCGACGGGGCGTGCGCCCGGACGGTTCCTTCAAGCGAGGAAGCCAGGACGTGCCCGCACGCCGCTCACGAACGGAGAACTGGCGCGAGTCGCTGCTGCAGTTGCAGGAGCGGAACGGCGCGCTGGAGGTTTCGGTGCCGACGGCGGAGTCGGAGGACCCGAACGACCCGTCGGTGCGGAAGAATCTCGTCTGGCGGGTGCGGATTCTCGACGTGCGGAAGGACGAGATCTGGGTGGAGCAGCCGGTGGTGCTGCGCAAGCACATCGCGCTGGAGGCCGGCGTCGAGTTGATCGGCGTCATCGCGATCGGCCCGAACCGCTGGATGTTCCGCACGAAGAACCTGGGGCTTGGCGTGTTCCCCCTCAATGGGGAGCGCGACATCCCGGCGATGCGCCTCGAGGCGCCCGAGGCGGTCGAGCGCTGCCAGCGACGCAACTTCTACCGCGCGCCCACGGCGGGCATCGCGCTGCCGCCGTGCGAGTGCTTCCCGCTGCTGGACCCCACGTCCGTCGTGGCGGCGCAGGCGGCGAACCGCGCGGACATCCTTGAACGACAGGGCGCCGCGCCCGACGGCGCGCCGCCCGTGGTGGCGAAGATCGGGCCCGGCGGCGCCGACAAGTTGCTCCTGCCCGAAGTCGGCCCCGCGTTCCCGGCGATGCTGGTGAACCTGGGCGGCGGCGGCGTGGGGCTGCTGGTGGAGCCGGAGCACGCCGCGGCGCTGAACCGGCACAAACTCTTCTGGACGCGGATCGACCTGGGCCCCGACATCGGCGCTCCGCTGTGCGCGGTGGCGCGTCTGGCGCACACGCACATCGACACGAGCAAGCGGGCGTATGCGGGGATGGCGTTCGATTTCTCGGCGGACCCGCGCCACGAGCAGTTCGTGGTGGGGCAGATCCTCCGGTACGTGGCGCACCTGCAGCGCGACCAACTCCGCCGCCAGGCGAAGGCCGGCTGAAGGCGCGGCGCGGGGGACGGGATCAGCGGATCAGGCCGACGCGACCGAAGGGGTCCTTGAGCAGGATCACGCGGATGTCGCCCTCGAGTGTCCGCAGGGAGACGGCGTTCTGTCCGCTGTTGAGCGTGCCCGCGACCTTGCGCGGCCCGGACCACGTGGCGCTCCAGTCGTTCTGACCCGGGGCGGCGTTGTCGATGACGATGACTCCGTCGCCGGTCTCGGCGTCGAACGCGGCTCTGCTGGCCAGGGGGATCTGCCAGCGGACGTTGCCCTTGGTGGTGGTCAGGAGGGCCGGGGCGTCGATCACGCGGTCGGTGCGGACCTCCACCGAGCCGTCGGCGTTCTCGACCTGCATGGCGCCGCCGGCGCCCACGATGAGGACGGGGCCGCCCGCGTTGCGGACGCGGACGCCGCCGCAGGCGGGCATGCGAACGAGAATGCGGGTGGAATGGTCCGTGTCGTCGGGCACGGCGGTGAGGGCGCGGATGGTGATGACGGGGGGGCCGTCGGCGGCGTTGGAGCCGGCGTCGTAGTTCATGCCCTCGCGGATGGACCGGGCGCGGTCGCCGGAGTGGTCGCCGGCGATGGTGGTGCGGAAGGAGACGTTGACGTCGGAGCGCCAGGGCTCGACGCGGACTTCGACGCTGCCGCGGTGGTTCTCGATGTCGATGGCGGGGCCGTCGGAGAAGGCCTCCGCGGCGGGGGCGGCGAGGGTCCAGGAGCGTTCCTGGGACGAGCCGCAGCCGACGGCGGCGAGGGCGGAGGCGCCCAGGATGGAGAAGGTGAGAATGCGACCCGCCCGCTGGAAAATGGACATCACGCCGTTGGCCTCCGTGGATCGCTCCGAGGGCCCCACAGCGGGCGGGTCGGAGCGATCAGACGATACCCCATCGGCCCTCGGCCCGCCCGGTCATCAGTTGGCGAACGGGTGCGTGGGGGCGGGGGGCGTGCCCGCGGCGGAACTCGCGTACACCCAGGAGTTGGCTGGCTGACGGAAGGGGTTGAGATAGAAGTGGTACTCGCGCGTCGCGGCGGTTCCGGGGGTCATGCGGAGCCGGCGGACCGAGCCGTCGAGGAACGCGAACGTCGAGGTCTCTTCGCCATGCCACCAGGAGTAGACCACGCCCGTGGCCGGACGAGCCGCCACCGAATAGCGCCCGGCGAGGAACGGGCCAAAGTCGCCGACCAGGATGAACTTCCCGGGATCGTGCGCCATCTCGGGCCGATTGCTCTTGGTCTGGTTGTAGTTCGGGGCGCTCAACTGCCAGCCGATCTTGCCCACGATCGTCCACATCCACTCGTTTGCGCGGTACGAAGTGCCCACCTGCGCGAAGATGTTCTGCTTCCTGTCCTCCGCGGCGGACTGCTCCGCGAACCAGTACACGAGGTCTTCGCGTCCGAAGTACTTGGCGCCGTTGTCCAACGGGCACATGAAGACTTCGGCTCGCGATTTCTCTTTGAGGTTGGAGCCGATGTACGGGTTGACCGGTCTGTCGCCGCTGACGATGCCGGAGGGGGCGCCCTCGTACCAGTC
>JACVCK010000001.1 GCA_016742055.1 Phycisphaerales bacterium
TCCGGCGTGGTGGGGGCCCGGTGTGGGGTGTGGGGTATTTTTCTACGGGCAGGTGGCGGCCGGGGGCGATGGCGGGAGTCTCGGGGGGCGGGGGATGGGCTGGGGGGGCAGGCGGGGGTGGGGGGCGCTCGCCCGACGGAGATGGGACGGCGTCTGGGGCTGGACAAGACGCTGGCTTGGAAGGTGGCCCGTTTCGTGGAAGGGGCGGACCCGGTGGCGGCGGTGCGTCACATGCCCGGGGCGGGGGGCGTGGAGATCATCGTTCGCGCGGCCGAGGCGCAGCGAGTCTCGGGCGCGATCCTGGAGCGTGTCCGCCTCGCGGACCGGGACCTTCGCGAGTTCGTGTCGCGCCACGCGGGGGACCGCCGCGCGTTCGAGGCGATGTTGTCGGGCGAGTTGGGCGGCGCGCGGAACGAATCGGACGAGCGGCGCGCGTACTTCCGCTCCGGTTCGGCGCTGTGGGGCGTGCGCGCGAAGTTGCAGTTCCTGATGCTCGCGCTGGCGCCGAGCGCGGATCGTCCGGGGCGCCTGGATGCGGCGCAGGTCAGCGGGTTCGTGGATTTCGAGCGCCTTCGCCCGGACCTGCCGTGGATTGTCCGCCGGCTGCGCGCGCACAGCGACTCGGGCGCGGATGTGTACCGCGTGATCCGAACGCCGCTGGTGGCGGAGCGGGCGCGTCGCGGGCTCCCGCCCCTGTTCGATGCGCACTGCTCGCAGCCCGCGCCGGAACTTCGCCAGTTTGAGCGGGAAAACGGCTGGGTTTATGACGAACTCGCGCCGGTGGAGCCGGGGCGAGTAGGCCGGGCCGGCGCGATCACCGTGGTGTTGGGCGAGCGGTACATGGGCGCGCTGCCGATGGAGCGCAGCGAGGACAACGCCGTCGGCACGTACACCCTGACCGTGCGGACGCCGGTTGAGTGCGTGCTGTTCGACCTTCTGCTGCACCGTGATCTGACGCACTTCGGGGCGCCGCGACGCGCGGTGTACGGGCTGCTCGAGGATCGTCCTCCGGCCGGCGACCGGCCGGCGCCGCTGATCGACGCGGCGCCCGCTGCGGACCTGGGCCCTGCGGCGTTGGTGCAGACGCACCGCTGGGACCGGTATCCGAAACTGGTGGACGACGCCCTCGCCCTCGCGGGCTTCGCGCCGCGCGGCCAGTTCCGTGGCTATCGCGCCGAGGTGGACTATCCGACCTTTCCATGCGATCTGAAGATGGAACTGGAGATCGGGCCGACCGCCCTCCGCTGATCGAGCGGGTGGGGAACGGTGGGCCGGGATCCACGGTTCATCCTGTCGGCCGGCCATGGGGGGGATGTCAGGTTTGTGTTTGTATGTGCCTGGTCGGGATGCGAATCCCTGCAGATCCGCTTGACATCGGTCGATATCATGACATATAACTCCAGATATAGAGCATTGAAGACGGGAAACGCCATGCAGACCCCCAGCCCATCGAACCCGACCAGCCCCACCGATCGTCCGATCCTGGGACCCGGCGCCACGGAACAGACTTGGCGTCCGACGGTCGGCAGCGGGGCTCGGGAGTGCCTGGGGGCTCTCGGCGTGGCCGTGCTGGTGATGGCGCCGATCTTCGGCGCGGGCGGGTGGAGGGTGTACGGGGATTGGCGCGTGCGGCACGACGCCCGCGTGGCCATCATCGAGGCGGCCTTGGCCTACGAGCGCCTGGTCGCGGCGCCGCCCGCGGCGATGCTGCCGGTGGAGCCTACGGCGCACGGCAGGGACCTCTTCGCGACGGTGTGCGCGGCGTGCCACGGCGCGAGCGGCACGGGCATCACGGGGTTGGGCAAGAGCCTGGTGGAGAGCGACTTCGTCGCGCGCCAGAGCGACGACGAACTGCACGGCTTCATCATCGAAGGCCGGCCGTTCGCCGAGCCCCTGCCGATGCCCCCGCGCGCCGGGCGCGACGACCTGACCGACGACGATCTCCGCGCGATTGTGCTGTACGTCCGAGGGCTCCAGGATCCGCGCCGCCTGCCGGAGTTGCCGGCGATGGCGGCGAGCGCAGGGCCGACCGACGCGCAGAAGGCCGCGGCGATGGAGGCGGCCGGCGGCGATTCGGAACTCGCCGAGTACATCGCCAGCGGGGATCGGCTCTTCCACTCGACGTGCGTGGCGTGCCACGGTCGGGGCGGCGAGGGCGTGGCCGGCAACGGCAAGGCGCTCAAGGGCAACGCGTTCGTCGCGTCGCTTGACGACGACGGGCTGTTCAAGTTCATCACGAAGGGGCGCGGACCCACCGACGCCGCGAACACCACCGGCATTCAGATGCCGCCCAAGGGCGGCAACCCGGCGCTGTCGGAGGACGACATCCTCGACATCATCGCCTACCTGCGGACGTTGCAGCCGAGCGGCCAGAGCGCCTCGGCCGGCCATTGAACGGAAGAACCGCCGCGGCTTGGGGCGATCGTCCTCGCCCGTCGCGGCTTGAGATCCCGGAGACCATGCCATGAAGACCACAGGATCGACGTTCCGATTCCGAACTCTGGCGATGACGGCCGCGCTGGGCGGCGCATGCTTAGGCATGCTGGCGCCGGAGGCGTCGGCGCAGGAAAGCCGTCGCCGTCGGGGCGGCGCCGAGGCGGCCAAGCCCGTGGAACTGACGGCGGAGCACGTCGGTCTACTCACGAAGATCGCCGACGAGCGCCGGCTGAACGTTGACGACCTCCTGGCCGCAGCCAAGACGTTCATGCCCAGCGGGCGGCACGACGAGTACGTGCTGTTCTCCTCGGGCGGTCAGAGCGGGCAGGTGTTCGCGATCGGCGTGCCGAGCATGCGCCTGCTGCGTTCGATCGCGGTGTTCACGCCGGAGTCGTGGCAGGGCTACGGATTCAGCGGGGATAACGACCACGTGGCCGAGTCGCTGAAGATCATGGGCAAGCCCGTGCTGTGGGGCGACACGCACCATCCGGCGCTTTCAGAGACGGGGGGCGAGTACGACGGAGAATGGCTGTTCATCGGCGACAAGGCCAACGCTCGGGTGGCGGTGATCGACCTGCGCGACTGGGAGACCAAGCAGATCGTCAAGAACCCGCTGACGATCAGCGACCACGGCGCCGCGTTCGTGACGCCCGACACGGAGTACATCGTCGAGGGCGGGCAGTACGCGACCGTTCTGGGCTATGGCTACGCCCCGCCGGAGCAGTACAAGGAGGCGTACCGGGGGATGGTGACGCTGTGGAAGTTCGACCGCGTCAAGGGCCGGATCGACGAGGCCCGCTCGTTCGCCCTGGAGTTGCCGCCGTACTGGCAGGACCTGGCTGACGCCGGGAAGAGGGCCAGCGACGGCTTCATCTTCATCAACTCGTTCAACGCCGAGATGGCGGCGGGCGGGGTCGAGCGGGGCGAGCCGCCGTTCGAGGCGGGCGCCAGCAAGAGGGACATGGACTACCTGCACATCATCGACTGGCGCAAGGCCGAGGCGGCGTTCAAGGCGGGCAAGGCCAAGGCGATCAACGGCTTCCCCGTGATCATGCTGGAGACCAGCGTCGCGGAGGGCCTGCTGCACTTTGCGCCCGAACCCAAGAGCCCGCACGGGGTGGACATCACCCCCAACGGCCAGTTCATCATCGTCGCGGGCAAACTCGACCCGCACGTGACCGTCTACTCGATCGACCGCGTGAAGCGCGCGATCGCGGAGAAGAAGTTCAGCGGCCAGGACGCCTACGGCGTGCCGATCCTGGACTTCGACGCCGTGAAGGAAGTGCAGGTCGAACTGGGGCTGGGGCCGCTGCACACGCAGTTCGACGACAAGGGCTACGCCTACACGTCGCTGTTCCTGGATTCGGCCGTCGCGCGCTGGACGCTGGGCGGTGAGTATGAGTCGCTCAATTCGGATCGCCCGTGGAAACTCGTGCAGAAGACGCCGGTGCAGTACAACATCGGCCACCTTTCGGCGGCCGAGGGCGACACGGTCAGCCCGGACGGGCGCTATCTCATCTCGATGTCCAAGTGGTCGGTGGACCGCTTCCTGCCGACCGGCCCGCTGCTGCCCCAGAACTTCCAGTTGCTCGACATCTCGCAGCCCGGCGCGACGATGCCGGTGATCTACGACATGCCCTTGGGCGTGGGCGAGCCGCACTACTGCCAGATGATCAAGGCCGACAAACTCAAGACCTGGAAGGTCTACCCCGAGGTCGGCTGGAATCCGCACACCCAGCGCCTCGACCCCAACGCGCCGCGTCAGGGCCAGGAAGGCGTGACGCGAAGCGGCGACCACGTGCTGGTCAACATGACCGCGGTGCGCAGCCACTTCCACCCCGAGCACGTGGAGGTCAACGAGGGCGACACCGTCACGTGGCGGATCACGGCCGTCGAAACGGCGCAGGACGCGACCCACGGCTTCTGCATCGGCGCGTACAACATCAACCTGTCGCTCGAGCCCGGCGAGTTCGCGGAGTTCACCTTTGTCGCCGATAAGCCCGGGACCTATCCCTTCTACTGCACCGAGTTCTGCTCGGCGCTCCACCTCGAGATGATGGGGTACTTCCACGTCAAGCCCAAGGCCGTCAGCGCGACGGACGCCGACGAGGCCTCGGGCGCCGTCGTCGCCAGGTGACGGCGTCGACTTTCCCTTTCCCACCCCGGGTCAGCGCGCGGGGCCGGGGATTCTCAGCCGCACGCGGCCTCGGATCGGCCGCTCAACGCCGGAGCAGACCATGAGCCGTCTTCTCGCCGCGATCGTCGGGCCCCGAGTGCCCGAGGACGAACTTCGTGCCCGCCGCGCACGGTACCTGGCGCCGACGCTGACGCTCATGCTCGCCCGTCTTCTGCTTCTCGTTTCGGTGTTCCTGCCGTACTGGCACATGGAACTGGTGGCGCCGCAGTATCCAAATGGGCTCTTCCTCACGGCCCACGTCAGCCACCTCTCGGGCGATGTGCGGGAGATCGACGGGCTGAACCACTACATCGGCATGAGGCCTCTGGGCGAGGCCGCGGCGTTCGAGCGAGCGGCGGCGGTGTGGGCCATCCTGGCCATGTTCCTGCTGGTGGAGGGCGCGGCGTTCGTTCACAGCCGGTGGGCGACGTTGCTGGCGCTGCCCGCGGCCACGTTCCCGATCGCGTTCCTCGTCGATCTGCACCTGTGGATGCGGACCTTCGGCCTCAACCTCGATCCGGACGCGCCGCTGTCGTCCTCCGTCAAGCCGTTCGTGCCCACCGTGATCGGCGAGGGCGGCATCGGGCAGTTCAGGACGTTCGCGGATCTGGGCGTCGGATTCTGGCTCGCGGCGGCTTCGTCGGCGCTGACGATCGTCGGTTTCTACTTCCACAGGCGGGCGTACCGGCCCCTGACGCTCCGCGCCGGCGCGGAGCGGACTGGCAGGGCGGCATGAACCGCGTGGCGATCATCCTGACGGCGCTCGGGGCGATGGGCATGGGCGAGCCCGGGGCCCACCCCGCGCCGCAGCACGAGGAGCCCGCCGCGATCGAGACCACGGCGCAGGGCGTGGCGCTCGGGGCGATCGGGCGACGGATCGCCGCGGCTTCGCCGGGAGACGTCGTCGAGATCGGGGAGGGCGTCTATCGCGAGCGGATCCGCATCGACCGTCCTGTGACGCTGATCGCCCGGGGGCGGGTGGTGATCGACGGCGGGGGTTCGGGCGACATCGTGGAAATCGCGGCTCCCGACGTGACGGTGCGGGGGTTCATCATCCGCAACACGGGCGCCGACCTCGACGGCGAGAACGCCGCCATCAGGGCCCTGGCGCCGCGGGCGACGATCGAGAACAACGTGCTCGACGACGTTCTCTTCGGCGTGGACCTGCGGCAGTCGCCCGACAGCCGCGTCGCCGGAAACCGGATCGGCGGCAAGCGGCTGGACGTTGCTCGCCGGGGCGACGGGCTTCGGCTGTGGCGCTCGGACCGGGCGGTCGTGGAGGACAACGTCATCCACGACGGGCGCGACGCGATCCTCTGGTACTCCAAGGACGTCGTGGTGCGACGAAACGTCGGCCGCAACTGCCGCTACGGCCTGCACCTGATGTTCAGCGACGGCGTGGCCATCACCGACAACGAGTTCACGGACAACTCCGTGGGCGTGTACCTCATGTACAGCGCGGGCGTCGAGGTCGCGGGCAACCGGCTGATTCGCAACCGCGGCCCGAGCGGCTACGGCCTGGGGCTCAAGGAGACGGACCGGTTCGCCGTCCGCGACAACCTGATCGTCGGCAACCGCGCCGGGATCTACGTGGACGGATCGCCCTTCACGCCGGATCGCCCCGGCGAGTTCACGGGGAACACGCTCGCGCACAACGACGTGGGCGTGGTGTTCCTGCCCTCGGCTCGGGGCAACGTCTTCACGGCGAACAACTTCATCGACAACGTCGAGCAGGTGTCGGTCGCGGGTCGCGGCGCGCTGGACGCCAATCGATTCTGGGACGGCGAGGTCGGCAACTTCTGGAGCGACTACACCGGGTACGACCAGAACGGCGACGGCGTGGGGGACTTTGTGCATGAGTCGTACACGCTCTTTGAAAACCTGCTGGACCGCGAGCCGGCGCTGCGCCTGTTTCTGTTCAGCCCTGCGCAGCAGGCGGTCGAGTTTGTCGGGCGGGCCATCCCGGCGGTTCGTCCGGAGCCGAAGTTCTGCGACGAGGTCCCTCTGATGCGCCCGCAGCCTCTCCCAGCCTGCGCTGTTGTCGAAGGTGGGGGGGGCGGGTTGGGGCTGACGGGCGCCGCGCTGCTGGCGGCAGGGGCGGGCGTGATCGCCTGCGCCGCGCCGCGCCGATCCCGCCCGGGTCGGATCCTGAAAGGAGCCACGCCGTGATCCAGATTGACCACGTGACGAGGCGATTTGGCCGAGCGGTCGCGGTGGACGATGTGTCGCTCAAGGTGGACAGCGGCGAGAGCGTGGCGCTCTGGGGCGCCAACGGCGCCGGGAAGACCACGCTCATCCGCTGCGTGCTGGGGCTCCTTCGCCGGCGCGGGCGCATCACGATCGGGGGGCACGAGGTGCGCCGTCGCGGCAAGGCGGCCCGGATGCTCGTGGGCTATGTGCCCCAGGAACTCGGCTTTTACGACGAACTGCGAGCGGAGGAGGCGATCCGCTTCTTCGCGCGGCTCAAGGGGCTGCGCCGCGTCGAGGGCGCGGAAGAACTCGCGCGCGTCGGGCTCGAAGGGCACGGGCGCAAGCGGATCCGGGAACTCTCCGGCGGCATGAAGCAGCGGCTGGCGCTGGCCGTCGCGCTCCTGGGCGACCCCCCCGTGCTCATCCTCGACGAGGTCACCGCCAGTCTGGACGCCGTCGGGCGAGAGGAGTTCGTCGGCCTGCTCGAAGGGCTCTCCGGCGCGGGGAGAACCCTGCTGTTCGCCTCGCACCGCGTGGACGAGGTCTCCGCGCTGGCCGACCGCGTCGTCATGCTCGACAAGGGGCGCGTCGCGGAGGTCCTCGCCGGCGGCGCGTTTGTCGCACGGATGCGCGGCGGGGCCGTTCTGCACGTGCATATCCCCGCGGAACATCGCGATCGGGCGATGCGCGCGCTGCGGGAGAGCGGCTTCGATCCCCGCCTCAACGGCGTCGGGCTGCTGGTGCCCGTCGCTCACGACCAGAAAGCCGGGCCTCTGCAGGCGCTGGCTCAGTCGGGGGCTCCATTCAGCGACTTTGAGGTTCTTTCACCCGGGCGCGCGGCCCGTGGGAAGACCCGCAACTCGGAGGCGACGTCATGAAGGCCGCCGCATACCCCGTCCCCGCCCTCCGGGCGCCGAGCGCCGTGTCCAACACGCTGACGATCGCCGGGCGAGAACTGCGCGACGCGGTGCGCAGCCGGTGGTTTGTGCTCTACACGCTGGCGTTCGCGGCGCTGGGGCTGGGGGTGTCGTTCGTGTCGGCCGCGGGATCGGGAGGAACCGGCCTGTCGGGCTTCGGCCGGACGACAGCGGGCCTGATCAACCTCACGCTGCTGTTTGTGCCGCTGATGGCGCTGACGGCCGGAGCGGGCTCGATCGCGTCGGATCGAGAGCGCGGGATGCTGGCGTACGTCTTCGCGCAGCCCACTTCGCCGGTCGAGACGCTGCTGGGCAAGTATCTAGGGCTGGGCGCCGCGCTCGCGGCGTGCCTGGCGCTCGGACTGGGCGCGTGCGCGGGGGCGCTTGCGGCGCGCGGCCTGCGCACGGACCCTTCGAGCATCCTGTGGCTCGCCGGCCTGTCCGTGCTGCTGGCGATGGGGATGCTCAGTGTCGGGCTGCTCATCTCGGCGCTGGCGCGCCGAACCTCGGTGGCCGTTGGAACCGCGATCTTCGTCTGGCTCGCGCTGGTGTTCGTCTCCGACCTGGCGCTCATGGCCGGCGCCGTCGCGCTCCGGCTGCGGATCGAGGACCTCTTCGCCATCGCGTTGCTCAATCCGCTGCAGGTCTTCAAGATGTGGTCGCTCCACGCCGCCGACGCCAGTCTCGACGTGCTTGGGCCCGCAGGGCTTTACGCCTCCGAGGAGTTCGGCGCGCGCCTGCACCCGATCTTCGGCGCGTCGCTGGCCGCCTGGATCGTCGCTCCGCTGACCCTCGCCGCGCTGGCCCTTTCTCGGAGGTCGCCGCTATGAACGCACGGGTCTGCATCGCCCTCGCCCTGTCGGCGACGCTCGGCGCCTGCTCGCGCGAACCCCTATCGGGTCCGCCGGAGGTCCGCCTGGGGCGGGAGCGCTGCGCCGAGTGCGGCATGCTCATTGGCGAGGAACGCTGCTCGGCCGCCACGCTCGTGGAACGCGCGGGCAGGCGCGAGCACCTGAACTTCGACGACGTCGGCTGCCTGCTCGACTTCGAGCGGGGCGGCGACGACCGCTCCATTGTCTCCCGGTTTGTGCGCGACCACGCGACCACGGAATGGATCGATGCGGAGCGCGCCTTGTTCCTCATCGCCGAACCCTCGGCCGTTCGGACGCCGATGGGGTCGGGGATGATCGCGTTCGCCTCCCAGGCGTCGGCCGAGCGGGCGCGTGGACAGCACGGCGGGAGAGTGGCGGGCCTTGCGGGCGTGGCGGAGGCGCGCCGCGTCTGGGCGGAGTCGATGCGGCCCGGATCGTCGGGGGGCTTCCCGTGAAGCGCCAGAGCGGTTTCGCTATTGGAATGCGTGGGTGGATGGAGGTACATTTCCGCCGCCGTTCGAACCCGCAGGTCGGCATCCGCCCCAGACCGCCATGATCTCCCAGACGATCGAGTACGCGCTCCGGGCGATGATCCACCTCGCGTCGATCGAGCGCGGGGCCACGCTCAACAGCGAGACGATCGCGGCGCGCACGGGCGCTCCCAAGGGCTATCTCTCCAAGATCCTGCGCGACCTTGTCGTCGCGGGCCTGGTGACCTCGCAGCGCGGGCCGTCGGGCGGCTTCATGCTGTCCCGAGCGCCCAGCGAGATCTCGATGCTCGACGTCATCAACGCCGTGGACCCCATCCGGCGCATCACCCGCTGCCCGCTGGGCAACCCCGACCACCTGCAACTGTGCCCTTTGCACCGTCGCATGGACAACGCGCTGGCCCTGCTCGAGCGCGAGTTCGGCGGGACGTCCCTGGCCGAGGCCATCGAGACCGGCGTCAAGCCCGGAGCCCAGTGCCGCGCCCTGACCGTCCATGCCGTGCGTTCCGGCCCTCGAAACCCTTGAGGCCGCGGGGTCAGCGCCCCTGAACGCCCGGGACGCCCGCGAGCGCTTCGGCGTCATTCTTGAGCGCCGCGCGGCGCTCGGGCGGCAGGCGGTCCATCAGGCCCAGGCGCTCGTACACGTGCAGCAGCGACTCGGCCTCCACAGCGCGGTACACCGCCTCGGAGTCGATGGTCGGGCGTCCCAGGATGTCCTCCAGCGCCTTCCGTGTGTACACCGGCTTCGCCGCCGCTGTGGAACGGGTGCCGTACTGGTTGAGGTTGGACGCGAAAATGCCCGCGGCGCTGACGGGCAGGAAGTCCTCGTAGCGGAGGCCCTCCTGCCGCGCGTGCCCGGCGCAGACAAGTTCGTGGATGTCCGTCGTCGTGATCGTCCCGCGGGCCGCGATCCCCTGAGCGGTGGGGGAGTAGCGCCCGTACACCAAGCCCTGCCGAAGCAGTTCAGGGAGCGACTTGGGAAAGGCGCGGAAGGGCGCGGCGTAGAGCGATTCGTACGCGTCGAAGTCGCGCCGCGGGAGGCCGGGGTCCTTCTCGCGGGCGGCGTCCGCTTCGGCCAGGCACCGGTCGAACAATTCGCGTCCTTTGGGGGTCGTGGCGTAGAAGCGCTGCTCGATCTCGCCAAACCGCGCGGTGTGCTCGGCCTCCACCGTGGTTCCGTCGTCGTTCACGAACGTCACCGGCTCGGTCAGGGCCTTGTAGGCGTCCTGGCGCAGAAGGACGGGAGTGTCCTCGCTGGGGCCTTCGGTGAAGTCCTTGAAGCCCGCGTGCTTCATGCGGTGCAGCGCCAGATCGTCCTGCCGGAGCCGCGCGACCAGGGCGTCCACCTGCAGCGCGGCGGCGCCCGCAGGCGGTTCGGCCGGCTGGTAGGCGTCGATCCGCTCCCGCGCCAAGCGCTTGAAGTTCAGACGCAGGAAGTCCGCATCGCCCGCCCTGAGCACGCGCGCGAGCGACCGTTCGGCGCGGAGTCGGAAGGTCGGCTCGTCCATCTCGCCCATGCAGAACTTCATGGCCGCCGTGTAGAGGTCCATGCAGAACGTGTTGGGCGTGAGGTGGTTGAGGTGGTGGCGCTCGAAACAGGCGATGTCCGCGGCGATCTTGAACCCCGACGCGCACAGGTCGGTGTAGAGCGTGTGGTCGGCGGCCCGACCGGTCCACTTGAAGATGCGGTCGGCGCCCTCACGGATGAGCGCATCTGCGTCGGCGTGGTCCAGCCCGCCCTGGCGCTCGCCCTTCTCGATCAGGCGCTTGGCGTTGTCGGAGAACACCTGTCGGCGAGCGAGCAAGCCCTCGATTCGGGCGCGGGTCGCGGGGTCGAAGTAGTCCGTCTGCAGCAGCGAGCAGAACACACGATGATCCGGGTCAAGGACCGAGCGGAACGCCGTCGCGACCACGGGCTGGCTCCGGGCCCCGACGATCGTCATGTCGTAGTAGTCGTGCGGCTCCATCGCGAAGGCCGCGAAGAACCGCCCGACCCACCGGAACTCGTCCGGCCGGCCGATGCGGACCGCGCCGTGCCGCTCGCCGGATACGGCGTCGATCTCATCGTCGGTGATCGAGAAGCCCTGATGCCGCTGCGCGAGCAGGTCGCACACCGCCCGGTTGCACACGCGGTTGACCAGCAGCGACTTGTCGTACAGCGGCGCCTCGCGCCCGAACATCCGCGAGAGTTCCGCGAACAGCCGGCTCTGCATCTGCAGTTTGTCGGCGAAGCCGTGTGCGGGCTGGGCGATCGGTTGAGCCGGGGCGTGGGTGGTCATGGGGGGGGCTCGTGGGCGTTGCGGGCGGCGAGGGCAATCCTATTGCGCGGGGCCCGCCCGGGTCATGCGGAGGCCGCAGAGCGCCGATCGCCGGCCGAGCCGCCACGCCAGGAGCGCAGGCGGAGGCTGTTCGCCACCACGCTCACGCTGCTCAGGGCCATCGCCCCGCTCGCCGCCATCGGAGAGAGCAGCCAGCCCGTGGCGGGATAGAACACGCCCGCGGCCAGAGGGATCCCGATGACGTTGTAGACGAACGCCCAGAACAGGTTCTGCCTCACGATCCGGATCGTCGCTCGCGAGAGCGAGGCCATCTCCGCGACGGCGCGCAGGTCGCCGCGAACGATCGTCACGTCCGCCGCCTCCATCGCGACGTCGGTCCCCGAACCCATCGCCACGCCCACATCGGCGCGCGCGAGCGCCGGCGCGTCGTTGACGCCGTCGCCCACCATGGCCACCCGCAGGCCCCGGGCCTGCCACTGCTCCACGTGCGCCGTTTTGTCCGACGGGCTGGCCTCCGCGGCCACGTCCTCCGGCGGAATGCCCACGCGCTCCGCCACGCGATGCGCGGGGCCCGGCTGATCGCCGGTCACCATCACAACCCGCAGGCCCAGAGCGCGCAGCGCCCCGACCGCTTCGCGCGATGTGGCGCGGACCTCGTCCGCGACGATCAGGATCCCCGCGCCGACGCCATCGATCGCAACGCTTAGAACCGTGGCGCCGCGAGCTTCCGCGCCGTCGGTGAGCGCATCCAGCGGCGCGCATGCGACGCCTCGCTCCTCCAGGAACTTCCTCTTGCCCACCAGCACGTCGCGGCCGTCAACCCGCGCCTCAACGCCCAGGCCCGCGAGCGCCCGGAAGCGCTCCGGTTCGGGCGGGGCGAGGGCGCGTTCCAAGGCGCTGGCCACCACGGCCCCGGCGATCGGGTGCTCGCTCCGCCGCTCCGCGCCGGCCGCCAGGCGCAGCAGTTCGCTCTCGCCAATCTCCGGCGCCGCGACCACGCCGACAAGCCGCGGCCGGCCCTCCGTGATCGTTCCGGTCTTGTCGAGAACGACGACGTCCAGCCGGCGCGCCGCTTCGAGGGCGGCGGCGCTGCGGATGAGGATGCCCCGCTCCGCACCCCGCCCCGTTCCCACCATGATCGCCGTGGGCGTGGCGAGCCCCAGCGCGCACGGGCAGGCGATCACCAGCACGGACACCGAGGTCAGCAGCGCCATCTCGAAGCGGGACCCCTCCGGCGCGCCCAGCCACCAGGCGATCCCGGCGATCGCCGCGATCAGCAGCACGGCCGGCGTGAACCACGCGCTGACCGAATCGGCGAGCCGTGCGATGGGGGCTTTGCTGCCCTGCGCTTCGCGGACGAGGCGCACGATCTGCTGCAGCGCCGTGTCGGCGCCGACTCGCGTCGTGCGCACGATCAGCGCTCCGCCCGCGTTCAACGTCGCGCCGAACACCTCGTCGCCGGGGCGTTTGTCCACGGGGCGGCTCTCGCCCGTGAGCATCGATTCGTCCGCCGCGCTCTCGCCGGATTCGACCACGCCGTCCACCGGGACCTTTTCCCCCGGCCGCACCAGGACGAGATCGCCGATCGCGACATCGCCGATCGGAACGTCGAGTTCTTCGCCGGATCGAACGACGCGCGCCGTTTTGGGTTGCAGGCCGATGAGCCGACGGATCGCCCCGCCCGTGCGCGCAGTCGCGCGGGCCTCCATGAAGCGGCCCAGCAGCACCAGCGCGATGATGACGGCCGCCGCCTCAAAGTACACCGGCGCGTCGTGGCGGCCCCCGGGCCCATGCCCCGCCCCGAACAGGCGCGGCCACAGCAGCGCGCCCACCGATGCGCCATACGCCGCGGTCGTCCCGAGCGAAACCAGAGTGTCCATGCCGGCGAGGCCGCGGCGCAGGCCCCGCAGCGCCGCGACGTGGAACGGGGCGGCGCACCAGAAGAAGATCGGAGTGGTCAGCGCGAACTGCGCCCATCGGGCGCCCGCGCCGTGCAGCGCGGGCACGGCCCCGTGGGTCATGGCGATCGCCGCGACGGGCGCCGCGAGGGCGCAGGCGACGATCACGCGCCGGCGCAGCCGGCGCTCGTGCCCCTCTTGGGTCGTAAACGGGTCAACGTTCGATATGCCGGCGGCGGGTCGCTGCACCGTGGCGTCGTAGCCGGCTCCTCGGACGGCCCGCACCAGCGCCGCATCGTCCGGGGCTTGAGGATCGGACCACACGGTGGCGGTCCTCGTGGCGAAGTTCACGCCCGCGCTGCGCACCCCAGGGGTCCGCCGCAGCGCCGACTCCACGCGCGCCACGCACGCGGCGCAGGTCATGCCCGCGACGTCGAGGTCGCTGCGCCGGCCCTCACCGCCAACCTCGGGGGTCTGCGGCGTTGGAGTGGTCTGCTGAATGACAGGGAGCAACACGTCAATGCTAGCGCGGCCCGCTTTGGAGCGTGCGGGGCTGGATCAGCCCTGACTCTGCTGGCTGTCGCGCCGCGCCTGGGCGCGCCGAACGTGCGCCGACACTTGGCCCCGCACTCGGCTGCGAATCCCGCTGCGCGCGAGCCGACGCTGCTTCACCACGTCGTCGGCCAGCAGACGCTGGATGCCGGCGGGGGAAGGCGGCGCTGGCACGTGCACCGAACCCTTGGCGGGCGTCAGGCGGAGTTGCGGCGCCGTATCGAACTGGGCCGCGTCCGCGCCGCCGCCCGGGCGAAGGTCGCCGCCCCGGCGCGCCGGATGAATCGCCAGATGGGCCCCGCCGGAGTCGAGCAGAGGGTCGTGCGCCACGGCCTTCCGGGGCTTTTTCTTCCCGGCCTTCTTGGCGGACGCCTTCTTGGCCGACGACTTGGCCGACTTCTTCGCAGTCTTCTTGCCCGGCTTGGCCGCGCGAGCCGCAGACTTCGACTTCTTCGCGACGCTCTTCTTGGTCGCCTTCGCGCCGGCGCCGCCCTGCTTGGCTGCCGCGGCCTGGAAGCGCTCGAGCACGGCGTTGAACAGTTCCGCCTTCTCGCGGCTTCGCGTGGAGGCGTCCACGCTGCGACGGCCCTTCTCGGCCTGCGCCTTGCGCCGCCCGGCCTTGGCCTGTCCTTTCCACTTGTCGCGCAATCGCCGGGCGCGGTCGATCTTCTGCTGCAAGCGCGCGGGGCTCAGCGAGGGCAGGGTCTTCGGTCCGCTCGCCATCACGAGTTCGAACTCGGAGGCGGTGCAGAGGGAACGGGCCTTTCGAACGTCGATCTTCGGGCTCGGCACGGTCGGACTCCTCCTCAGGGGTTGATCAGCGAACAGCATACCGCCGCTAAAGCAGTCTAGGGACGTCGGGTGCAGCCGGAGCGAGTGAGCGGTCCTTCACGTTCCTACCATGCCCACCTCATGCCCCCGCTGATCGTCGCACAGTCCATCGCCAAGCGCTTCGCGGGGCGCACGCTCTTCGCGGGCGTCTCCGTCAGCGTCGAGGACGGCGAGCGCCTCGCCCTCATCGGCCCCAACGGCGCGGGCAAGAGCACGCTCCTGAAGATCTTTGCGGGCCAGGAGGCCATCGACGAAGGGGAACTGTCCTTCCGGCGCGGCCTGCGCGCCGCCTACATCGCCCAGACCGACGCCTTCCCCGCCGGCGCCACCGCGCGGGACGCGCTCATCGCCTCGCTCCTGGAGCCCAACGCAGCCCCGCACCTGCACGATGCCCACGAAGTCGAACTTGAGGCCGACCTCGCCCTCGACCTGGCGGGCCTGGCCGACCGGGCCGAGTCGCCCTGCGAGTCGCTCTCGGGCGGTCAGCGCAAGCGTCTCTCGATCGCCAGGGCCCTGGCGCGGAAGCCGGACCTGCTCCTGCTGGACGAGCCCACCAACCACCTGGATATCGAGGGCGTGGACTGGCTGGAGTCCACGCTCGCCCGCGCCGAGTCCGGCGTCGTCATCGTCACACACGACCGCGCCTTCCTCGAACGCGGAGCCGAGCGCATTGTCGAACTCGCGCAGGCCTACCCCGACGGCTGCTTCTCCGTTCGCGGGGGATACGACGAGTTCCTCCGGCGCAAGAACGAGTTCCTCGAAGCCCAGCAGCGGCAGATGCAGGCTCTGAGCATGCAGGTCCGCGAGGACCTCCGCTGGCTCTCCCGCGGCGCCAAGGCCCGCCGCACCAAGAGCAAGAGCCGCATCCACGCCTCCTACGAGCGCATGGACGAACTCGCCGAACTCCGTTCCCGCAATGCGCCGGAACAAGCGGCGCAGATCGACTTCTCAGCCACCGAGCGGCAGACGCAGAAACTCCTCGTCGGGCGCGGCCTGAGCAAGTCCTTCGACGGGCGCACGCTCTTTGCGAACCTCGACGTCGCGCTCTCGCCCGGCCTGATCCTGGGCCTGATCGGCCCCAACGGCGCCGGCAAGAGCACGCTCATCCGCCTCATCACCGGCGAGGAGCAGAGCGATCCACCAACCGAGGCGATGCTCAAGGAGGAGGCGTCCCGGGCGCGCCTGCTGCCCCACGGCGCCCCCGCCCTCGGGACCATCCGCCGCGCCGAGAAACTCCGCATCGTCCACTTCAGCCAGAGGCGGACCGAACTCGACCCCAACCTCACGCTCGGCGAGACCCTCGCTCCCGACGACGCGGTGATCTATCGAGGCCAGTCCCTCCATGTCGCGACCTGGGCGCAGATGTTCCTGTTCGGCAAGGACCGCCTGCGCACGCCCATCAAGGCGCTCTCGGGCGGCGAGCAGGCCCGCGTCCACATCGCGAGACTGATGCTCGAGCCGGCCGACATCCTCATCCTCGACGAGCCCACGAACGACCTCGATCTGGCCTCGCTCGAAGTGCTCGAAGAAAGTCTCGAAGACTTCCCCGGCGCGGTCCTCCTCGTCACGCACGATCGCGCGATGCTCGATCGGCTGGCCAACCGCGTGCTCGCCCTCGACGGCAAAGGTGGGGCCAGGTACTTCGCCGACTACCAGCAGTGGAAGGACGTCGCCGGCATCGAAGCCGAAGCGGCGGCCAAGGCCGCCCGCGCCGCCCAAAGGCCCAAGTCGGCGCTGCGCGAGGCGACCGCCCCCGCTCCCGCCAGGACGCGGCTCTCGTACAAGGAGCAGCGGGAACTCGACGGAATGGAGCGGGCGATCGAGGAGGCCGAGGCCGCGGCTACGGCCGCCGAACGCGACCTGTCCGACCCCGGAACGCTGGCCGATCATCGCCGGATGGCCGAAGCGAGCCGCCGCCTGGCCGATGCCCAGGCGCACGCCGCGTCGCTCTACGCGCGTTGGGAAGCGCTGGAGGCCCGTCGGGCCGGCGGCTGATCAAGCTCCGGGCAACGCGTAGAAGCCCTGCCCGGCGCTCTTCAGGCGACCCATGGCGCCCAGAGCCAGCCACACCTCTGGGGGAAACTCGTCCGGAGGGATGATGGCGTCGATCTCGGACCTGCGCCCCCCGGTCAGGCGCCGTCCGCCGAGTTTGGATTCCTCGGCGAGGCGCATCAGGCGCAGCCGCTTCTTGAACGCGCGCAGAGCGCGGTCCAGGTCCTCCTCAGGGATTCCCGAACCCGGCGGAGGCGCGGGCGCCTCCTCGGGCTGCTCCAGGCGGCGCACGAGGTCATCCAGACCGGGAAGGTCGCGCCCTTCGATGACGCGCCCCGCGGCGGCTGCGTCGACTGGCATGCGGCTCAGCAGGCGGCCGGCGAGGTCCCAGGCGGCCTGGGACGCAGCGCCCTGCGGGGACCTGCCGATCTCGCCCACGAGTTGCCGGAGTTTCTGCACGGCGTTCATGGCCTCAGCATAGTGGGCCGGGCCCGATCGCCGGCCGGGCCGCGGGGTTGTCCCCGCCCGGTTCAGGGATGAACGTCTCCGGCCGGAAGCCCGTACCATCCACGCTCAGCGCGTCGGATGGCTCCGACCGTCGGGCCCGGTCCAGCATCGCACTCGCGCAGCGATGCGGGGCTCCGCCGAAAAAGCGAAGGTGAACATGCCAGCGAACCAGCGATGCGCCGACGACCTTGACCTCTCCCCAGCCCACGCGGAACTCTCGCCCGAGTCCGCTGCGCACGACCCGGCGCCGCGTCCTCCCCTGAGCATGCGCGCCGCAAACCTGGTGGCGATCCTCGCGCCGCTCGTCGGCTTCATCGCCGCGATGCACTACCTCTGGGGCGTGGGGTTCTCGTGGACGATGCTGGCGCTCCTCGTGGGCATGTACGGCCTCACGGCGATCGGCATCACCATCGGCTACCACCGGTACTTCACGCACAAGTCGTTCGAGACCAATGTCGTCGTCAAGGCGATCCTGGGCGTGCTGGGCTCCATGGCCGTGCAGGGCTCGATCCTGGAGTGGAGCGCCACCCACCGCAGCCACCACCAGCACTCCGACCGCCACGACGACCCGCACTCGCCCAACACCTTCGGCTCCGGCGTCCGCGCGATGCTCCGCGGCATCGTCCACGCGCACTTCGCGTGGCTGCTGGACCGCAACCCGCGCCACCTTCGCCGCTACGTCCCGGACCTGGAGGCCGACCCCGTGGTCCGCGTGGTCAGCCGCCTGTTCCCCCTGTGGGTGGCCCTGGGGCTCCTGCTCCCCGGCGCCATCGCCTGGGCCATCACGGGCACGCTGACCGGCGCGTTCCTTGGCTTCGTGTGGGGCGGCCTGGCGCGCGTGTTCCTGGTCCACCACGTGACCTGGAGCGTGAACTCGGTGTGCCATATCTGGGGCACCCAGCCCTTCCGCAGCCACGACCATTCCCGGAACAACCCGATCGTCGGCATCCTCGCCCTGGGCGAGGGCTGGCACAACAATCACCACGCCTTCCCCGCCTCCGCCCGGCACGGCCTGCGATGGTGGGAGGTCGATTTGTCCTACCTCATCATCCGAACGATGGCCCTGGTGGGGCTGGCGCGGAACATCCGCGTCCCCAGCCGGGAACGGATGGAGGCCAAACGCAGCCGGCACGCCTCTCGGGCGGCCTGATCGGCAACCGGGGGCGACCTCGCCCCGTAGGGAACGGTATGGGCGGCCCTCGTCGGGGCCCCCGGCCCAGCCGACTCCAACCGGGAACGAGAACATGTCGCCAACCTCACCCCTTGCGGTCATCGCACTCGCCGCCGCAGTCGCTGCGCAGACTTCCGCAGGGTTGCCGGAGCCACAGGACTGTGCCCCGCAGCAGTTGGCGATGTCGGGTGGCCGCACCGGCGATGTCGCGGTCCGCGGGCGCCACGCCTATGTTGCCGGGCAATACGGCGGGCTCGGCATTTATGATGTATCGAATCCGTTGACGCCGATCCAAGTGCGGCGAGACGACAGTGTAGTTCCCGTTTTCGTGGAGATCGACGGGAACATCGGCGTCGTGTACGAACAAATCGGTTCTCGCGTGCGGTTCTTCAAACTCGACGATCCGCTGGCGCCGACGTTTCACGCCACCCTGCCCTTCAGTTCCTCGCTGTTCAGCGCATTCGACGTGGAGGGCGACGTGTTCGTCATGGGCGAGGGCATTCGGCTTCGCACCTACGACATCAGCGACGTCGACGCCCCTGTTCTGCTCGTAGACACGGGCGGCCTTCTCAATGCGAACGAAAGCGTGCGAGCGCTTCGGATGGACGGAGGCCGTCTCGCGGTGTCGCTGCGATCGCCGACGAACTTTCCCGGATATATACATGGCCTTCTCTTCGTGGACATCACGAACCCCGCTTCGCCGGTTCGCGGCGGCCTGCTGACTATGCCTGGTTTCAGCGGAACGCTCGCGTATTCGAACGGCGTATGCGTCCTGACGCGCCCCGCAAAGAGCGGGCACGAACTCGTTGTGCTTGACGCATCCGACATCCACAGCCCCGTGGTCTTGGGCACGGCGCCGGCGCCTGAGGCGTCGTCCATCGAGATCGTCGGCGACGTCGTGCATCTCACCTCTCGCGACCTGGGGACCAGTTACGCCACTTTCAGCATCGCCGATCCGACGCAGCCCATTCAACTTGGCCACTTCAACATTGCTCCGGGCGCAACGCTCTCCGGGAGCAATGGCGCCAACGCTGTCGCGGTCAGCGGTGACGTCGCGTTCGTCGTGTTTCAGCGGCCTACCCTCGGAGCGCTCGATATCGCCGATCCAGCATCTCCACAGCTCCTCGCACAGGCGTTCGGCGCCGACGGCGCTCGCTCGATCGCGCACCGTGACGGCCTCGCATTCGTCGCGGACTGGGGTGAACTTCGCGCCATCGACCTGACAGATCCCGCACGGCCTGTCGGCGTGTTTCGCGATCCGCTCTCCGTGGGCGCGAGGCACATCTCGATCGATCGCGAAATCATGGCCGTGGCGTGCGATGCGCGAGGAACGCTCGTCTACGACATCTCCAATCCGCGGTCGCCGCAAAGGCTTGCGACGATCATCCCGCTTCTCTCGCCTCAGGCCGAGAGCGTCGCCGTCGCGGTTGAAGGTGATCGGTTGTATGTGGTCGAAGATCGCTCCACCCGCATTGTGCGAGTCGTGGACATCTCACAGCCGAGCGCTCCACTCCAACTCGGATTCGTCAGCGAGGTGGATATCGAGATGATCCGTTTCGCCTTTTCTGGCGATTACGCCTATCTCACGGGGTCGGAGGGGGTCAACATCTGGGACATGAGCGTGCCTAATGAACCCGAGCTCGTGAACACACTCCCGGGCGCCCTGATCGTCGATATCGATATCGATGGGACCGTTCTGGCTGTCACGAGGTTCGTTGGATCGGGCTCCCCACGACCTGCGATCGTCGAACTATTCGACCTTGCCAACCCCAGCGCCCCAGATCTGCTCTCCACCCTGAATCATTCGAATCCGTGGGGTCCACAGACCAGCGTCACGGGCGACCGCCTAATCATGCTCAGTTCCAACGAGGCCGTGTTCGACATCAGTGACCCGCGCCACCCAACTCTGATCACCGCGAACACCCGCCCGATGACCCCCGGAACGCTTTACCCCAGAATGGGCGCGTTCTCCGATGGCGGTCTGCTCCTCCTCGGCTCTCAGGACTTCCTCTACATCTTCGACCTCTCCCCCTGTATCCTCGCCTGCGCCGCCGACGCCGACGGCTCCGGCCTCGTGGACATGGCCGACCTCAATCTCGTCCTCTCCGCTTTCAATGCCTTCCCCGGCGATGACGAGTGGATCGCCGCAGCCGACCTCGACGGCGACGGCCATGTGTCGTTCGGCGACCTGAATCTTCTCGTCGGCGGATTCCACACCGACTGCGACCCCGCGCCGTAGCGCGCTTCCGTCGCGTTCCTCAATGCCCCCACGGCGTCGGCGGCGGCGCGACCTCGCGCGTGAGGTCGAACTCGGCGCGGAAGCGACGGTCCGTCCCCTCGCGCGCCAGGCCGTACGAGAACACCGACCCGGGGACCAGTTCAACGGTCCACACGTTCGTTTTCGCGGCGGGGATCAACTCCGCCGTGTGCTCGTCCGCGTAGAACCGCTGCAGGCGCGACAGGCCGGCGGTGCGCGTGGCGCCGCCGTACATCGTGACTTCGTCGTCGGAGCCGTCCTCGTGCCGATGGTCGTGATGGAGCGTGAGCCCGTCCGCATCGCGAGTGAACACCCACGTCCTCGAGAGATCGTCGCCAACAGCGAACGGCACGAGAATCCGCGCGCCCTCGCACCAGCGCACGTGCATCACCAGCCGCTTGCCGGCGAAGTCCGGATTGGCCGTGGAGTCCTCGACGACCCGCCCCTCAAACGCCCGGCCGCAGAGCGATTCAAGGTTCATCCAGAACAGCTCCTGCGCCGGGTCCAGGGGCGGCTCGGCGCGTCCGCCGGAGGAGGAGCCGCAGCCCGAGAGCGAAGCCGCCCACGCCGCCGTCACGACCGCCAGAATGCGCACCATCCGACGCCTCCTTTCCATCCGGGCCCGGCGCCGCAACAATGCGGGCAGTGGCCCACAACCCCTATACCCGATTCCGCGGCTCCCGGCTCTCGCTCAACGATTACCTCGCCATCGACCGCACGGTCCTGGCCAACGAACGCACCGGCCTGGCGTTCGCCCGCACCGCCTTGGCGATGGTCGTGATCGGCGGCTCGTGCATCAAGTTCTTCGACGCGGCGCTGATCCAGGCGTTGGGGGCGGCGTTCCTCGTCGGGGCCGTCGCGCTCTCGGTCTACGGCTGGCGGCGCTACCGGCGCACCCAGCGGTTTCTCGCCGTCGCCCTCGAAGAGCGCACGGGAGCGCCCGAACACCCGCTCAAGGAGGCCGTCACTGCGGCGGAGCATGCAGGGGCCACCACCACAGGATCGCCGCCGTCCCCACCACCAGCGTGAGCGCCGCCACCGGCAGCCCCAGACGCAGGTAATCCGAGAACCGGTACCCGCCCGGGCCCATCACGAGCGTGTTGGACTGGTGCCCGATCGGCGTCAGGAAGTCGCCCGAGATGCCCACCGCCGTCGCCATCAGCAGCGCGTCAACAGAGACGTCCATGCCCCGGGCCAGGAACGTCGCGATCGGCGCCATCAGCACCGCCGCCGCCGCGTTGTTGATGAAGTTCGTCAGCGCCATGCACGTAAAGATCAGCCCGCCCACCAGCAGCCAGCCCGGCGCCCCGTTGAGAACGTGCAGCATCAGCCCCGCCACCCGCTCGGCCGCGCCCGTGCCCTCCATCGCGGCGCCGATCGGGATCATCGCCCCCAGCAGCACGATCACCGACCAGTCCACCGCCTCGTACACCTGACGCAGCGGCACCAGCCGGAACAGCGTCATCAGCACGGCGCACGCCGACAGCGCCACTTCCACCGGCAGCAGACCCGCCACCGTCAGCCCGATCGCGCTCAAGAACAGCCCGCTCGCCAGCGCGATCCGCCGGGGACGGCCAACGGAAAGATCGCGGAACGCCAGCGGCAGGCAGCCCAGCGCCGTCAGCGTCCGCGGCACCACCTTCTCATCCCCTTGGATCAGCAGGATGTCCGCCGCCTGAAGGCGCAGCGTCTTGAGCCGCTGCGTCACCCGCTTCCCGCGACGCGCCACCGCGAGCAGGTTCACGCCGTACACCCGGCGCAACTCCAGTTCCGCGATGGTCTTGCCCTCGATCAACCCGCCCGGCTGCACCACCGCCTCCACCACCTCGATCTCCGCCGACTCCAGGAACTCCTTGCGCAGCGCCTTGTCGCCCTTGACCTTCAGCCCGAACTGGTCGGTCGCCGCTTTGATCGTCGCGGCGTTCGCCTCCACCACCAGAACGTCGCCGGCGAGGAAACGCAGCCGGGGCGACGGCATGCTCATCATCCGCCCGTCGCGCTGCAGACCCAACACCGTCAGGTCGCCGTCCACCTGCTGCGACAGATCCCGCAGCGACACGCCCACGGCTTTGGACTCATCGGGCACCAGAAGTTCCGAGGAATACGCCTCGATCTCGAACAGGTCCTCGCGCGACGCCGCCGGCTCGCGCTGCGGGAGCAGCCGCCAGCCGATCACGCCGCAGAACGCCACGCCCGCCACCGCCAGGCACGCGCCCACCGGGAAGAAATCGAACATCCGGAACGGCTCGCCCACGGCCGTGGCGCGGTAGCCGCCGATGATCAGGTTTGGCGGCGTGCCGATCAGCGTGGACATCCCCCCCAGCAGCGACGCGAACGCCAGCGGCATCAGGAGCGCCGAGGGCGGGCGCTTGCAACTCCGCGCCAGTTGCACCGCCACCGGCATCATCACCGCCACGGCCCCGACGTTGTTCATGAAGGAGGAGAACACCGCCGTCAGCCCCGACAGCGTGGTCGCCTGCGCCGTGACCGATCGGCCGCACTTGCCCGCCCACGTCCCCAGGACCTGCACCAGTCCCGAGTTCTTCAGCCCCTGCGACGCGATCAGCACCGCCGCGACGGTGATCACCGCCGGGTGGCCGAACCCCGTAAACGCCTCTTTCCCCGGGACGACGCCCACGATCACCAGCCCCAGCAGAACCACCATGGCGATGATGTCGTGGCGCAGCCGGCCCCAGATGAACAGGGTCAGCGCCGTGAGAATCCCAACCCCAAGGAGAATCTGATCGAGCAAGTCGTTCGCTCCGAAAGGGTTGGGGCGCCCAGGGGAAAGTCGGTCGGGGGGCGTTCGAGCCACGGTCCAATCGCCGGGCATCCCGGGCGGCGCCGTTGGACCCGGGGCCGAACCGGCCGCGGACGGGCCGATTATCCCGCGGGCCGGGGGTTCCGGCCGTGAAATCCGGCTCACGCGGTCGGCGCGGCCGCCCTGGGGCGAACTCAGAACGCCCCGGTTGTCCGCCTCCGGCCGCCCTGATATCGTCCCCACCCCCGGAAAGGCCCCGTCAGCAGGGCCCCGCCCGGGATCCGCATTCGACCGCCGCTGGAGCGACCGCCATGAAGGACAAGATCCACCCCAAGTACTACCCCAACTGCAAGGTCTATTACAACGGCGAGGTCGTGATGACCGTCGGCGCCACCGTGCCCGAGATGCACGTGGACGTCTGGTCCGGCTCGCACCCGTTCTTCACGGGCAAGTCCACCCTCGTCGACTCCGCGGGCCGCGTCGAGAAGTTCACCCGCAAGTTCGGCGGCAACTACTTCCAGGGCAAGAAGAAGTAAGCAGGCCCCGGGCCGATCCTCCCACCAACACCGCGGCCCCGGCGATTCGCCGGGGCCGCGTTCGTTTCACGGTTGGGATCTCGTCTCCAGCGTGTCAGAACGGGCCGCAGGGCAGGTTGTACACCCCCAGGAGGAGGTTCAGGTCCTGGAAGTTGATCACGCCGTCGCCGCTGAAATCGGCGCCGGAGAACGGCGCCACCTGCGCCTGGTACTGACCCAGCAGCGCGTTGAGGTCCACGAACGTGATCGTGCCGTCGCCGTCCGCATCGCCGATGCAGCGGACGATCAGCGGCGCGGGCTGGCTCGGCGACGATTCGCACAGGTTGGTGACGACGCAGTCGTACACGCCCGCGTCCGAACCGGCGACGCCCGAGATCGCCAGCGCCGGGCCCTGCGCTCCGGACACCGTCCCCCCTCCCGGCGAGGCGCCGCCGGGTCCGTCGCTGATCGGCTGGCCGTTGCGACGCCACTGATAAGTCAGCGGACCGAGCGTGGCGCCGACGCTGAACGTCGCCTGAGCGCCGACCACGAAGTCCTGCGCCTCCGGCTCCTCCTCGATGTTCGGCGCGACGCAGACGACCTCGAACTGGCGCATCATCTCGTGGTCTTCGTGCTCGAGGATGTGGCAGTGGTAGGGGAACAGGCCGGTGAAGCCCTCGAAGCGCGCGATCACGCGCACGATCTCGTTCGGCGGCACGAGGATCGTGTCCTTCCAGCCTCGATCCTCCGGCGGCAGCGGGATGCGCGGCCCGGTCGGCACGGGCTCGCCGCCCACGAGGTTGAACGTCTGCCGATCCAGCGCCTGGAACTGCACCAGGTGCATGTGCATGGGGTGCGTGATGCCCGAGGCGTTGACGAACGACCAGATCTCAACGCCGCCCAGGCGCGGGAACTCTGTGATGTCGTCCCACAGGAGGTCGTTGATGGTCCACACCATCCCTTCGCAGTCGCCCGGATGGCCGCCGTGCCCGCCCGCGTTCGCCGGCATGACCATCGTCCGGCGCAGCAGGAAATCGCGCTCCATCTCCGCCTCGCTCTCGGGGATCGCGGGCACTTCCACCAGTTGGGCGGGCAGTGCGCCGGTGTGGGCGGCGCCGGCGACCACGATGAACTTCATCACGTCCTGAACGACGCCCTCGCCCGGCGTTCCGGGGAACGGCGAGGGCGCGCTGTTCGTCAGGAGCGCCTCCGTGCCCGGAGCCAGCCCCTCGAAGTCCACAATCACGTCCACACGCTCGCCCGGACCGAACGTGATCAGCGGGCGCTTCACGGGCGCCGGCAGCAGGCCCCCGTCGCTCCCGATCTGCACGAAGCCCCGTCCGTTGGAGAGCGAGAGGGTGTAGAACCGCGAGTTCGATCCGTTGAGCATGCGGAAGCGATACTTGCCGGGCTTGACCTCGAGGTACGGCCAGACCTTGCCGTTCACAAGGATGAAGTCGCCGAAGAAGTGCTCCTGCCAGGCATGCGGGTACGCGAACGAGCCGTCCGCGTGGAACGAACGGTCCTGGATGGCCAGCGGAACTTCGAATTCCCCGCGGGGAAGGTCCAGCCCGTCCTCCGCGTCGTCGCGGATCAGGTAGAAGCCCGCCAGGCCCATGTACACGTTGAGGCGCGTGATGCCCAGGCCGTGGTCGTGGTACCAGATCGTCGCCGCGGGCTGATTGTTCGGATAGGTGTAAAGGGGCGACTGCATCCCGGGCGGGAACGCCAGATCGGGGTGCCCGTCGCTCTCCGGACCGACGTGCCCGCCGTGCAGGTGCACCACCGTCATCGGCAACTGGCCCGTCATGTCCGGACCGTGCAGACACTCGTCAATGGGCAGGACGTGGGTCGTGCGCAGATTGCCTTTATCGTCCCGCAGGTCGTTGATCCATGTCACCGTCACCGGCTCGCCGCGACGCGCTTCGATCGTCGGCCCGGGGTACGAGCCGGCGTAGCCCCACACCCGCGTGGGCGGGAGTTCGCTGTGGAGTTGCTGGAACGTCTCCACCATCGCGATCTCGTAGTGCGCGGCGCCGCCAATCTTCCCGGAGACCGGCTGCGCCGGCGTCGGCAGCGGCAGCGGGTCGAGGTACGGCGTCAGCACGAGTTGGCACGGGTCGGGATCGCAGTCGGTCCCCGGCCCGATGAACATGCCGCCCATCGTGTTGCAGTCGTCGTGCGTCGCGATGATGCACGTGCCGTCGCCGAGGCAGCACGCGCCGGTCGGCTGCGGGCAGGGGTTCGGATCGCAGTCCGTGCCATCGCCCTGATACACGCCCCCCAGCCCGGCGCACGTGCTGGCGTCCGTCTCGACGCACACGCCCCCGTCCAGGCAGCACGCGCCGGTCGGCAGCGGCGAGGTGAACTCGATCGTCAGCACGGGCCGGCGATTCGAGTTCTGAACCTGTCGCGAATCGAACCGCAGCGCCGTTGGGAACGTGGTCTCGTTGCCGACCACCACCCAGCCGTGGTTCGCGGCAGGATCGTTCACCCACGCCTGCACGTCCGCGGCCATCGCAGCGGTGGACCACGTATAGAAGCCGTTGCTGCCCACGATCGTCGTGGCGCTGGAGGTGGGCGCCAAGTCGCCGCCCGGCGCCGTCCAGAACTGCGTATTGAAGAAGGTGTGGAGCCACGTGGCGTCGCCCATCATCGGGTACTCGCCCGCGCCCTCTTCCCCGCCCGCCACCGACCCCGCTTCGCCCCATTCGGTCAGCGCCCGGTGGAGCGACGCCGGCTCGGCCCCCGCCTGATTCGCCCGCGACATGTACAGCCGCAGCGAGACGCTGGTGATCGTCGAGCCCGGCGGGATGGCCCCCAGGTCGAACTCGATCAGGCCGCGCCGTGTCCGGTCCATGGCGCTCTGACCGACGAAAAAGTGCTGGCCCGCCCCGTTGCTGAGTTCGCCGAACGGGTCCTCATAGAGCGTGTTGTCCTTCGAAGCGAACGCGAGAATCGTCTCGGACGTCGCGGGTCCGCCGGCCGCGCCCAAGGCGCCGCCGAGCAGGAGCAACCGAGCGAGCAAACGGGGATGGCGAGGCTTCATGGCCTTGGCTCCGGTGCGAGTTCGAGGAACTTTGAATTGCCGATCTACATCTCCGAATTTATCATGCATCGGGTCAAAGACCAACCCCTAAATAGGGTGGTTCGCGGTTTCTCTGAGCGCAGCGGCTCCGAAGGCCACTTTCAGCCGCCGGAGGTTTCGGCCGGACGATTCCACCCCGCTCAGGCCCGAGCGGGCGGTCAGAGCGGCAGGCAGTTCGTGTTGTACACGCCCAGCAGAAGGTTCAGGTCGGCGAAGTCCACGTCGCCGTCGAGATCGAGGTCGCCGTTGAGGCCCGTGCCGACCTGAGTGTTGAAGAACGACAGCAGGATGTTCAGATCGGCGAAGTCGATGTCGAAGTCGCCGTCGATGTCCCCGAAGCACTCGTCCTGCAGCGTCGCCACGACGATCGCGATCGAGTTGTCGGTGAAGGCGACACGGATCACGGCCTGACCCAGCCGATTGAACCCGGGCCGGTCGCCCGACTCCGAGCCGAAGCCGGGGCTCACGCTGAAATGCGACACAATCTTGAACACCCCGGGCGCCACCTCGAACAGCGAGCCCTCCCGCATGATCAGCGTCGGCCCGGAGATCAGGCGGGTTCCCCACAGGCACTGATCGTTGCCCGCGTTGACTCCGGGGCCCTGAATTGTCCCTGGGAACAGAACCTGCCCTCGATCATTGATGGTGTGGGACGAACTGAACGTGCTGTAGGTTTCGCCGAAGAACAGGCCCGCCGCCGGGCTGCCCTCCCGCGCGATCAGTTGCGTCGAGCCGTTCGCCTGGCGCACCCAGACGGCGCTGTTGTTGTCGTTGGTGATCGATCCCGCCGGCGTCACGCTCGCGGTGTAGACCACCCGCCCGTCCTTGCCCAGCGCGCCCGCGAACGAATCCACAAACGAGTAGACGCTTCCGATCGGCGACGGCTGCCCCACGACGGCGACGGCCTGCGCCTGCCCGTTGAGAACCCGCCACAGCCCGCTGCGCGACTGGCCCCCGACCAGCGCCGACTGCGGGAACAGCGCATCGTTCCCGTTGTTGATCATGTGCCGGGTGAAGCCGATCAGCCCGCCCTCGTAGGACGTGCCGGGCCCCAGCGGCGTCTGCATGCCCTCCTGCGCCAGGAGCACGGGCGCCCCCGGCGCGCCCCGCAGCACCGACCATCGGAAGTCGCCGCCCACATTCAGGTACGTCCCGAACGAAACCTCGCCCACGTCGTTGACCAGGGGAAACACGAAACTCGTGCCGGAGTAGGTCGTCCCGGGCTGGCCGGGAACCGCAGCGCCCTCGCGCATCACCAGCGTGAACGATCCGTTCGCATTCGACCGCCAGATGGTCTCGTTGTTCGTGTCGTTGACGCCGGCGCCCGTCAGCCGGATCACCAGCGCCACCTCGTCGTTGTCGCTGTAGGAGAACAGATTCGAAACGTGCGCGAACGACGCGCCGCCGAGCCCCGGCGCCAACTGCAGCGGGCGCGCCACGTGCTGCAGAACGCCGTCCACACGCCTGCCGATGCCTACATCGTCCGGCCCCGCCCCCGTCCCGATCAGGCGGTAACTGAACGCCACGTTCCCCTCATCGTTGATCTCGGGGTAGAAATACGAGAACCCCAACTCGCTGAAATCGCCCATGAACAGCGTGTTCCCGCTGCCCGGAACCGCCGTGCCCTCGCGCACCACCAGCGCCAGATTCCCAGGGCCGCCCACGCCCTCCGACCAGATCCCGCTCGAGAAGATCACCGCGTTCGTGTCCGCGGCGAACGCCACCTCGCCCTGCTCATTCATGCGCGGGAATCCGAACGCCGTAAACGCCCCGCCCGTCGGCGCCGCGTCGCCCGTCTTGGCCACCACCCGGTACGTCACCGCGGGGCCGCCGCCGAACACACTCCCGCAGAACGCCATCAGGATCGCGGCGCCGCCGCACAAACGCATCGTCATCGATCTTCTCCTGCCCAAGCGGCCCGGCGCAAGCGCGAATGCGCTCGCCGCATGAGCCGAAACCCGAACGTACGATCGACATCCCCCCCAAGCAAGGGAAATCCCGGCGATTCGGGGTGATTTTCCGCCCAGCCCGGGATCCGAACGCCGACACAGGATCTCAGGTCGCCCTGGCCCCCTGCGACAATTGCCCGCTCGCCTGCGTGAGGATCGCCTCCGCGAGTTGCTCGGGGTTGTAGCCGGCCGGAGCCGAGACGCAGGGCTTGCCCGCCGCCGCGGCGCACTCCCGCGCCTCGTCCACGTGCAGGTGGCCCGCGAGCCGGATCAGCGCCACGACGATCGCCGTCTCGGCGCGGAAGATGGGCGCCCGCATCGGCGCGCCCGACCCGTGCTCGGGCAGCGACACCCAGTCCACACCGTCGAGCGCGAAGGCGTCCACCATCCGCTCCACCGCGTCGGCGCGCCGCTCGCCCCCGATCACCACCATCCGCCTCCCCCTCAGCAGGTCTCGTACGCGCAGCACACGCTCGCTCCACTCTCGCGGCGGACCGGCGTCGACTTGCTCTTCATCCTCGGGTTCCGCCGAGCCACGCGCCGCCGCCGCGCGGAACACCGCCGCCGTCGACCCGCCGGACTGCTCCATCAGCGCCGTGGCGAGCGGCGCCGGGATCGACGCCGCGAACCGCGGGTCGCTGGCGGGCACGCCCTCGGCCAGCAGGCGGTCGATGGACTCCACGATCTTCTGCCGGTCGCGCGTCTCGATGGGCCCCGCGCCGTCGCCGATCCGGCGCACGTGGTAGCGGATGGTCTTGAACGCCTGCTCGATACGGGCCGCGGCGTCCTTCTCCGCCTGCAACTCCCGAAGCGCCGCGCGCACCTGGGCGAGGATCTCCGGCGCCTCGCCCAGTTCGGCCGGGTCGTCAAGGCGCATATGACGAGGCAGGTAGATCGACCGGCGGGCCGATTCGGCGCGGAGCCACTGGTGCGCCTCGTCCTGGTCGATGTCCGGGTCCTTCAGCCACGTCAGACGCATGCCCTGCAGCAGCGCCGAACTCGCCCACGCCATCAGCGCCATGCACGACGCCAGGCGCTCGCCGCCCGCCTCGTCGGCATCGCGCACCAGCGCCGCGGCCTCGGCCAGCGCCTCGTACGCCACACCGATCCGCTCCACCGTCGCGTCCGGCGGCGGCGTGCGCTCGCGGAAGAACACCCAGAGAAAGCAGTTGGTCTGCGACTTCGCCTCGGCGATCATCGCCGACATCCGCTGCGTGAGTTCGTGCTCGCGGAGCGCGTCCACGCCCATCGCCGCGCGCCGCTCGAGGTACACGCGGCACGACTCGGCCTTCAGGCGCGACCGGCGCTCGACGAGCGACAGGTCGATCGGCGGCGCGTGCCGCGCCTCATCGGACGATGCGTTCTCCTCTTCCTCCTGCGCCGTCTGCCGCGCCCGGCCGATCTCCAGCGTCGTGCCCGCGACCGGAACGTGCACCGTGGCGTCGCCGATGCGAAGGGGCACGATCCCCCGCCGCGCGGACGGATCGCTGAACGCGGGCGCCGAACGGGCCGCCGGGACGGGCGCAGCCGACGCGGGCTCGGGGCTCCGCGCCGCGTCCGACGGGCGCGACGCAGGAATCTCGCCCACCCCCGACTCGCCCCCGGCCGCGTCGCTCACGCTCACCAGCCACTCGCCCAGCGCCCGCGCGGCCCGGCGCGCCGGCTCCGACCGTTCCAGGTGCGGACGCAGCGCCTCGGCCAGCGCCTCGATGAGTTCGTTGAGTTTGGGGTCGGGCACGCCGGGATCATACGGCCCGGAACGAGCGCGCCCTTCCCGCCACGTTCATCCCCCGGTTCCTACGCTGTACGTGGCCCACCATGCCCACCGCCTCCGACCTCATCCCGCCCGCCGTCGCCGCCAAACTCGACGACCTCGCGCGCCGCTACGAAGAGGCCTCCCACGCCCTCCAGGACCCCGACGTCGCCGGCGACTTCAAACGCGTCCGCGAACTGTCCATCCGCCGCGCCGCCATCGAGCCCGTCGTCACCGACTACCTCGCCATGCAGGCCGCGCTCGCCGAAGCCGCCGACCTTGAGGCCGTCATCGCCTCCGGCGAAGACAAGGAACTGGCCTCCCTCGCACGCGACGAACTCCCGGCGGTCCGCGCCCGCGCCGAAGCGCTCGCCCGCGCCGCGCTCGAGAAACTGGTCTCCGCCGACGACCGCGCCATCGGCTCGGTCGTCCTCGAACTCCGCGCCGGAGTCGGCGGCGACGAGGCCGCGCTCTGGACCGCCGAACTGCTCGACATGTACCGCCGCCTCGCCGACAAGCGGGGATGGTCCTTCGAACTGATGGACCTCAGCGAGGGCGGTGGGGGGGCCGCGGCGGGCTCGGGGATCAAAGGCGCCGTCGCGACCATCGCCGGCCCCGGCGTCTGGTCCGAACTCGCGCACGAGGCCGGCACGCACTGCGTCAAGCGCGTCCCCGCCACCGAGACGCAGGGCCGCATCCACACCAGCACCGCCACCGTCGCGGCGCTGCCCGAGCCCGAAGAGATCGACCTCAAGATCGACCCCGCCGACGTGATGGAGGACATCACCACAGCGCAGGGCCCCGGCGGGCAGAACGTCAACAAGGTCTCGACCGCCGTCCACCTCATCCACCGCCCAACCGGAGTGGAAGTGCGCATGCAGGAGAGCAAGAGCCAGCGCCAGAACCGCGAGAAGGCATGGCGCCTCCTCCGCGCGCGGCTCTACGAACTCGAACTCCAGAAGCAGCGCGCCGAGCGAGAAAAAGCCCGCAACGCCCAGATCGGCTCCGCCGACCGCTCCGAGCGCATCCGCACCTACCGCTTCAAGGAAGGCATGGCGGTCGATCACCGGCTGAACCAGGACTTCAACCTCATCGGCGTCCTCAGCGCCGGCGAAGCCATGGACGACATGCTGCGGGCGCTGCAGGAACAGGAGACGGCGCGCCGGCTCGCAGCGATGTAAAGCCGTCCATTGTTCTCTCTTCTCCCGCGCGTTACCATCCCCACACCGCCCGCCGGTGGGGGATCACCTGGCCCGGGCGCTCAAAGGGAGATTCGCCATGCCGATCACCGCCGAAGCCCCGTCCGCCAGCCGGAACACGATGTCGTTCGTCGATCGCGAGCACAAGCTGCTCATCGACGGCCAGTGGGTCGCCGCGGCGTCCGGCAAGACGTTCGAAGTGAAAGACCCCGCGACCGGGCGCACCATCGCCCGCGTCGCCGAGGGCGACAAGGCCGATGTCGACCGCGCGGTCAAGGCCGCGCGGCGCGCCTTCGAGTCCGGCCCATGGCCCGCGCTCACCGCCTCGCAGCGAGGTCGAATGATCTGGAAACTCGCCGATCTCCTCGAGCAACACCTCGACGAGTTCGCCGAGATCGAATCGCTCGACAACGGCAAGCCCCGCACCATCGCCGCCGCGGCGGACGTGCCCCTCGCGATCGACCTCTTCCGCTACATGGCCGGGTGGGCGACGAAGATCGAGGGGAACACGATCCCGATCTCCGTCGGCTACATGCCCGGCGCCGAGTTCCACGCCTACACCCTGCGCGAGCCCGTCGGCGTAGTGGCGCAGATCATCCCGTGGAACTTCCCCCTGCTCATGGCCGCGTGGAAACTCGGCCCCGCGCTCGCGACCGGCTGCACCATCGTTCTCAAGGTCGCCGAAGAGACCCCGCTGAGCGCCATCCGCCTCGGGCATCTCTTCAAGGAAGCCGGCTTCCCGGACGGTGTCGTGAACATCATCACCGGCTTCGGCGAGACCGCCGGCGCCGCGCTCTCCGGCCATCCCGATGTGGACAAGGTCGCGTTCACCGGCTCGACCGAAGTCGGCCGCCTGATCGTCAAGGCCGCGGGCTCATCCAACCTCAAGAAAGTCACCCTCGAACTCGGCGGCAAGAGCCCCAACATCATCCTGCCCGACGCCGACATACCCGCCGCGATCGGCGGCGCCGCCAACGCCATCTTCTTCAACCACGGCCAGTGCTGCTGCGCCGGCTCGCGCCTCTTCGTGCACCGCAGCCAGTTCGATCAGGTGGTCAACGGCGTCGCCGAGCACGCCCGCAAGATCAAGGTCGGCCACGGCCTGCACCCCGAGACCGGCATGGGCCCGCTGGTCTCCCAGATCCAGCAGGACCGCGTCTGCCGCTTCCTCGACTCCGGCAAGCGCGAAGGCGCCAAAGCCCTCGCCGGCGGCCAGCGGCGCGAAGGCGACGGCTACTTCGTCGAGCCCACCGTTCTCATCGACACCCGCCCGGACATGGAAGTGATCCGCGAAGAGATCTTCGGCCCCGTCGTCGCCGCGGTGCGGTACGACGAGCCGGAGGAACTCATCGCCGCAGCCAACGACAGCGTCTACGGCCTCGCCGCCGCGATCTGGACCCGCGACCTCAGCAAGGCCCACAAGCTCGCGCGCAGACTCCGCGCCGGCAGCGTGTGGGTCAACTGCTACAACATCTTCGACGCGGCGCTGCCATTCGGCGGCTACAAACAGTCCGGCTGGGGCCGCGAAATGGGCCATGAGGCGATCAATCTCTACACACAGACCAAGGCGGTCACGGTGCAGCTCTGATTTCTGTTGAATCCGCCTCGGAGTGCGCGACAATGTGCCTTACGGAAGGAGTGGTGCCATGCCCGAATATCGGCTCGTGTTCTCCAACGGTAAGCGCTCAGTTCGGCACGTGGACATCGAGGCAGTTGATCTCGCATCGGCCAGCCGAGCGTTCACCCCGCCTGTGGGGTGGACCCTCACAAGCGTTCGTCAGACATTCGGAGTCGCGGCTGGGCCGAGCGTGTCAGGTTTACCGTCCAGCGGGGTGGGCGTCGGCATATCCGCTCTTGTGGCCGGATACGCCATCGTGACGCTTGTTCGGCACGGCGCGCCGGCATCCATGATGTTCACATGGATACTGGCTATCGTCGCAGGGCTTGTGGGTATTCCGCTGCTGTGGATGAATCACAAAGCGGTGCAGCGAGAACTAGCCTCTTTGCGTTCAGTCGGCGCATCTGCCGAGTGGCCCCAGCGAACCACCCGGAATCTCGGGTGGCGACAATCGCTCGAGATAGTGTTGAAAGTACTCGTCGGTTGCTGGGCTCTCGCGATGACAATGGACCCCGTCTCCGCTTCCGGCGTCATCGCCGGGCTTTGCATGGGCTCCGTCGCCCTGTCAGGAGTCACGCGTTTCGCTGAAGGATCGTCGGGAGTCAACACACTGGGCGCCCAGCCCAAGACGGGGTAATCATCGCCCGCTGCCGTACACTCCCTCGTGTGACCCTCCTCTGCACCCCCATCCTCACCGACACCGCCGACGCCGCCCTCCGCGCCGCGGCGCTCGCCAAGATGAAGGGCGCCGACCTCGTCGAGTACCGCGTCGACCGCCTCTTCGACGGCTCGCCGGACTCCATCGACGCGTGCCTGCGGCTGGCGAAGGATTCACCCCTGCCCTGCATCGTCACCTGCCGCACCAGCCGCGAGGGCGGGGAGTACGACGGGCCCGACGACGAGCGCGTCGCGCTCTACGAGGCGCTGGGGACCGCCGAGCATCCGCCGCGGTATCTGGACCTCGAGCAGTCCACCCTCGACCGCTCCTCCAACCTGCGGCAGAAGATCCGCCTCGCCGTCCATCATCCGGCCCAACTCCGCGAGTCCCGCCCTTCTCTGATTCTCTCGATGCACGACTTCGACCGCCGCCCTGCGGACTTGATTCGGCGCCTGAGCGCGATGCACGCCGACGACAGCGCCGCCGTGCTCAAGGTGGCCTACCGCGCGCGGTCGCTCCGCGACAATCTCGAACTCTTCGACCTGCTCGCCCTGCGAAGCCGACCCATGATCGCGCTGGGCATGGGCGAGTTCGGGCTGATGTCGCGCATCCTCGCGCCCAAGTTCGGCGGGTTCCTCACGTTCGCCTCGCTCCATCCCAGCGAGGTCACGGCGCCCGGTCAGCCCACGCTCGATGAACTGGTGGACCTGTACCGCTTCCGCGCCATCGGTCCCGCAACGCGGGTCTACGGCGTCGTCGGCTGGCCCGTCGCACACTCGCTCTCGCCGCTCGTCCACAACGCGGGCTTCCACGCTCCGGGTGTGGAAGCCGACGCCGTCTACATCCCCCTCCCCATCCCGCCCGAGTGGGAGCACTTCAAGGCCACGCTCTTGGTTCTCTGCGATCATCCCCGCCTCGATTTCTCCGGCGCCAGCGTCACACTGCCGCACAAGGAGCATCTCGCGCGCCTGGCGCGCGAAGAGGGCTGGACGATCGACCCCCTCGCCGAGCGCATCGGCGCCGCGAACACGCTCGTCCGCGCCTCCAGCGGCTGGAAAGTCGCCAACACCGACGCGACCGCCGCCGCGGAGTCGCTGCAGCGCGCCATGGGCTGGCTCAAGAACCGGCGCATCGCCGTCATCGGCGCCGGAGGCGTCGCCCGCGCCGTCGCAACGGCGCTCGTGGACCAGGGCGCCACCGTCGCCCTCTACAACCGCACGAAGGGTCGCGCGGAGGCGCTCGTCGCCGAAGTCCGCGCGGGCATGAGCGGTGGCGGAGGCCAGATCGTCGCCGCGCCCTACGAAAAACTCTGCGGCGCCTGCTGCGAGGCCTTCGTCAACTGCACACCCCTGGGCATGACCGGCGGCCCCGCGCCCGGCGAATCACCCATCCCGCCCGCCGAGTTCGAGAACATCCCGCACGGGTCCGTCATCTTCGACACCGTCTACAACCCCCTCCGCACGCCGCTCCTGAACGCCGCGCTCGACCACAACCTCACCATCGTCGACGGCGCGGAGATGTTCGTCCGCCAGGCCGAGCAGCAGTTCAGATTGTTCACGGGCCACGCGCCGCCGAGCGGCCTCTTCGACCGCCTCGCGCGCGAGAAACTGCGCGACGCCCGGTAGGGATCGCTCCTCAGCCGCCCTGTTTCAAAAATGCGCTTCGATCCCGCCCGTCCGCAGCAGCGTCCGGAACGACTCGGAGAACACGAAGTTATGCTCCGGGAACTCCACGCCCGCCATATTCTGATCGATGTGGCTGAACATCAGGTCGATGCGCCCGATCTCGCCGAAACTCCCGCCGCGGGCGTGGTCCAGCAACTCCACCAGCCCCGTGGTCGAGGCGCCCATCGGGTCAAAGCGCTCCATGGTCGCCGTGTAACGCAGGGTCATGCCCGGCCCCGCGTCGCGCGAGAGTTCCGCCTTGTTGATCTTGGCCAGGATCACTTTTTCCTTGAAGCGCCCCGTGTGCCCGACGAGGATCCCCGCCGTCTGCGCCATCCCCTCGATGATGAGCGACGCGGGCATCACCGGCAGCGCCGATTCGCCGTGCGCCGCGTCCGCCGCGAAGTGGTCGTGCAGGTGCTCCTCGGCGAGCGAGACGTTCTTCACCGCGACCAGGCGGGCGCCGGGCTGCAACTCGACGATGCGGTCGATCCACATCCAACGCACGCGCGGGCTCCAGACTGGGCGTTGGGGAGGTCCGGCTCAGTGGGCCGCGGCCGTGGCCGACAACTTCCGCTCGACGAACTTCACCACCGCGTCCACGGTGAAGATCTCGCCGACCTTGGTGATCTCGGGGTTCTTCTCCCAGGCGGAGAAGTCGGCGTGGGGCATGCGGTCCTTCAGGGCCGCGACGCCTTCCGACGTGACGCGCCCGTCCTTGACGTAACGGGGGTCCTGCGCGACGTTCTCGGGAAAGAGTTCGCCCTGGGCGATCTTGAACCCGAAGGTCTGCTCGAGTTTGAACACGATGTCGAGGAAGTCGATCGATTCGGCGCCCAGGTCGGACGTGAGCCGGGCGTCCGGTGCGACCTCATCCTCATCGACGCTGAGCGCGTCCACCAGAACGTTCCGGACCTTGTCGTAGACCTCGTCGCGCGTCATCCTCGATCCTTCTCCGTCGTGGAGCGCCGCGGGCCCCCCGACCTCGCCGGCCCCACGCGGGGATTCGGCGCCTGATCGGGCCTCAGTGCGGCCATGAGGGGTCACAGTATCGCCGAAATCCGGCCGCGTCACCACCGCCCCCCGGGAACGGGCGCTCAGGCCTCACCCAGACGCGCCGGACGCAGGCTGATCCGCCCGCTGACCGCGGTCTTGCCAGTCGCGGCGCCCCCCGGCCCGATCACCGTCCCGGAGGCCTTGAACTCCACCGTCCCGTCCGAACCCGGTTCGCCGTGGACCGCCGCCTCCACCCGCAGGGCCTCACCCGGGCGCACCATCGCCCCGTACTTGATCCCCCGTGCCGAGCCCAGGACCAGCCGCCGTCCCAGCCCCTCCTGCTCCGCCAGCAGGCGCGACGCCTGCACCAGCGCCTCCACCATCATCACGCCCGGCAGGATCGGGAAGGTCGGGAAATGGTCCTGCAGGTACTCCTCGCCCGCCGTCACCTGCTTGAGCGTGACAATCCTCCCGGGCGCGCGTTCCAGAACCGTGTCCACCAGGCAGAAGTGCATCGGCACAAAGTACCCCGTCCGCAGCGGGTATGCTCCGCGTCCCATGGCGACCCGATCCGCCCCGACCACCGGACGCACGAAGAAAAAGGCCCCTGACGGCCCGGCCCCGCGCGCGCCCCTGACCTACGCCAAGTCCGGCGTCTCCATCGAGGAGGGGGATCGCTTCGTGGACATGATCCGTCGGGACGTGCGCCGGACCCACGGCCCGCGCGTCCTCGACCGGCCGGGCGGCTTCGCCGGGCTCTTCCGACTGGACTTCAACGAGAAACTGTTCAAGCGCAACTACCGCGAACCCGTCCTGGTCGCCTGCACCGACGGCGTCGGCACCAAGGTCAAGATCGCCTCCGACACCGGGCGCTACGACACCATCGGCATCGACCTCGTGGCGATGAACGTCAATGACCTCATCGTCGAGGGCGCCGAGCCCCTGTTCTTCCTCGATTACATCGCCGCCCACAAGATCATTCCTGAACAACTTGCGGCCGTGGTGAAGGGCATCTCCGACGGCTGCCGTCAGGCGGGCGCGGCGCTGATCGGCGGCGAGACCGCCGAGATGCCCGGCGTCTACCCGGAGGGCGAGATCGACCTGGCCGGCTTCGCCGTCGGCGTGGTCGAACTGGAGCGCGCCACCAGCCGCGAGCGCGTAGAGCCCGGCGACGTGGTGATCGGCCTTGAATCCGACGGCGTGCACAGCAACGGCTATTCGCTCGTCCGCGCCGTCGTGAAGGAGGCCGGTCTGCATCTGGACAAGGTCTACAAGGACCTCGACAAGTCCCGAACGCTCGGCGAGGTCCTTCTCACGCCCACCCGCATCTACGCCAAACCCATCGTCGCCCTGCAGCGCGCCTACACCGTCAAGAAAATCGTCAGCGGCATGGCGCACATCACCGGCAGCGGCCTGGGCGACAACCTCGAGCGCGCCCTGCACCCCAAGGTCGACGCCATCCTCGACCCCTCCAAGTGGCCCGTCACCCCCGTGTTCACTTTCCTGCAGCAGCACGGGAGCATCGACGAGGACGAGATGCGCCGCGTCTTCAACATGGGCATCGGCTACTGCCTGGTGGTGCGTCCCACGTTCGCGGCGTCCATCGCCACGCGCCTCAAGCGCGCCGGCGAACGACCCCACCTCATCGGGCACATCGTCAAGGGCTCCGGCAAGGTCCGCATGACGGACCGCGAGTGATCCCCGGGCCGGACCGCCGCATCGTCGGCGCTACGCCCCCAACGCCTCCGCCGCCTCCATGCGGTCGACCGCGCCGCCCGAGGCCGCCTCCGCAAACTCCGCGGCCCGGCGCTCCGACTGGTCGCTGCGGATCTCCTCCGCGATCTGCTGCGCCGAGTCCAGGCGCGTCAGCGCGTACCGCGCCGCCGCCGCCGTCACCTGCAGCAGGTCCTTCGGAGGCGGAACGCCCCGCGAGTGCTCCGCGACCCTCTGAATGACTTCGCCGCTGGTGGGCGCGCGGCGCACTAGGCCTTCCGTGTCGGGCAGCAGACCCCGGCTGCGCCAGCGCTCGGGCCGGAACTCCAGGCCCCCCGGCCCTCCCGATCCCATGTTGCTGATCGAACCGCTCATGGCCGCGCTCCGTCGCGTGCTGCCGGCACGCTCGGCGTCCCGAATCCAAATGGAATCATGGGAAACCCGGCGCACGAAGCAAGCCCCGGCGAAGGGCGGTCGGACCGCGCGCCCGCACAGGCCTCACAACCGTCACGGACGGAGCGGAGGAGTTACTTGACAATCGTCGCCGGCGCCAGGTCCTGCTGGAGGGGTGAGACCTCGCCGGCCTCCGCCGCGGCTAGAAGGCCGGCCCGCAAGATCGCGGCGAACCGGGCCATCTCCGCCGTGTCCGGCGCGTCCGGGAACGAATCGTACACCGCGCTCTCCGGATCGGGCACACGGGCGATGAGGTAGGCAAAGCGGACGAGCGGCGATCCGTCGCTGGCGGCGAGCGCGTCCAGTTGCGCCTGTTCGCTGCGCAGGAACGCGGCGCCGACCACCAGCACGGCGAGGGTCCGCTCCAGTTCGGTCATGGACGCCATGCGCTCGGCGACGGCGCGGTCCAGGGCGGCGACGATCGCGCGGGAGTCGGGGTTGTTGGGGTCTTCCTTGCCGCGCTGCAGCGCGCTGCGGACGTAGAAGATCGCGTCGATCAGCGTCTCGCCCTGCGCGTCGAGAAACGCCCGGGAGATCGCGTCGCCGGTCTGGCCCAGCGCCGCCACGCCGCTCTGGGAGATGACCGGAACCTCGGCCGTCAGGCCCATCGAGCCGCCGAGGTACTTGCCGGTGTTGTCCATCCGGTAGCCCTGCACCGCGCGCCAGCGCATGGTCAGCGACCGGTCGGACAGGCCGTCGAGCGCCTGGCCCAGCCAGCCCTGCCCGGCCCACACGCGCGCCGTCATCGACTCGCCCGGCATCAGGCGCAGCCGCCGCTCCATGTCGGCGATCTCCACCTGCAGGTTCGGCGCCTGAAACTGCCCGTCCACCAGCAGGGTCGGCGCCAGCAGCACGCGCGTGTCGATCGGCTTGCCCGGGCCCATCGCCAGCGGCATCCGGCCGATGTTCCGCACCGTCACGTCCATTTCCAGCGGAGACATCGGCCCCACACGCTCGCGCACCGGCTGCACGCTCAGGTGCATCCAAGAGCGAGGGTCGAGCGCCATCTCGTCCAGCCAGCGCGGCGTGCGCGCCATGTACGACTCCAGCGCCGCCGCCGTCGGCGTCGGCGAGAGCGTCGTCCCGGTGATCAACTCGATCCGCCGGCGCGCGAACGCGCCCAGCAGCGCGTGCGGCTGCTCCAGCGCCAGTTTCGCGTAGTGACGCAGCGCCTCGTCCGTCTCGCCCTCGCGCTCCGCGAGCATCCCCAGACCCAGGCGCGACCGCGGGTCGAGGTCCCCCAGCGGCTCCAGCAACGTGCGCGCGCCCGACAGGTCGCCCCGCCGGAACGCGATCAGGCCGCGGTACCGCTGCGTCGCCGCCTCGTTGATCAGCCCCTCATCGGTCAGCCGTTGCAGATCGGCCTCGGCCTCATCGATCTGCGTCCCGCACCAGAGCCGCAGCCAGGTCAGTTCCGACCGGAGCCGACGACGCCCGTCCGCGATCATCTCGGGATCGAGGCCCTGGCCCTCCGCCCCGGCCAGCATCGACAGCAGCAGTTGGCCCGAGGCGCCGACGCTCCGGACCGACGCCTCGGCGGCGCCCTGACGGCCCAGCGACAGGTTGATCGCCATCCGCACCGCCTCGAGTTCCGGCGGCATCCGCGTTTCTTCGAGCGGCATGCCCGGGTCGCGCCCCTGCGCCTGCGCGACCGCGATCTCGTACGCCCGTGCCTGGCGCATCTGCAACTCTGCGCCCGAGAGCGCCTCCAGCACCGGGTCGGCGCCGAACGCCTGCCACAGACCCACCAGCGAGTCCACCTGCTGGTCCAGCGAAGGGGGCATCCCCGCGCGCCCGAAGATCGCCGCCGCGTTGTCCTGGAAACGCTGAGCGCTCACGAACGCCCCGTGCGAACGAAGTTCCCGCGGGAGGTTCGGGTGCGCCGATGGATCCACAGGGTCCGCCAGCAGAACGTTCAGCAGCATCTCCACCCGCCCCATCGGGTCTTCCGAGCGCTCATAGAAGTACGCCGCCGCCAGCGCCGCGGCGTCCTTGTTCGAAGCGTCCAGTTGCGTCGAACGCGTCAGGAGGCGCACGAACCGGGCGTCGTCGCCGATCTCCCGCGCGAGCAGCGCGGCGTCGAGCGCCAGACGGCTGCGGACGGCCGCGTCGATCGTGTCGCCGTCCGGCCCCACAACCTTCTCAAACGCGCTCAGGCGCCCCTCGACGCTCTGGAGGCGCGAGATGCGGTCCGAGATCAGACGCAACTGGGCCACGGTGTCCGATGGGTCCAGCCGCGCCACCGTGCGCGTCGCCTCCATCGAGCGGGCCGTGTCGCCCGCCCCGTGCCAGGCCTCCACCGCGCGCCGCGCGAAGTTCTCGTTGCTTGGGTCCAGACGCAGCGCGATCTCCAGCGCCAGCGCCGTCAGTTCGAAGTCCCGCGCCGTGGGCGACGCCGTCGTCCGCAGCCGAAGGAGCGGAACCCGCGCGATCCGCTCCGCGACCATCCGGCGCATCGCCGGGTGCTCACGCACGTAGCCCGCCGTCCCGGAGGCCGGCGCCGACTGCGCAGGCGAGTCCGCCACGCTCAGCCCCAACCCCGAAACCAGCGCGACCGCAGCCGCAAGGGTCCAAGACGATCCACGCCGCAGAAGTCGTTGTTCGTTCACCTTCATCATGCTCCCGCGGCCAGCAGCGCCGCCACCGTTCCGATCGCCCCCAGCACCAACGCTCCCCCCAACATCAACTCGCCGACGCCGAGCAGGGTTCGCCTCGACGCCGGGAAAAGCCGGTTTCCCACCACCGCAAGGAACACAAACTCCCCCGCCGCGACCGCCGTCAGACCCGCCAGCACGCTGGCTGAGCCGAGCCCCGGCCAGCGGCTTCCCCCCAGCGTGGACACCATCGCCCCGCCGACCACGAGCACCGCCGCCCACAGGGTGCCAAGAGCCACCAACGCCGCGACCGTTGCCCGATGCAGAACCAATCGACGCCGCCTCCTTGCGATCGGCCCGCAGGGGCCGGCGGCTGAGAATAACACCCCCCAAACCCCCCCGCCATCCCCGGGTTGAAGGCCCGCCGACCGTCCCCGGACCGCTCCGGGCCCCCCAGCCCCCCCCCCCCCCCCCCCCCACCCCCTCGACTCCCTACCGCAACCCGGTCCCTTTACTCCATCCCCACCCCTACAGACGAGCCCCCGTCGACGACCTCCGCCTCCGTCCTAG
>JACVCK010000195.1 GCA_016742055.1 Phycisphaerales bacterium
GTGTAGGGGGAGAAGCGGAGTGAGAGATGCAGGCGAAGTCGGGCTGTGTGCACGACGACTCAGGCCTGGAGGGCCGGCACAACGTAGCCCGGGGCGCCAGCCCCGGGTGTGCGGCACAAATGGAAGAGAGCCCCGGAGGGGCGACACTGGCTCGTCCGCGAAGACCCACTTCGGGTCGTCATCCACGCCGTTTCGCTGCAGGAAGTCGAGGTATTCCTCTTGAAAACTGACCGCTCGATGATGTTGCGCCTGATTGGCGATGTACCTCGCAACCGACTCGACAGATGCATCGCTCAGCAAAAAAGCGCCATACCCCGATTGCCATGCGAAGGGGGCCCCTTCGGGAAAAATCTCGCGGATCCAACGCGACGAGTTGGACTTCATGTCGCGGACAAGTTCGGACACCGAGCGCGTAGCGGGCATGGCGATGTGCAGATGAACATGGTCGGCGACGCCTCCCGCCCGGATGACCTCGCCGCCCTTCTGCTGGACGACGCCGACGATGTGCGGAAAGAGCCGGTCGAGCATCGGCGGCGTCAGAGTTGGTTCGCGGCCCTTTGTCGAAAACACAACATGCACGAGCCGGCGCGTGTGCGTGTGGGCCATGGGTCGCGAGTGTCGATGGTGCCGCCCCTCCGGGGCTCCATACAGTCCATGTGATCGCACCCCGGGCAGGCGCCCGTGGCTACGGTTTGCCGGCCCGGCGGGTCTGAAGCACGCGGGCCGTGCATCGGCCGGCGCTGGATGGAAGAGTCATGTCCGGCACAACCATGGCGTTACGCCACGGCCACGCGATTCGCGCGTCGGCTGTTCGCCGGCGGCTCGGAGGCGGGGATCGCGTCGGGCTTGATGTCCGGCGCGATCGCGCCGGCGGAGCGGCGCACGCGGCGGGTGAGCGTGCGGGCTTCGAGGGCGAGGGTGCGCATCTCGGCCCGGGTGGACTCGGGGAGTTGCAGGTCGCGGGCGAGCGCTTCGAGGTCGGACGCCATCCACACGAGCGCGCCAGTCCAGCGGGGCTGGGTCAGGGCGCGCTCGCAGTCGGCGCGGACGAGGGTCATCCAGAACTCCGCGGCCCGTGCGTCGGAAGCGCTCGGCATGGAACCCGCCCCTTTCCGGTCCGTGGAGGACGCGAGGAAGATCCGGCGGCGGGCCGTCGTGGGCCGCGCCGGAGCCGATGCATCGGGCGAGCGGGCGCTCGGCTTCAGCGGTTGGGCGGGTGTGATAGCCCGCGGGGTCGGATTGGACGTGGGGGGTCGGATCGGTCCCTGCTAGACTGGGGCGATGCCCCCGAAGGCCGAGAAGCCGCGTCTCCAGCCCGCAGCGCCCGTTGAAGTCGAGGCGCCGACCGAGGATTCGTTGGCGGAGGCCGGCGAGGGCGCGGGCGGGCCGTCGCCGGAAGAGGTGGCGCCGGCGCTGGAGGCGATCCTCCTCACACTCGATCGACCCGTCACAGCCGGGCGCATCGCGGAGGCGCTGAAGTTGGGGATCGAGCAGGGCGGGACGCGGACGGTGAAGAAGGCGGTGGAGGTCCTGAACGGCCAGTACGAGGCGACGGGCCGGGCTTTCCGCATCGAACAGGTGGCTGGGGGCTTCCGGGTGATGACGCTGTCGAAGTTCGCTCCGGCGGTGGGGGCGTTCCAGGAGGCGCGGAACTCGGCGCGTCTGTCGCGCGCGGCGGTGGAGACGCTCGCGGTGATCGCGTACCGCCAGCCGATCACGCGGGCGCAGATCGAGAGCATCCGTGGTGTGGCGTGCGGCGAGGTGCTGCGTTCGCTGCTCGAGCGCCGGCTGATCGCCATCGTCGGACGCGCGGAGGAGTTGGGCAGGCCGATGCTCTACGGCGTGAGCCGGCAGTTCCTGGAACTCTTCGGGTTGTCGAGCGTCAAGGACCTTCCTTCGGTGGAGGACCTGATGCCCTCGGCCGCGGCCGATGATGACGAGACGACCGACGCATGACGACCAAGCAAACGGCGTGGCGATGGATGCTGGTTCCCCTGGCGGCGTTGCTGGGGGCGTGTTCGCCGTACGCGCTGCAGGGGCGGGTGGTGACGGGGGATGTTTCGTACGCGGCGCTGGTGGACGCCTCGGACCCGCGTCTGACGGGGGGCACGGGGGTGGGCGGCGTGGAGATCGAGTTGTGGACGGACCCGGAGAAGCCGAATCGCGAGCGCGTGTCGTCGGCGGTTTCGGACGGTGACGGGTCGTTCTCGCTGCGCGTGGACGAGGTGGGGGCGGGTTTCCTGAACTACGACTGCGCGATCATGACGCGGGGCAAGGGCGTGGAGCCGGTGAACCACGCGTTCCGCCTGCCGCCGTCGTCGCAGCGTCTGCTGGTGATCGTGAAGAAGGGCTCGGGTTCTTCGGGCGGGCCGCTGCCGGAGGACCTGATGGAGCAGTTCCGCCGGTTCAACCGCTGAGCGGTTTTAGGGCGGTGAATCCGGAGGCGATCGGGGCTCGTACACTTGGGCGATGCCCAGCGCCCGGGTCCTGCGACGTCGGCACTTTTCTCTTTCGGGGCTGATGTACATCGTTGTGGTGGTCCTTGTGGGGCTGGGGGCGGTCAATTCGCAGAACAACATGCTGTTCTTCGCCTTCGGCCTGGCGCTGGCGGCGGCGCTGATCTCGGGGGTGGTGAGCGGCGGGACGCTCTTGAGTCTGGAAGTGGAGCGGATTGCTCCCCGGGTGGGGGCCGTGGGGGCGCCGCTGCACGTGGGGTACTCGGTGCGGAACCGGTCGCGCTGGCTGCCGGCGTTCGCGATCGCGCTGCAGGAGGCGCCGGCTCGCGGGCGGCGAGAGGAGTCGTCGGGGAGGGCGCAGGCGCCGCCGGCGCGGGCGTTCGTGGCGCAGGTGGGCACGCGCTCGCGGACGCGGGTGGACTCGATCGTGGTCCCCACGCGGCGCGGGACGCTGACGTTCGGGTTGGTGCGGGCGTCGACTTCGTTCCCCCTGGGGATCACGCGGAAGTCGGTCACGTTCGCCGTGGACGAGGGCGAGAGCGGCCCGGCGCGGTGCATCATCCGGCCGGAGATCGTGCCGATCGCGTCGGAGGCGGTCCGGCGCGCCGCGGCGATGTCGAATGAGGGTGAGCGGTCGTCGCCCTCGGTGGGCCTGGGCGATGAGTTCTATTCGATCCGGGAGTATGCGCCCGGGGACAGCGCGCGGCAGATCGCGTGGCGGCCGTCGGCGCGGACGGGGACGCTGCTGGTGCGCGAGAACGCCTCGCGGGCGCCGATGCGCCTGTGGATCGGCCTGGCGCTGGCTGCGCCGACGGGCGCGGACGATGACGCGGCGCGGCTGAACGAGCGGGCGATCAGTCTGGCGGCGAGCCTGATCGCGCGGGCGTCGGAGGACGGCGCGGAGGTGGGGCTGGCGGCGCCGGCGTGCGCGGTCGTGGCGCCGCCGCGGGCCGGGGCGCGCCACGCGGAGCGCCTGCTCGACATGCTGGCGGTCCTGGACGTGGAGCGTGCGGACATGGCGCAGGGTGGGGCGTTTCCTCCGTCGCAGCGTTCGGCGGCGTGGCTGATCGTGCACGCGACGGAGCGTCGTCCGGCGCGGGTTCCGGCGCGTGCGGCGCTGATCTCGGCGGCGCGTCCGGACTCGATTCTGGCCGTGGAGCGGCTGGAGGGCAGCCCGACGTGGCGCTGACGCTGGTCAACTCGTTTCCGCGCTGGCTGGCGCTGACCTGCGCGCTGGGGGTGTTCGCGTTCTTCGTCGCGGATGAGAACGCGATCGTGGGGCTGGTGGCGATCGTGCTGGTGGGCCTGGCGCGCCGGCTGGTGAAGGATGAGGCGCACGGGGTCCTGCCCCAGTGGCTGCTGAACCTCCTGGTGCTGGCGGCGGCGGCGTGGACGGCGATGCGGGCGATCGAGCAGCCGGAGAACTTCGTCGAATCGCTCGCGGCGCTGTGCGCGTGGGTGCAGGTGGTGAAGTTCTACGAGCGCCCCACGCCGCGCAACCACGCGCAGTTGCTGACGCTGAGCGTGTTCACGGTGATCGCGGCGCTGCTGACGAGCAACTCGCTGCCGGTCGGGCTGATGATCGCGGTGTACATCCCCGTCGCGGTGTTCACGATCCTGCTGTTCCAGATCCACGCGGGCCTGCGCGGTCCGGGGGCGCCCCGGCAGACGCCCGCGGCGCCGGCGCCGCCGACGGCGCGGCGTGGGCTGTGGCGGCTGACCTTCGGCGCGACGGCCGTGATGTGGGTCGGCGCGCTGGCGGTGTACCTGCTGGTTCCTCGCGGGCTGGGGTCGGACTTCATCAACGACTGGTCGAGCCCGGGGGTGGGGGCCTCGATGGGCTTCAGCGAGCAGGTGGCGCTGGGGCGTTCGGGGGAACTGGAGGACAACGACGCGGCGGCGCTGGACCTGTCGGTGTTCGACGAGGTCGGGCGGAACCTGGGCTCAAGCGACCGGGCGTTCCTGCTGCGGGGCGCGGCGCTGGAGGACTACGACGC
>JACVCK010000196.1 GCA_016742055.1 Phycisphaerales bacterium
CCCCCACGCACGGCCCGGCAGCGGATGGCCCCGCGCCCTCAACCCCCACCCCCGGGAACAGGCCCAGGGGTCCTTCCACGTCTACTACAGACCCAACAACCTCGTCGGCATCATCGTCGGCGACTTCGATCCCGCTGAGGTCAAACCCGTCATCTCCCGCTACTTCGGACGGCTCAGCCGCGGCGCCGTCGAGCCCCCGCCCGTCGTCACCCTCGAAGTGCCCCAGAAGGCCGAGATGCGGATGTACGCCGAGTGCGACTGCCAGCCCCAGATCGAGGTCCGCTATCACACCGTCCCCTTCAACCACGACGACTCCTTCCCCCTTGAGATGCTGGCCCAGATCCTCAACGGACGCACCGGGCGGCTCTACAAGTCCCTCGTCGAGGGCTCGCAGGTCGCGGCCAACGCCTCCGCCGACGCCGGCGGCTTCGGCGGCCCGGCCAAGTACGCCGGCGCGTTCTCCTTCTACGCCGAGGCCAAGGGCGACGCCCGCCCCGAGGACATCGAGAAGGGCTGGTACGCCGTCCTCGAAGACCTCCAGAACAACCCCGTGTCGGAGCGTGAACTGCAGAAGGTCAAGAACCGCGTCGCCGCCGACTCCTACCGCCGGCTGCAGAGCAACTTCTTCCTTCTGGTCCAACTCGGCCTCTATGAGGCGCTCGGCGGCTGGGAGTACATCAACGAGGCCCCGGCGCGCCTGCAGGCCGTGACCGCCGAGGACATCCAGCGCGTCGCCAAGCAATACTTCGCGCCCACCAACCGCGCCGTGGCGCTCTACAACCGCAAGGCCGGCGCCCCCACGGAGGACCCCGAACTCGCCGCGCTCGATCCGCAGATGAAGGCCATGGTCAAGCAGGCCCTCTCGCAACTCTCCGCCGTCGAAGACCCCGCGGAACTCGAGCAAGCCATCGCCCAGATGGAAGGCCAGGCGGCGCAGGTGCCCCCGCAGTTCAAGCCCGCCTTCGACATCATCCTCCGCAAGGCCCGCGAGCGTCTGAGCACGCTGCAGCCCGCCTCCAACTGATCCCTTCACCAGCACACACCACCAGCAGATCCACGGAGATCCTTCCGATGCGCAAGTTGTTCATCACCCTCCTCGGAGCCGCGGCGATCGGCGCCGGCGCCCTTGGCGCCGCGGACGCCCTTCCCTCGCGCCCCGAGCAGATCCAGTTCCAGCCCCTCGAGTTCCAGCCGCCCGCCGCCGAGCAGTTCCGGCGACAACTCCGATCCGGCGTGCCCGTCTACCTCGCGCCCTCCGACGAGTTCCCCCTCGTCTCCATCACCTTCTCCTTCAAGGGCGGCGCCTACCTCGAGCCCGCGAACAAGGTCGGCCTGGCCAACATGACCGGAGCGATGATCCGGCGCGGCGGCACGTCCAGCACGCCCGCCGCCCAACTCGACGAGCAGTTCGACTACCTGGCCGCCGTCGCCACCACCGGCGCCGGCGGGCTCCAGGCCTCCGCCTCGCTCAACGCCCTCAAGTCCAACCTCGACGAGGCCTTCGCCCTCTTCATGGACATGCTCCGCAACCCGGGCTTCGAGGAGGACAAGGTCCGCGTCTACAAGGACGAGGTCATCGAGGCCCTCAAGCAGCGCAACGACGACGCGGGGCCCATCCTCGACCGTGAGTGGGCCGCCCTCATGTACGGGCAGGACCACTTCTCCGCCCGCAACCCAACGCTCGCCACCATCGAGTCCATCACGATCGACGACCTCCGCGCGTTCCACGCCAAGGTCTTCCAGCCGGGCAACCTCATCATCGCCGTCACCGGCGACTTCAACGAGGCCGACATGCTCGCCCGCCTCGAGAAGGCCCTCGAGGGCTGGGCCGCCGGCGAACGCATGCCCGATCCCCCGGCCCCCTCCGCCTCCGTCGCCCCCGGCGTCTACCGCGTCGAGAAGGACATCCCGCAGGGCAAGGTCTTCATCGGCATGCGCGGCGTCACCCGCGACGACCCCGACTACTTCCCTCTCCTGGTCATGAACGACGTCCTGGGCGGCGGCGGATTCACCAGCCGCATCACCAAGCGCGTCCGCTCCGATGAGGGCCTCGCCTACTCCGCCGGCTCCGCGATGATCATGCCGGTCTACTACCCCGGCGAGTACCGCGCCTACTTCCAGTCCAAGAACCGCACCGTCGCGCTCGCCACGAAGATCATCATGGAGGAAATCGAACGCATCCGCACCGAGCCCGTCGGTGAGAAGGAACTGGAAACCTCGAAGAACTCCTTCATCGAGACCTTCCCCCGAACCTTCGAGTCCAAGGCCGGCATGCTCAACGTCTTCGTCAGCGACGAGTGGACCGGGCGCGACCCGTCCTACTGGCGCACCTACCGCGACAACATCCGCGCGGTGACCCCCGAAGACGTCCGGCGCGTCGCCGAAAAGCGCCTCAACCGCGACAACCTCGCGATCATGGTCGTCGGCAAGTGGAGCGAGATCGAGGGCGGCGACCTCGAGGGACGCGCCCGCATGGCCGAGTTCTTCGACGGCTCCACCATGCAGATCCCCCTGAAGGACCCCCTCACGCTCGAGCCCATGCGCTGACCCCAAGCGCGGAGCCCGACTTCTGAGCCCCACCAACCCGCGGCGGCCCCCCTTGCAGGGGGCCGCCGCTTTCGTTGACCGCCGTTGGCCCCGACCGCCCCGGCGCGATATCCTGCTTCTGGCGGATTCCTGTCACATCGCACGGATTCCGGTCCGGCCGAATGATCCCCAGAACCGACGCCACCCTGCCAAGCCCCGACGCCGCGCTCGCCATCCCGGCGGTCGCGGGCGACGCGCCCCGCGCCCCCGCCTTCCTCGCCGACGTCAGCGAACTGACCAAGCCCCGCATCACCCGCCTCGTGACGATCACCTCGGCCGTGGGCTTCGCCATGGGCGCCATGACCATCGGGCGCGTCTCGAGCGACCTGCTCTGGGTCGCCATCGTCACCATGCTCGGCACGGCGCTGTGCTCGTCCGGCGCCAGCGCGCTCAACGAATGGATCGAACGCGACCGCGACGGCCGCATGCGCCGCACCGCCGACCGCCCCATCCCCGCCGGACGTCTGCGCCCCCGGCACGGCCTGCTGATCGGCGCCGCGCTCTCGGCCGTGGGCGTCCTCGCGCTCTGGTCCCTGGTCAACTGGGCCTCCGCCGCCGTCGCGCTGGCCACCATCGTCTCCTACGTTTGGGTCTACACCCCCCTCAAGCCCTACACCACCCTCGCCACCGTCGTCGGCGCGGCGCCCGGCGCGCTGCCGCCGCTCATCGGATGGACCGCCGCCTTCGGCACCGTCGCGCGCTCCGCCGACGCGCCGTTGCCCTGGCACGGCCTGGACCACCCCGGCGGATGGGCCATTTTCTTCCTCATGTTCGTCTGGCAGATCCCCCACTTCCTCGCAATCGCGTGGCGTCACCGCGAGGACTACGCCCGCGGCGGGCACCGCGTGCTGCCCGTCATCGACCCTTCCGGCGCCCGCACCGTGCAGGCCACGCTCATCTGGACCGGCGCCATGATCCCCGCCTCCCTCGGCGTGGTCTGGGCGATGCCGCAACTGCTGGGCTGGGCGTACACCGCCACCGCCATCCTGTTGGGCGCGTGGTTCTTCCGCGCCGCGTGGCGCTTCGCCGCGACGCGAGCCGACGCCGACGCACGTCGGCTCTTCATCGTGTCCGTGATCTATCTGCCGCTCGTCATGGGCGCGATGGTCGTGGACGCGGCGCTCATCCCGTGAACCACCCCGCCGCCCCGACCGTTGCGCGTCAGCCCGTCGCGGCGGCGCTGGGCGTGCGCCGCGAGTTCCCCGCCACCCGTCGCAGCCCGGCACGCGCCGCGCTCGACGGCGTGACGCTCGACGTGCTGCCCGGCGAGTGGATCGCGATCCTGGGGCCCAACGGCTCGGGCAAGTCCACCCTGCTGCGCATCCTCGCCGGAGCCGATGCACCCACCCAAGGCCGCGCGAACGTCATGGGCCTCAGCCCCGGCGCTCGCGCCGCTCGGGCGCACGTGGGCGTGGTCTTCCAGCGCCCGGGGCTCGACCCCCTCCTGACCGTCCGCGAGAACCTCGCGCTGCAAGGGGCGCTTTTCGGGCTGCGCGCCGCGCCGCTGGCCGATCGCATCGCCCGCGCCGCGACCGACCTGTCCATCGCCGACCGGCTCGACGACCGCGTCGGCTCGCTCTCCGGCGGGCTGCAGCGGCGCGCGGACCTGGCCCGCGCCCTGATCTCTACGCCCCGCTTGCTCCTCATCGACGAGCCCACCGCCGGCCTCGACCCCCGCGCCCGCGCCGAGTTTCTCGACGCCCTTGCACGCCTGCGGCCCGACTCCGGCGCCCCGATCGTCATGAGCGCCCACCCCATGGCCGAGGCCGACCGCGCCGACCGCGCCGCCATCCTTGCCCCCGCCAGAGCCGTCCCCGCGGACCCCCCCCCCCCCCCCCC
>JACVCK010000197.1 GCA_016742055.1 Phycisphaerales bacterium
GTCTTGCCCAGGCCCATCTCATCCGCGAGACACGCGCCCATCCCGAACTTCGAGAGGAACGCCAGCCACGACAGCCCGCGCAACTGGTACGGACGCAGCGCGCCGCGGAAGTTCTCCGGCTGCTGCAGCGTCGGCACGCCCTCGTCCGAGGCGCCCAGCAGCCCCGCCACCCAGCCCTTCGCGTCCAGACCCAGGATCGGGATGCCCACCTGCTCGGCGTCCCACGCGTGCGCCAGACGCAAGGCCTCCGACACGCGCATCTGGCCGCCCGGATTCTCCTTGATGAACCGCACCGCCGCCGCGACGTCCTCCGGTCGGATCTCGATCCACTGCCCATCGACGCGCACCAGCGGCGCCCGCTGCGCCGCCAGCGACTCAAACTCCTTGAGCGACAGCGTCGTGTCCCCGATCGCGATCTCCCAGCGGTAGTCCACCAGCGACTCGAGGCCCACCGCCGCACGCGCCGCTGGCGAAGCGCCCGAGCCGTCGCCCGAGTCCTCCTCGTCAAGCCCCGGCGACTCGATCTGCAGCCGCGCCCCCAGACGCGACGCCGGCGCCTCCCACCATTCCGGCGCATCGCAGCCAAAGCCCTGCTCCAGCAGCAGCGGGCGGAACTCCCGCAGAAACTCGTACGCGCCGCGGCTGCTCAGCGACAGCGCCTTGGGCGCGCTTTCCTCCAGGGCCGTGTCCAGCGCCGGGTACAGGCGCGCCGCACGCGCCAACTCCGCCAGCAGCAGGTCCTGCGGCGAGTCCAGGCGCACGCCCTCCACCACGACCGATTCCTGCTTGAGTTGCCAGATGTCCACCGCGTCGATGAACGCGCCCGTGCGGTCCACCGCCTCCAGCCCCAGGCGCAGCGTCCAGCGCACGTCCTCGCCCGGCGCCTGGCGCTCGGGGATCAGCGACGAGGCCTCGGGCTCCAGCAGCGTCAGGCGCAGGCGCCAGGCCGCGTCCGCGCCGCGCTCTTCGAGGCGCGAGATCCACTGCCGCGCCGATCGCGCCAGCGCCGAGCGCGCCTCCGCCGGCGCGCCCAGGGCGGGGTCCTCGCCCAGCAGGCCCGACAGCCACAACGACGCGGGCTCCTTCAGGTCGCGCCCCTCGATCGCCTCGATCATCTGCTCGCGCGCGAACACCGCCCGCACGTGCGCATCGGCCACCGACCAGACGAAGTCCTCCGCGATCGCCCGCGGATCGTGGTGGAACACGTCGTCCGCCGCCCGCGCCGACGGCGGCGTCGCCGCCAGCAGCGCGCCCATCCGGACGCCCGTGTGCTCGTCGCTCGTCCATGGCGCCCAGTGCGCCCGAGGATTGCCCGGGATCTCCGCAACGCCCGGAACAAAGCGCTCCTCCGCCAGCAGCGACCGCGCCAGGCGCGCCGAAGCCCCGAAGAACGCCACCGACGGCCCCAGCGCCACACGACCCTCCAGCGCCGCGTCCTCCAGCGCATCCAGCGCCCGCGCCGCCTCGCCCGCCGGGATTGCCAGCGTCTCAACCCGCCAGCGCGAGAGCGCCACGTCGGGCGATTCCTCGTCCGCCGCAGCGTGCCCCAGCGCATGCGCAATCCGCGGACTCGCCACCGGGCGACCGCCGGCCGTCGGCAGTTGCAGCGAGATCGCCCCCGCGGGCGTCGCGCCGAACAGCGGCAGAATCGACCCCAGCGCCGCGCGGAGCGCAGGCACGTCCGCCCCGAAAGGATGGGCCGGCGCCTCGGCGCCGCCGGGCTCGGCGGGTTCCTGTGGTCGCCCGAACGCCTGCTCGCCCCACACATGGAGCGCGGCGTCGGACCAGTTGGCATGCAGAACGATCATCCGGAATCGTGCCCCTCGGCTATGGGTGCGGCGCCTGGGCGCGCCGTGGGTGTCGGGTCGAGAATGAGGGCGGAGGGATTCGAACCCTCGACCAACGGATTAAAAGTCCGATGCTCTGCCAGGCTGAGCTACGCCCTCGGGCTGCACGCGACGAGCGGGAACGGCCGATCGGCGCGCGAAGCGCAATCGTAGCGGCCACCCCGCTCCCCTTCTTCAAGGACGCCCATTTCTTACGGGCTCACCACCCCCGGGTGGCGTTCGGTCGCCGGAAGGGGGAAACTGCTCCCCATGAAGATCGACCAGGCCGCCATCCGGACAAGGATCGAGGGCTCCATCGCCGCGATGACCGGGCTCCTCCCCCTCACGCCCCAGATCGAGCGCTGCGCCGCCGCCGTCGCCGGCGCCCTCGGACGCGGGGGGCAGGTCCTGACCTGCGGCAACGGCGGATCCGCCGCCGAAGCCCTCCACCTCGCCGAAGAACTCGTCGGCAAGTACCGCGCCGTCCGACGCGCCCTGCCCGCCATCTGCCTCAACGCCGACCCTACCGCCCTCACCTGCATCGCCAACGACTTCGGCTACGAGCACGTCTTCGCGCGCCAGGTCGAGGCCTTCGGCCGTCGCGGCGACGTGCTCGTCGTCTTCACCACCAGCGGCGGAAGCCCCAACATCCTCCGAGCCCTCGCCCGCGCCAAGGAGATGGGGCTGGTGACCGTGGGCCTGCTTGGCAAGGGCGGCGGCGCGGCGCTCGAGGGCTGCGATTACGCGCTCGTCGTGCCTTCCAACGACACGGCGCACATCCAGGAGGCGCACCAGGTGGTGATGCACCTGTTTCTGGAGGCGGTCGAGGGCTGAGCACCGGGGGGGCGTTACCATGCCCCCATGCAACACACGCTCACGCTGCTCGGATCGATCGTTCTGGGTTTGCTGGCGTTGGCGGGGATTCTGCACGCGCTGCCGCGGATGGGGGGAGTGGGGCGGGCGATCGCGGCCGGGTGCATCCGCGCGCCGGGCCTCGACGTGGTGATCGTGCTGTTCACGGTGGCCCCGATGGTGATCGGGGCGGCGGTGGGCGTGCCGATGGAGCGGGCGTGGCTGGGGAGTCTCGCGGGCTGCGGCGTGGGGATCTTGGCGATGGCGGTGACGCTGATCGTGTGGTCGAGGATCCACGAGGCGCTCTCGCCGAAGCGGAAGAAGAGCGAGCGGATCGCCCTCACCATGAGTTCGATCGTCGGCACGACGCGGAATCACCTCGCCGTGTGGTGGACGACGCTCGCGGCGCCGCTGTTCGTGCTGGTGCGGCTCGCGGAGATCATCGTGTATCCGCCGCTGACCTGGCTCGTGCGACTGCCCCGCTACAACCACGGAGACTGGGTGAACGTCAGCCGGCAGAAGTTCGGGGGGCTGGTGGGGTACGACCTGGCGTGGTGCCTGTACTGCGACTGGATGACGGGCGTCTGGTCGCTGGGCGCGGAGATGCTGCGCAACGTCGAGAGTTTCTGGTGCCCGATCCGGTTCTACGACGGCAAGAAGTGCGAAAACTGCAAGGTCGATTTCCCCGACGTCGCGCACGGCTGGGTGGACCCCGCGGCGGGCGCGACGCTGGAAGACGTCACGGCGACCCTGCGCGAGAAGTACCCCGGGCCGAACGGCGTGAACTCGTGGTTCGGCCACCCCGACCGGGTGACGGTGGAGGGGAAGGGGCAGCGTTGATGGCGCGCGGGCTGGACGCCCGCGCCCCGACGCCCGCGCCACGGTGAAGACCTAAACTTCTCCCTGTGTCCCGCAGCCGCACCATCGCCGAACAGGTCGTCGCGCAACTCTTGAGCGCGTACCGGAAGGGCTACTTCCCGATGGCCGATCTGCGCAGCGGGCAGATCGAATGGCACAATCCCGAGACGCGCGGCGTGATGCCGCTGACGGCGCCGGCGGCCTCCGGCGACGATGCGCCCGAGGGTGTGTTCCGCGTCTCACGGACGCTGCGCCAGAAGGTGCGGCAGAGGAAGTTCGTCGTGACGGCCGACAAGGCGTTCGCCGCGGTGATCGTCGGCTGCGCGGATCCGCGGCGCGACGGCGCGTGGATCGACGAAACCATCATCCGCACCTACCGACTCCTCCACGACGCCGGACACGCCCACTCCGTCGAGGCCTGGCTGCCGCCCGAAGTCCCCGGCGAGCCGCCGCGCCTCGTCGGCGGGCTCTACGGCGTCAGCATCGGCGGCGCGTTCTTCGGCGAGTCGATGTTCTCCCTTCCCGAACGCGGTGGAACCGACGCGTCCAAGGTCTGCCTCGTCCATCTCGTCGCCCACCTCCGCCGACGCGGCTACACCCTCCTCGACACGCAGATGTGGTCCTGGCACCTCGAACAGTTCGGCTGCGAAGAGATGGACCGCGACGCGTTCCTCCCGCGCCTCGACAAGGCCGCACGCCGACGCTCCGTCTCCTGGGGGACCTTCGAAGCGCTGCCGACCGACGCCGACCCGGAGCCCGACGGCCCGCGCCTGCTGCCGGGCGCCTGACGCGCCGCCGCCACGCCGAAGCGCCGCCGGGATTGGGTCGCCCCGGCGACCGGACCCGGTGGTCTCTCGGCACCCCCGG
>JACVCK010000002.1 GCA_016742055.1 Phycisphaerales bacterium
CGTCTCCCCCTTGATGAGGCAGCCCAGCGCGACGACGGCGTCGAACCGCCCCGACTTCGCGGCGCCGCCGGCCAGCGTCGCCAGTTCGAACGACCCCGGCGCGGGCAGGACGGTCAGCGACGCTGGGTCGCCGCCGCGACGCGCGAACTCCTCCACCGCGCCCGCGAGCAGGCGGTCGGTGATGGGCGCGTTGTAGCGGGCCACCACCACCGCCACGCGGAGGCGGGAAGCGTCGAGCGAGGCGTCGAAAACGGCGGGGCGGCCGGACATGGGGGCGGGATGGTAGGTCGGCGGAGCCGATGCGGCCCCACCCGCCCGGAACAGTGGAGCGGCCGTCCCGGCCGCTGGCGTTAGGGCGCGTCCCTCATGTGGTGAGGGGCGGTCCAGAGAACCTGCCCCTCGCGCCGGACGGCAGCAGGCGGCGCTGAGGCGCCGCACCCTGAGTTGGCGTCTGCGCGCGATGAGCGCTGGAGATAGCGGCCGAGACGGCCGCTCCACTGTCGTATACGGACGCAATCGACCTAACCGCTACCATAACGCCCCGTGCGCACCGTTCTCGTCCGACTCGCGCCGCTGCTGCACCTGACGCGGATCACCACGGCCTTCGCGGCCGTGGGGAACGTCTGGTTCGTCATCCTGTGGACGCGCGCCTCGGGCCCCGACGAGCCCGGGCCGCACGCCGAGGGCCCGCTGGCGCCGCTGCTGGGGGCGGGGGCGGTGATGGCGGTGGCGCTCTTCGCGTTCGCCAACGCCCTCAACGACACGCTGGACCTGCGGCGCGACCGGATCCTGCACCCGCGCCGCCCGCTGCCCTCGGGCCGGCTGAACCTCGACGCCGCGATCGGCTTCCTGGTGCTGAGTCTGATGGTCGCCATCCTCGGCTCGCTCGCGCTGGGCACCTCGGCGGCGGTGATGTGCCTGCTGACGGCGGGGGCGGTGTTCTTCTACAACGCCGCGGCGCGGTTCGTGCCGTCGGTGGGGCTCGTGGCGCTGTCGCTGATCTACGGCGCCCACATGCTGATCCCGAACGTGGACCTGGTGTTTGTGTGGCCGGTGTGGGTGGTGATGACGCACGCGCTGCTGGTGGCCGCCGTCACGCACCGGCTGAGCGAGCGCCGCCCGACGCTCTCGCCCGCCGCGATCGTCACCGCGACGCTCGGGTGGGTGTTCTGGTCGGGCCTGCTCCTGTACGTCGGCACGAAGCGGGCCGGCTCGGTCTGGCCGGACTTCGTGCGCCCGTCGGCGGCGCTGGGGCCGATCGTCCTCGCGGCGCTGTACGGCGTCCTGTCCTGGAGGCGCGTCCGCCAGATCGGGGGCGGGCCCCGGGCCGCGGACAAACTCTCCCGCTACGGCGCCCTCTGGCTGACGCTCTACCAGACGGCCTGGCTGCTGGGCCAGGGGCACATGCACGAAGGGGCGATCCTCGGCGGGCTTGCGGCGGCGGGCTTCCTGGGGATGACGGCGCTGCGGGAGATGTACGCGTCCATCGAGCAGCCGCTGGTCTACCGGCGATGAGCGGCGCTCACGTCCAGCCCAGGGCGTAGAACACGGCCGTGAAGATCAGGTCCGCGAAGATGATCGCCACGATCGACTCGACGACGGTGTTGGTGGTCGCCCGTCCGACGCCCGCGGCGCCGCCGGTGACCTTCAGCCCGTTGGCGCACGCGATGAGCCCGATGAGCATCCCGAATACGCCCGCTTTGATGAGCCCGGTCAGGAAGTCCCTCGGGCCCACCTGATCGATCGTGCTCTGGATGTACGCATGGGGCGGGATGTCCAGGACCGAGGCGGACATCAGCATGCCCGCGCCGATGGCCATGATGTCGGCGATCACCGCCAGCGCGGTCAGACTCACCGTCGTGGCCAGCAGCCGGGGCACCACCAGGAACCGCACCGGGTTGAGCGCGTGCGCCTCGAGCGCCTCGATCTCCTCCCCCACCACCATGGTGCCGATCTCGGCGGCGATCGCGGCGCCGGCGAAGCCCGTGAGCACGATGCTCGCGATCAGCGGGCCCAGTTCGCGCAGCACCGCGACGGCGACGATGTTGGGCACCAGGCGCACCTGCCCCAGATTGTCCAGCGGCGGCGCCATCTGCAGGCCGAGGATGAACCCCACGGCGCCCGAAACGAGCGAGACGATGAAGATCGACCCCACGCCCACGCGGACGATCTGCGCGACGATCGCCGGCCGCCCGAGGCGGATGCGCCGGTTGAACGACGCCTTGAAGAGCCAGTGCGTCGCCTGCGTCAGCAGGAACCAGATACCCCCGATGTGCGCCAGGAGCGTGATGAACCGCGCGCCGACGGCGTCGCAGAACTGGATGAGGGCGCTGGGTGGGGCCGGGGCGTCCGTGCTCATAGGGCCCGATCAGATTACAGCGTCTTCGCCGCGGCCGCGTTGTCGGCGATCTTGAACAACTGGTCCAGCCGTGCGATCTCAAGGATCGAGCGGACGCGGGTCTGCACGCCGCAGAGCACGAGGGTCATGGACTGACGCCGGGCGATCTGCATGGCCTCGACGAGGGTGGCGACGCCGGAGGAGTCCATGTAGGGGACGCCCTCAAGGTTGACGATGAGCCGCTTGGGTTTCTCGTCGGCGGCCTTCTTGAGCCGCTCGCGGAAGGACGGCGAGCGGTGGAGGTCCACATCGCCCGCCGGCGAAACGATGACGGCGTCGCCGTCGCGTTCGATCTTGACTTCCATGGCGTCGCTCATGCTTAGCGGTCTCCACGACTGGGCTGGGCGGCCGCGGAGGCCGGCTTCGGTTGGTCCTGTTCCTCGGGGAGGGCGGAGATGCCCCTTCCGCCGCCGGCGCTGGGCAGGCGCCTGCTCATCTTGAGGCGCATGCCCCCGCAGGGGCGCGCTTCGTACACCACGTTCTCCATGACCTCGCGGATGATGTGGACGCCGAGCCCGCCGGGTCGGATGTCTTCGAGGTTGCGCCCCTTGATGGCCGTGGGGTCCACCTGGCGCGCCTCGTCCTCGATGATGATGCGCACGCCCTCGACCTGGCCGGACTGCTCCAGCGCGGTCATGCCGATCCAGATCGGCCGATCGGGGGCGTTGGAGTAGCCGTGCCGGATGATGTTGCAGATCGCCTCGTCCACGGCGAGGGCGATGTGCGAGCAGCAGGCGTCGTCGAAGCCCAACTGCTTGGAGAACGACATCACGGCGGAGCGCGCGGTGCTGAGGAACCGCGGCTGGCTCAGCAGCCGGACGTGCACGTCGGAGGGGCTTGGCTCGGATGGGCTCATCGTTCCTGGTCCGCGGCGGGCGGCGCCGCGGAACGTTCCGCCCTGGCGCCGGCGCCTTCATGATCGGCCATCCCGCCCGTCCGGACCACTGAGGAGCCGGTCGAGGGGCCGTCGGGCGCCCCCGCCTGCCACCAGGCGACCCAAGCGCCGATGGCCCGCTCCCGGTCGGCCTCTGGGGCGTCGTGGGCGTAGCCAAGGGTCTGGCCGGTCATCCGGTGCAGGGCCCGGATGGCCAGCATGCGGTGCCCGGGGTCGTCGCTGCCGAGCATGTTGATGAGGTCGGGGATGGCCTCGCGGTCGTCCGCCGCGACCGCGACGCCCACCGCCCTGGCCCGGGCGCCCGGGCTGGGCGACGAAAAACCCTGCTCTTCGGGGGGTATGGAGCAGCCGGCGGCGACGAGCAGCGCCGCCAGGGCGCCGACGGAGAACTTCTGCGCGCCGGCGCGTGTTGGAAAGGCGGGACGCATGGGCATCGGGATATCCTAGAGCCCTCATGGCAAAGCCCGCCAGCCCGCTCCCGCACGACGAGGTCGTCCCGATCCTCGATTTCGGCTCCCAGACGGCCCAACTCATCGCGCGCCGCGTGCGCGAGGCGGGGGCCTACAGCGTGCTGGTGAGGCCGGACATCCCCGCCGGCGAACTGGCGGCCATGAAGCCCAAGGGGATCATCCTCTCAGGGGGACCCTCGAGCGTCTACGACGCCGGCGCCCCGACTTGCGATCCGAAGATCCTCGAACTGGGCGTGCCCGTGCTGGGGATCTGCTACGGCATGCAGTTGGCCTGCCGGTTCATGGGCTGCGCCGTGGAGCCCGCCCGCCACCGCGAGTTCGGGCGCGCCAACCTCGACATCGCCAAGTCCCGCTCCACAAAGGGAGACCTCTTCGCGGCCATCCCCCAACGGACCGCCGTCTGGATGTCCCACGGCGATCAGGTCAAGGACGTGCACGACGACCTGGTCACGCTGGCGAGCACGCCGACCTGCCCGCAGGCGGCGGTGCGCCACAAGAGCCGGCCGTTCTACGGCGTGCAGTTCCACCCCGAGGTCACGCACACGCCGCACGGCGTGGACATCATCCGCAACTTCCTCTTCGAGGTCTGCGGCTGCAGCGGAACGTGGAAGATGTCGGAGTACGTGGAGACGCTGACCGAGCGCCTGCGGGGGCAGATCGGCAAGGACCGGGTGCTGTGCGGGTTGTCGGGCGGCGTGGACTCGGCCGTGTGCGCCGCGCTGATCCATCGCGCGGTGGGCGACCAGTTGTCGTGCGTGTTCGTGGACAACGGCCTGCTGCGTAAGAATGAGCGCGCGCTGGTGGAGACGACGTTCCGCGACCATTTCCACATCGACCTGCACGTGGTGGACGCGTCGGAGGAGTTCCTGTCGGACCTCAAGGGCGTGACGGACCCGCAGGAAAAGCGCAAGCGGATCGGCGCGCGGTTCGTGAAGGTGTTTCAGGACGCCGCGGCGCGGATCCGCCCCCTGCCTGCGCCGGGCTCGCCGGGCGCCTTCCGGTTCCTGGCGCAGGGCACGCTATACCCGGACGTGATCGAATCGGGGCACGGGCACGCGGGCCAGGCGGCGAACATCAAACTGCACCACAACGTGGGCGGGCTCCCGGAGAAACTGGGCTTTGACCTGGTCGAGCCCCTGCGGGAACTGTTCAAGGACGAGGTGCGCAAGATGGGCGAGGTGCTGGGCCTGCCCGACGCGATGATCTGGCGGCACCCGTTCCCGGGGCCGGGGCTCTCCGTCCGCTCGCTGGGCGAGGTGACGCGCGAGCGCTTGGAAGTGCTGCGCGACGCGGACGAGATTCTTCTCGAGGAAATCGTCGCGGCCAACCTGTACCGCTCGACCAGCCAGGTTTTCGCCGTGCTGCTGCCGGTGCAGAGCGTGGGCGTGATGGGCGACGGGCGGACGTACGAGAACGTGCTGGCGGTGCGGGCGGTCGAGACGCACGACTTCATGACGGCCGACTGGTGCCGCATCCCGTACGACGTCCTGGCGACGATCTCGAACCGCATCATCAACGAGGTCCGGGGCGTGAACCGGGTGGTCTACGACATCTCCAGCAAGCCGCCCGCGACGATCGAGTGGGAGTGAGAAGAGAGGAATCGCCGTGTTGTCGAACGCGTCCATCGCATCGATCGCTGTCACCGTCCCCGGCGGCTCCTACGAGGTCCTCGTCGGGCCCCGGCTGCTCGACGCCTTCGGCGAGCGCCTCGCCGAGCGCTTCGGCGCTCCGGGCAAGCGGGCGTTCCTCGTGTACGACGCGGGACTGCCCGACGAGCACGTCGTGGCGGCGTCGCGCTCGCTCGCGCACGCGGGCTTCATGGTCTCCTCCGCCAGCGTCCAGCCCACCGAGACCGCCAAAACCCTCGGCACGGCGGCGCGCATCCTCGTCGACCTCGCCGAGACGCGCCATGAGCGCGGCGAGCCGGTGGTCGCGCTCGGCGGGGGCGTGACGTGCGATCTGGCGGGGTACGTCGCGGCCGTCTATCGGCGGGGCGTGCCCGTGGTGCACTGCCCCACGACGCTGCTGGCGATGGTGGACGCGAGCGTCGGCGGCAAGACCGGCGTCAACCTGCTCACCCCGGCGGGGCTCGAGAAGAACATGGTCGGCGTGTTCTGGCAGCCGGCGATGGTCGTCGCCGACGTGCAGGCCCTGCTGACCCTCTCCGAGCGCGACTTCCGCGCCGGGCTGGCCGAGTGCGTGAAGCACGGCATGATCGGAGGCGAGGCCGACGCCGAAGGGCCGCTGGACCCGGGGCTCCTCGACTGGATCGAGGCCAACGCCGAGCGCATTCTCGAGCGCGAGCCCGCCACGCTGGCGGAACTGGTCGCTCGGAACGTGGCGCTCAAGGCCCGAGTCGTCGGGGCGGACGAGCGCGAGGACGCGCCCGCGGGCCTCAGTCGCATGCTCCTGAACCTGGGGCACACCTTCGCCCACGCCATCGAGACCATCCCCGCCGCCTCGCCAAGCCCGAAGCCCGAGGATGCGCCGCTCCGCCACGGCGAAGCGGTGGCGCTGGGCTTGTTGGCGGCGTGCGCCGCGAGCGAGGCGCTCGGGCTGGCGCAACCTTCGCTCCGTCAGCGAGTTGAGGCGCTTCTTCGCCGACTCGGCCTGCCGACGCAGGTCTACGGCCTGCCGGCGCCGGCGGGCGTGGCCGACCGCATGAGGTCGGACAAGAAGGTGTCGGCCGGGCGGCTGCGCATCGTCGCTCCCAGGGAGGGCTCCCGGGCGGGGGTGGTCGCGCTCGGCGACGACCGCGCGGCCATCGCGGGCTTGGAAGCGATCGGCGCCCCCTAGGCGTAGGGGTCGGGGTCCGTCCGGGCGGATTATGCAGGTGTTCACCTCAGCCATCCGATAGCGGAACGTCGTCGGCGGGCGGCGCCTGTGTGGCCGTCCGCGCCGGGGCTCGATTCCTCCAGGCCGAGGGATGGCTTTGCGAACGATCGCGATCATCAATCAGAAGGGCGGGTGTGGGAAGACCACAACCGCCATCAACCTGGCGGGTGTGTTCGCCTCGCTCGGTCAGCGCGTGCTGCTTGTGGACCTGGACCCGCAGTCGCACTGCGCTGCGGGCCTGGCGATCCCGGAGCATCGGATCGACCTGCACATCGGCGACGCGATGCTGACGCCGGACGATGCGCCGCTGGACCTTTCGCGCCTGGTCTGGCGCGTCAGCCGCGGGCTGGACCTGGCGCCCAGCACGATGCGCCTGGCGGGCCTCGAGGCCGCACGCGGTGGGCTGGCGACGCTGGCGGACCGCGACGAGCGGCTGCAGCGGGCGGTCGCGCGCATCGCGACGGACGAAATCACAGGGGAGCGCCGGTACGACTGGTGCATCGTGGACTGCCCCCCCACCATCGGGCTCCTGACGTTCAATGCGTTGCGGGCGGCCAGCGAGGCGCTGATCCCGGTGGAGACCTCCTTCTTCTCCCTCAAGGGCGCGAGCAAGCAGGTGGGCACGATCCGCACCCTGGCGCGCCGGCTGGGTGGATCGACGCCCCATCGCCTGCTCGCCACGATGCACGACCCTGACAGCCCGCTCGCGCGCACCCTGCTCACCGAACTCGGAGAGCGCTTCGCCGATCGCCTGGTCCCCGTCGTCATCCGGCTCGACCCCAAACTGCGGGAAGCGACCTCGCTCGGTCAGCCCATCGTCGAACACGCCCCCGACGCCCGCGGCGCCGAGGACTACGGCCGTCTCGCGTCCTGGCTGCTCGACAACCCGCCCGGGCGCACCCTGGCCGCGGGGCTCCTCGACTCCATCGCGTCCGACGAGCCGCTCGACGGCGAACCGGCGCCCGCGCTTCCGCATGCGCTGCAGCCGGTGGGCGCCCTCGCCCCGTCGATCCGGCCCGACGACACCGACGCCCCGCCAACCGCCGACGCCGTGGTGACCCGCGCCGCGGAGATGGCCGCACGGGTCCGCCATCTGCTGCAGCGGAGCGAGAAACTCCAGTCGCGTCTGACGGACGATGAGCAGGTGATCTCTGCGTCGTCGCGGTTCGACGCGCAGGCGACGAGCGAAGACGGCTGGCGTCCCGGTCCGAACGTGATCGAGGGCGGCGTGCGGTTCGTGATGCCCGGCGCGCCGGGGCTGCACGTCTTCGTCGCCGGTGATTTCAACGGCTGGTCGGCCTCCGCGACGCCCCTGCGGTACGACCCCATTCGGCGCGTTTACTCCGCGTACCTGCCCATGACGCCTGGGCGCCGCCTCTACCGCGTGGTGGTGAACGGCGTGTGGCGGGCCGATCCGAACAACCCGGATGTTGAAGAGAACCCGTTCGGCGACCGCAACAGCGTGCTGGTGGTGCGGCCCGTCGCGCCCGGCTCGCTGGCGACGCCGGCCTGACGCAGACCCACGGCGCGCGGAGCGCGCCCCTCCATGCTGACAGCGCTTCGGGAGCGAAGCCATGCGAACCAAGGCGGAAGTGCAGGATGCCCGGCCCGACCTTCTCGACGACCTCCCCCACGAGGCCGAGTTCGACGCGCTGACCGACTTGTTCCTCGACGATCAGCCCATCGACGCGCCGCCCGCGCGAACCCACGCGCCGCCCGCCGCCTCTGCGTCCCGATCCGCCGTCAGCGCGGCGCCGCCCGCCGTCGCGGTGGAGGCGCTCATCATGGGCCATCTGCCGACGCTCGCGGGCGCGTGGGCGGCGGAATACGCGCGCCACGCGTTCCGCGCCTCGGGGCGGCCGGTCGCGCTGCTCCGCGACGCCGCGGAAGGGCGGACGCTGGAGACCCTGCCCCGCGAGCCGGCGCGCACCGGCCCCGACTCGGGCGCCCCGATGGACCGCGCCCTGGCGCAGTGCGCCGGCCTCTGCCGCGTGATCGTCCGCGCCGATGAGACGGACGAGCCGGACCTGATCGCCGCGTCCGGCGAGCACGATGTGACGATCCTGACGGGCGCGGACGACGCGGCCATCGTCAGCGCGTACCGCACGATCAAGCGGCTGTTCGTGGGGGCCGGAGAGAGGGAGCGTCCCATCGGCGTGGCGGTGATGGGCGCCGACGAGCCCCGGGCGCGCGAGGCGTTCGAGCGTCTCCGGCGCGCCGCCGAGGCGTTCCTGGGCCTGCGGCTCACGCTCGGCGCCGTTTGCCCACGCCTGAGCCCGGAGCCCTTCACGCTGCGATGGAGCGGGCCGCGATCGGGACGCGACTACCCCGCGCTCCTCGGCTCGCTGCGTGCGGTGCGGCCGGAACCCGCGCCGAGCCCAATCGGGAAGCAAGGAGCGCCCCAGTCCCCCCATCGCTCTCCGGCGCCAAGCGCGGAGTCGTGGGAATTCGACGACCTGTTGGCGATGGACGATGGGCCGCTCGCCGCTCCGGCTGCGGACGTTCAAGCGGCGCGCACTCTGGTGCGGGGCGTCCATGCCGCGGACCTGCGTTGCCCGGTGGCGTCGGACGTGGAGTTGGGGGTGGACGACGCGGGACGGCTGCACCTGGTGGCGGACGACCGATCCGAGCGACCGATGGAGGGGCTGAGCGCGGCGTGCGAGTGGGCGAGGGAAAACTTCGAGACGCTCGCGCTGGCCGTCCGCGCCCGCGGGCTTCCCACGCCCCGCGACGCCCACAGGCCCCTGCTTCACGCGCTCACACGCTCGTCGGACCGCGCCAAGCGCATGCTGCGCTGCGGCGTCCGGGTCCACCTCATCGCCGAGGTGATGGTGGACGGGCGCGTCACGACGGCGTGCGTGGACCTGGACTGAGGCCGACCTTCAGGAAACCCCCGCTCGCTCGCGTTGACGGCGACCATCGGCGGGGACGGAGGCCGCCACGGGCTTGGGGCCGCTGCGGTCCGCTTCCTTCGCGGCGTCGGTGATGCGCTCGAACGCGCCGGGGTCCCAGTCCTGACGGAGGATCTTGGCGATCAGCAGCCGGAAGTCGATCGCCATGCTCATGAGCATCGGGCAGAGCACGAGCGTGAAGACGGTCGAGAAGATGAGCCCCGAGAGCACGACCGATCCCAGGCCCCGATAGAGTTCCGAGCCGGCGCCGGGCGCCACCACGAGCGGCGCCATGCCCAGGACGGAGGTCATGGTGGTCATGAGGATGGGCCGGAGGCGGGTTCGGGCGGACTCGACGATGGCTTTGCGGGGCGGCATGCGCTCGACGATGTCCTGCTCGGACTCGCCAAAGCCGCGCATGAAGTTCAGCGCCTGCGCCACCAGCAGGATCGCGTTGTTCACCACCACGCCGATGAGGATCACGAACCCGAGCATCGTCAGAGTGTCCAACTGCTGCGTGGGGTCGAACCAGTGGACGATGCGCAGCCCCGCCATGCCCCCCACCATCGCCAGCGGCACGCTGATCAGGATCACCAGGGGGTAGATGAAACTCTCGAACAGCGCGCACATCAGGAGGTAACAGCACAGCAGCGCCAGGAACAGGCGGCTGGTGAGCAGCGCCTTGACTGTGCCGACGAATCCGCCCGACCAGTCGCCGAGCATCGCGCGTCGGACCTGCGTGAGTTTGTCCGCGGCGCCGGCGAGGTTGGTCTGGATGTCCGGCGCGATGACCCCCGCGGCGCGGAAGGGCTCGATCATGTCGTTCCGCACCGCGTTCATGGCGGATTCCAGCGGGACGCCCACCGGCGCAGCGATCGTCAGCGTCACGCTGCGCCGGCCCTCGATGCGGTTGATCTGCTGGGGCGAATCGACGCGCCGGACCTCCGCGATGGAGCCGACGTTGACGGCGCCGGAGGCGGGCGTAGGGATCGGAACGGCCTCGAGTTGGCCCAGGCCCAGTTCCGGCGCCTGGTAGTCGGCCTGGCGCCGATCGATGACGCGGATGTCGATGTTCTCGCCGCCGAAGCGGTAGTCGTCGATGATCGCGCCGTCGCCCATGACGCGGATGGCGGTGGCGATGTCCGCGACGGTGACCCCGGCCATGGCGGCGCGGAACGGATCCACCTTGAGTTGGACCTCCTGCGCCGCGATGTTGAAGTTGCCCGGGTCGGGGCGCACCGAGTCGAACACGCCCTGGCCGGCGAGTTCGAAGCCCTTGCCCATGAGCGCGCCCGCGGCGCTGCGCACGGCGGCAAGGTCGTCGCCGGAGATCTCGAGGTCGATCGAGTTGCTGCTGCCGAAGCCGCCGGTCTGAAAGAGGGGCGTCTGGAAAGGGATGGCCCACACGCCCGGAAGCGCCGCGGGGGATGCGGCGGTCTGCAGGAGCGGGACGAGCGGTCGGACGACGGTCTCGATCTGGCTTGTGGCGCCCATGAACATGCCGCCGCCGAAGGAGACGAAGAAGAAGTTCTCGATGGGCGGCGGGCGGACCTGCGTGACGGCGCCGGTGGCGTAGTCGAAGGAGTTGACCATGGGGAGCGCGTCGGCCTCGGGCGTGCCGGCGCGTGCCTCCCAGTAGGGCTGGAGGGTGGACTCGATGCGCTTGCCCAGGTCGATCTGCGTGTCGAGGTTGTAGCCGGGCGGCGGGATGAGGAACCCGAAGACCAGGTTGCGGTTGCCCGCGGGGAGGTAGGTGGCCGGTGGAGCGAGGACGGCGATGCCCACGAGCGCCGCGATCCCCACGACGCCGACCACCGCGAGGCGGATGGCCCATGAGCCCAGGGCGAAGTGCAGCGCGGATGCGAAGAGGTCGCGGAGCCGCGAGAAGAAGGCCACGAGGCGCGTCGCCGGGCCGCGCCGCGTCCGGCGCGCCGGCGCTTCAAAGCCCTTTCGGAACAGCCGCGCCGCGAAGGGGGGGATGATGATGACGGCGGCGCCGAGCGAGAGCAGCACGGCGGCGCAGATCGCCAGGGCGATGTCGCGGAAGAGTTGGCCGACTTCCTCCTGGATGGTGAGGATCGGGATGAAGACGACGACCGTGGTGAGCGTGGAGACGGCGATGGCGACCCAGACCTCGCCCGCGCCGTTGAGCGCCGCGCGGAGCGCGGGCTCGCCCAGTTGCCGCCGCCGGTAGATGTTCTCAAGGACGACGATGGCGTTGTCCACCACCATGCCCACGGCGAACGCCATGCCGGCCAGCGAGATGACGTTGATGTTGCGCCCGAAGGCGGGCAGGACGATGAAGGAGCCGATGATGGAGACGGGGATGGTCGCGGCGACGATGAACGTCGCGCGGACCGACCTTAAGAACACCAGGAGGCACGCGATGGCAAGCGCGCCGCCGACGAAGATGTTGGACGTGACCAGGTCCAGGGCGTTGTAAATGTAGATGGTCTGGTCGTAGACCATGTCCAGGTGCATCGGCGCGGAGTGGCCGAGCCGGCGAGACTCCTGATCGAGCATGCCGCCGGGGGCGTTGAGTTCGGCGATCTGGGCCTTGAGGCCCTGCATGACCTGCAGGACGTTGGAGCCGACCTCGCGCTGGGCGTTGATCGCGAGCACGGTGGCGCCCTTGGAGCGGACCACGCTCTGGGCCTCGGCGAAGGTCAGTTCGACCTCGGCGATGTCGCGCACGCGGACGGGCGCGCCCTGGGCGTCGACCGTGACGACGGTGTCGCCGACCAGTCGCGGGTCGTCGAACTTGCCGACCACGCGCAGGCGGATGTCGCGCTTGCCCTCGGGCACCTGGCCGCCGGAGGCGTCCACGTTCTCGGCCCGCAGGGCGCCGATGAGTTGCCCGTAGGTCACCCCGCGGGCGCTCATCGCGCCCGAGTCCACGCGGACCTGCACCTCGCGCTCGCGTCCGCCCAGGATGTTGACGCGGCTGACGCCGGGCACACGCTCGAGGAAGGGCTGGACGCGGTCCTTGTAGAAGTCGTAGGAGTCGCGGACGTCGTAGGAGTCGTCCGGGCAGCGGACGATGATCCATGCGATGTAGTCGCGGCTGGCGAAGTCGCCGGCCTCCACGACGGGCTCGTCCACGTTCTCGGGATAGTCGGGCACCTCGCGGAGTTTGTCGGAGACCTCGCGGAGGGCCTCGTTCTTGTCGGCGCCGACCTTGAACTCCAGGCGGATCACGCCCTCGTTCTGGCGCGCGATCGAACTCATCTTGACGAGGTTCGCCACGCCCCGGAGTTTCTCCTCCTGTTCGATGAGGATCTCCGACTCGACCTCGGCGGGGCTGGCCCCGTCCCAGAACGTGGTGACGGAGACGAACGTCGGCTCGATCTCGGGCGTGAGTTGCACGGGGGCCGATGCGAGCGACATCAGGCCCGCCAGCACGAGCAGCACGGCGATCACGACCACGGCGACGGGGCGCTCGACGGCGAAGCGGACGGGGTTCACGGGCGCGCGCCCCCTGCGCGCGGCTCGTCGGCGCCACCGGCCCCTTCAGCCGGCGGCGAGGCCAGTTCGCTCGCGTTGCTCACCAGCAGCGGCTGGCCGGGGAAGAGGATCCGCTCGTTGCCCTCGACGGCCACGATCGCGCCCGGAAACAGCGGCCCGCTGATCACGCGGACCGCCGTCTGGGCGTTGAGGATGGTGAACGGCTGCACGCGCGCGGGGATGGCCGCCTCCTTGCCGGGCTCGCCGGTGACGGTGTAGACGAACCAGCCGGCGTCGTCGCGGAGCATGGCGTCGGAGGGCACCATGAGCGCGGGGGCGGATTCACCCGTGGGCACGCTGGCGTCCACGCTCATGCCCGGCAGCAGGCGACGCTGGGGGTTTTCAAGTCGCAGGCGCACGGGGAAGGTCCGCGACGTTTCGCTCCCCAAGGGCACGATGTCCACGTCGGAGGAGCGGAACAGTTCATTCAGGGCCCGCGCCGTCACCAGCACCGAGGCGCCCGGGGCGCGCAGCGGGTGGATGAAGCGCTCGGGCACGTCGATCCAGACCTCGATGGGGTCGATCTGCGAGAGTTCGACGATCGAATCGCCCCGGTCGGCCCACTGGCCGGCCTCGAGCCCGCGCGAGAGCACGAGGCCGTCGAACGGCGCCTCGATCGTCATGTCTTCGAGGCGCTGGCGCAGGAGCGCCAGGCCCGCCTCGGCGCGCTGGACCTCGGCGGCGGCCTGATCGCGCCGCGCGCGGGCGGCGTTGGCCGCGGTGCGGGCGTCCAGCAGTTCGTTCTCCGACGCGCTCTGACGCTCGCGGAGGTCCGAGAGCCGCACGAGGTCGCGCTCGGCGCGTTCGATGAGCGCGTCGCGCTCGGCGAGCAGCGCGCGGGCGGCGCCGAGCGCCGCCTCGCCCGCCTGCACCTCGGCCCGGAGGATGGCGTCGTCCAGACGCGCGACGACCTGGCCCTCGATGACGGCGTCGCCCTCGCGGACGTCGATGCTGACGACGCGTCCGGGCTCACGGGCGGCGAGGGCCGATGTGCGCCACGCGCGGACGCGCCCGGTGGTCTCGGCGCGCGGATCGATCGTCTGCATGACCGCCCGCGCCGCGCGCACGTTGGCCGGCGGCGGGCCGCCGCCCTGACGCGCGAGGGCGTGCGAGCAGAGGATCGCGCCGGCGATCGCGGGGAGGATGCGGGCGGCGCGGCACGTCTGGAGGGAAGGTGTCCCGAGCATGGAGCCCGAACGATAGGCGACCGCCCCGGCCGGTCAATGGTCGGGGCGGTCGTTGAACATCTGGATGTCGGTGTCGTCAGGCGGACTCTTTGCGCTTCACCAGCACGTCGCTGAGGCGCGGGCGCCCCGCGAGCGCGTCGGCGTCGATGATGTACTCGCCGCCGTGGTTCTCCCGCTCCGGCAACTCGTACATCAACTCCAGCATGATCTCCTCGAGGATCGCCCGCAGGGCGCGGGCGCCGGTCTTGCGGCGCATCGCACGCTCGGCGATCTCCCGAAGGGCGCCGTCCGTAAAGGTCAGTTTCGCGCCCTGCAGCGAGAACATGTGCTGGTACTGCTTGATGAGCGCGTTCTTCGGCTCGGTCAGAATCTGGATCAGCGCCTCGCGGCTCAGCGGCGCCAGCGGCGTGATCACCGGCAGGCGGCCCACAAACTCGGGGATCATGCCGAACTCGACCAGGTCCTCGGGCTGCACCTGGCGCAGGATCTCCGCGGCCTCCTCGGGGGAGTTCTCCGGGAGCGTGGTCGCGTCGTTGGTGAACCCGATGCGCCGCCGGCCGATTCGGCGGCGGATGATCTCTTCGAGGCCCACGAACGAGCCGCCGCAGATGAACAGCACCTGCGAGGTGTCCATCTGGATGTACTGCTGCTCGGGGTGCTTGCGCCCGCCCTGGGGGGGGACGTTGGCGATGGTGCCCTCGAGCATCTTGAGGAGCGACTGCTGCACACCCTCGCCGGAGACGTCGCGGGTGATCGAGACGTTGCTCGAGGTCTTGCCGATCTTGTCAATCTCGTCGATGTAGATAATGCCGCGCTGAGCCGCTTCGAGGTCGTAGTCCGCGGCCTGGAGCAGTCGGAGCAGCAGGTTCTCGACGTCCTCGCCGACGTAGCCGGCCTCGGTGAGGGTGGTCGCGTCGCCGATGGCGAAGGGGACGTTGAGCACGCGGGCGAGCGTGCGGGCGAGCAGCGTCTTGCCCGAGCCCGTGGGCCCGATGAGCAGGACGTTGGACTTGTCGAGTTCGACGGCGGTGGAGTCGCTGTCGACCTGGGTCAGCCGCTTGTAGTGGTTATGCACCGCGACCGAGAGCGTCTTCTTGGCCATGTCCTGGCCGATGACGTATTGGTCGAGGAATTCCTTGATCTGACGCGGCGCGGGGATCGCGCCGAGCGAGGGCCGGTTCGACGAGACGCGCCGGCGCTCCTGCTTGAAGATGTTCTGGCAGAGGTCCGTGCAGTTCGAGCAGATGTAGACCTCGGACGGCCCTTCGACCATCGGGCCCACTTCGCGCGACGTCTTGCCGCAGAACGAGCACGTAGTCACCTTCCGCCCACGGAATCCGCCGCCCTCGCCGGGGCCGCCGGCGGCGTTGTTCGGTGGCTCCTGCCCGTCGGTTCGGTCTTTCGCCATGAGGTCCTCTAAGACGCCGAAACACAAGCGCACGCGTGAGGGTCACGCAGCCATGGAGTCTATCGGTCGGGTCCGCCGCTTTCCTCACCCCCAGGCGGGGCGGGGCGCGGTTTTCTCTCCGGTAGCCGGTTCGCGGGCGGAGCGCGGCCGGTTCCTCCTCGATCATCTTCGGACAATCCGCCGGGCCGACTGAAGGGAGTGTGCGAACCGCGCGCGCCGGAATCCAGCGTCCCGCCACGGGTTACACGATTTTCCAGCGACGCCTGCGCCGCGCGGATCGCCACCTCCCGCGCCCGCTCGAACTCCTCGGGCGAGATGACCCCCCTTTGGGCCAGGTCGCGCAGTTCGGCCAGCGTCAGGCCCCCCGACGACATCCCCCCACCTGAGCCCACCATCCAACGGCGCAGCGCCATCAGCCCCAGAACCAAGCCGGCGCTCATCGCGATCAGGACCGCCGCCCAGAACGCGGCCTGCAGCACGGGGCTCACGGCGAGCATGGGCGCGGGGAATCCCTTCACGCCGAACGTTAGGCCGCTGTGCGAGGCCGTCCGGGCGCCTCCAACACGATTAGAACTTCTCGGCCTCCGCGCCCGTGACTTCGGTCACGGAGGCCTTGGAGATCAGCGCGTCGACCGCCTTGTGCTCGCGGATCTGCTGCACGAGCGAGCCGACCTGCCCGCGGCGGATCAACTCCGTCCGCAGGTTCTCGGGCTTCTCGCCCCGCTCGAACGCCAACTGCGCGATCCGCTGGTTGACCTCCGCCTCGCTGACCTTCACATCCAGGTCGTCGGCGACCTTGTTGAGAATGAAGAACAGTTTCAGTTCGCGCCGGCCGACCTCGGCGGACGCCGAACGGAGTTCGGCCATCTGCTCCTCGACCTGGATCGGGTTCACGCCGCGGTACATCAGTTCCATCCGCCGGCGCTCGAGCGCCCGGGCCGCCTGGCGCTCGCTGAGGCGCTCGGGCAGGGGCATCTCGGTCTTTTCCAGGAGGTGCTCGGCCAACTGGCGGCGCATGGCCGACTGCTGCTGCACGACGAGCCGCTGGCCCAGGCGAGTCTTGAGGGCGTCGCGCAGGCGCTGCTCGTCGGGGATGCCCAGGCGCTGGACGATGGACTCGATCGGCGCGGGTTTGATGCGGTCCACGCGGTGGACCTTGAAGGAGATGGTGATGGGCTCGCCGCGGATCCGCGCCGTTTCGTGCTGCTCGGGGCCCTTGGCCTTGACGACCAGTTCGTCGTCGGGCTTTGGCAGGCCGATCTGCTTGGCGAAATCGTCCACCATGACGCCGAGGACCGCGCCCTTGCCGCCCTTGTCCTTGGGCGGGATCTGGATCACGGCGCCGTCGATGTCGAGGACCACGCCCCCGTCCTTGTCCCTGATGACGCCGTGCCCGGTGCAGTAATCGCCGGGCTCGGCCTTCTCGCGGGGCTCCAGTTCGCCCTCCATGAGGCCGAGGCGGTCGATCTCCTCCTGCACCATGTCGTCGCTGACCTCGCGGACGGGCTTCTTCACCGGGATGCCATCGATCGAGGGGAGTTTGAAGTCAGGCGCGACTTCGACCTCCAAAGAGAAAGCGATGGGCTTGTTGGGCTCGATCTCCGCATTGGCCAGGTCCTCGCCGCCCTCGGGATCGCCGAGCACGCGGAGTTTGTGCTGCTCCACCGCTTTTGTGTAAGCCATAGAGACGAGGCGGTTTCGGACTTCCTCCCGCGCCGCCTTGCCGTAGGCGCGCTCCACCAGTTTGCGGGGCGCCTTGCCCGGGCGGAAACCCGGAAGCGCCGCCGATGTGACGACCGAGTCGAACGCCGTGGACAGTTCGGACGCGACCGCCGCGGCCGGAACCTCGATCGTGAGTTTCTTGCGGCAGGGTCCGATATCCGAGACCTGCACGGAGGGTTCGGCGACGGTCTTGGAGGCGGGCGCTTTGGTGGAAGTGGCCATGGTGTGGTTTTCGGTCCGGGAGGTTGGAGTGATCGGGGGAGATCGTCCGGCGACCCGATGGGCCGCCGAAAGGGTCCAGAGAATACCGCCGTCATACGGGGGGCGTCCATCGCCCTGAACGAGGAAGCGGGGCCCTCTTTCGGTCGATGGAGCCAACAAATCCTCCAAATTCACCCTTCCCACCCCGAGGATTTAGGGTTAGTCTGAAAAGTGGAACATTCTGTCGGACGCCGCAGACGAGGGTCATGGAGCCCCCGGGCCTGTTCGTCCGTACACCCTCTGGAAAGGGAGATCCCGCTTCATGCACCAGCCCCGCCCCCTGTCCGTCGCCCCCTCCGCCCTGCGGCTCCTGGCTCTCGCCGGAGTCGCCTGCTCGGCATTGGCAGCCCCTGTTGACCTGACCCCCAACCTCAACGCCCTGCGCGCGTTCGAGGACGTCGCCGGCCCGGCCGGCCCGGCCGACGCCACGGCGCTGTTCCTCCGCGCCGGCGTCGTGCAGACCGACATCAGCCCGGCGCGCCTGAGCAGCCTGCTGATGCTTGAGCCCGAGCGCGACCAGAGCGCCGGACGCATGGTGATCCAGTTGGACGGGCCGATGACGGCCGAGCGGCGCGCCGCGCTGGAGAACGCGGGCGTGAGCATCGGCGACTACCTGCCGGTGAACGCGTTCATCGTGACGCTCAACCCCCGCGCCGGCGCCGGCGCGCTCGACGCGCTGCACTTCGTCCGCTTCGCGTCGCCGTTCCAGGCGTCGTGGAAGATCGACCCCGAGATCGGCACGTTCCCGATGCACAAGCCCGAGCGGGTGGCGATCGCGGCCGAGGGCAAGGTCCTGGTGACGGCGTACCTCTTCAATGGCGAGGCCGCGGGCCCCGCGCTGGACGCCATCCGCGCCATCGACGGCGTGCAGGCCGAGGCGATCGGCGAACTGGGCGGCAACGAGACGATCAGCGTGGTGGCGCCGATGGGCGCAATCCAGCAGATCGCCGAGATCGGCGCCGTGCAGTTCATCGAGGAGGCGCCCGAGGTGTTCGAGCGCAACAACACGGTGCGCGCGATCGTGCAGAGCGGCACGACGACCCTCACCCCCCTCTACAACAACGGCCTGACCGGCGTGGGCCAGATCGTCGGCCACATCGACAGCGCCATCCAGCGCCTGCACTGCTCCTTCGCCGACGCGACCGTGGGCAACGTGCCCGGCCCCGCCCACCGCAAGATTCTGGCGTACAACCAGGCCTTCGGCGCCGCGAGCCACGGCAGCCACACCGCCGGCACCATCGCCGGCGACGGCGGTTCGTTCAGCGACACGCGGGGCGTGGCGTACGACGCGAAGATCGTGCACCACGGCATCCCGAGCGACTCGTCCACGGGCACGACGTTCAAGTCTCGCCTGGACCTGCATCACAGCCAGGGCGCCCGCGTCCACACCAACTCCTGGGGCGCGGACGGCACGACGCAGTACAACGGCTGGACGCGCGCGACGGACCTGTTCTCCCGTGAGAAGGAGGACTCGATGGTCGCCTTCGCGATTACGAACCAGTCGCAACTCTTCACCCCCGAGAACGCCAAGAACGGCCTGGCCGTCGGCGCGTCGCAGGACAACGCCAACATCAACTCCTTCTGCTCCGGCGGCACCGGCCCGACCTCGGACGGGCGCTTCAAGCCCGAGATCTACAGCCCCGGCTGCTCCATCACCTCCGCCACCACCAGCACCTCGTGCACGGTGACCTCGAGCACCGGCACCTCGATGGCGTGCCCGTCCGTCACCGGCACGGCTTCCCTCGTGCGGCAGTACTACACCGACGGCTACTACCCCACCGGCGTCGCGGGCGCCAACCCCTCGATCAATCCCTCCGGCGCGCTGATCCGCGCGACGATCCTCAACGCCGGTCAGGACATGACCGCCGTCTCCGCCGCGTCCACCATCGGCGGCGCGGGCACGGTCGCCTATCCCAACAACCGCGAGGGATGGGGCCGCCTGGTCGCCGACGCCTCGCTGGCCTTCCCCAGCGACGCCCGACGCATGGTCGTCCGCGACTTCTGGAGCGGCCAGGCCGGCAGCCCGGCCGCCGGCTCGCTGACCACCGGACAGGTCTACGAACTGGAGTTCGATGTGAACTCCTCCGCGCAGCAACTCCGCGTCACGATGACCTTCACGGACTTGGCGGCGTCGATCGGCGCCTCCTTCGCCCCCATCAACAACATCGACCTTGAGGTCGTCACCCCCTCCGGCGCCGTCTATCTCGGCAACCGCTTCACCGGCGGCGTGTCGATCACCGGCGGGCCGGCGGACGCCATCAACTCCACCGAGCAGGTGCACCTCAACAACCCCGAGGTCGGCACGTGGAAAGCCCGCGTCAAGGGCACGGCCGTGAACCAGCAGACGCAGGGCTTCGCCCTCGTCATCACCGGCGACGTGGACGACCAGATCACCGTCCCCTGCCCCGGCGACTTTGACGGCGACCTCGCCGTCGGCTTCTCCGACCTCAACATCCTCCTGGGCAACTACAACCAGACCGGCGCCAACCTCCCCGGCGACCTCGACATGGACGGCGACGTGGACTTCGCCGACCTCAACGCCTTCCTCGCCCTCTACAACCTGCCCTGCGGCGGCGCCGCCCGAGCGGCCCGCGTCAGCACGGTCAACGGCCTGGATCGCCTCGGCCACTGATCACGCGACGACCTGACCCCCAACAGCACAGCGCCCCGGCGGTTCGCCGGGGCGCTTTTCTTTTTGATCGTGTTGGCCCGCTTCTGATGGGCCGTACGCTCGAGCCGCTCACGGGCAAGCCGTGTTGAACACGCTGATCACCGCGTTCAGGTCGGCAAAGTCCACGTCGCCGTCGCCGTCCACGTCGCCGGGCAGGCCCGGGCCGCTGGTGTTGAAGTTGCTGATGACGATGTTCAGGTCGGAGAAGCCGACGAAGCGGTCGCCGTCGAGGTCGGCCGGGCACGGCGCGAGGCCGGCGCTGACCGTCAGCCGCACCTTCGTGGGCGTGTAGGACACCAGCAGCGTTCGTCCACCGGGCAGTTCGGGGACCTGGACGTTGGCGAACGTGCCCGTGATGGACGAGGCGCTGAGCACCTCGTAGACCTGCCCGTTGGGAGGATTCACCGTGCCGATGGTCGTGACGGTGAGGTCGCCCGCAAGAGCCGCGGCGCCCGACACGCTGAGCACGTCGTGCGAGGACGAGCCGATCTGGATGGCCAGTTCACCGGTTCCGGTCTGGGTGTACGCGCCCTGAATCTGCAGCGTGCCCGTCGGGGTGGAGTCGTTGCCGGGGGAGGCCACGCCCGCGTTGGTGGTGGCCGCTTCGAACGTGCCGGTGCCCGCGATCGAGCCGCTGGCGCCGATGTTGAGGACCGGCGCGAAGAGCCGGCCCTGGCCGTTGACCGTCACCAGGCCCACGCCGCCGGGGGCGTTGCTCGGGCCCAGACCGACGTTCACGCCGCCCGAACTGTTCCAGATCGAGGTGTTGCCGCCGATCGTGACGCTGCCGGAGGAGCCGGGGTTGCGTCCGACGAAACCGCCCACGCTGTTCAGGCGCCCCGCGGAGGTGATGGTGAGCGACCCGGATCCGCCGAAGCCGATGACCGCGGCGCCATTGTTGGCGTTCCAGCGCGCATTGGGGCCGGTGATGGTCATCATGCCCGTCGAGCCCGCGAGCCCGCCGAGGTAGCCCGCCGTGAACGTGGGCGAACCTTGTCCGGAAGACGTGACGGTGGACTGCGCCAGGACGTCGAGACTGCCGAAGCCCTCCCGCCCGACTTGGAGTTGGCTGCCTGCGGTGATCGTGCCGCCCGTGCGGACATACGTTTCGCCGCTGCCGGTGGCGTCCAGGCCGATCACGACGCTGGCGGCGGCCTGGAGCAGGCCCCCGTCCTCAATGGTCATCAGCCCTTCGCCCGCACGTGCGGGGTAGAAGGAGCCGGAGGAGGTCCATCGCGACCCTGTGCCGGAGATGCGGCACTCGGAGAAACTGGCGGGGTTGGAGGCGAGTTGCGCGGTGGCGCTGGAGACGACGGCGCCGCCGGTGATGGTCATGAGCGCGTCGCCGGAGTTGCCGATGTTCCACTGGGAGGTTCCGCCCGAGAGGGTGGACCCGGCGCCGGCGACGTGGACCTCGCCCATCGAGCCGTTGATGCTGCCCACGACGAACTGGGGCGTGATGACGTCGGCGCCGCCGGTGATGTTGAGTTTTCCGCTTCCGAAATAGCCCACGACGATGTCGCCCGAGGCCGTGAAGCGGGAATCGTCGCCGTCGATGTTCATCGTGCCCACGCCGGTGGTGCCGGTGCCGACGGTGATCCCGAACGCGGAGGCGATGGCGCCGGGCTGCATGTTGTACGTGCCCTCGCCGAACTCGGCGACGGACAGGTCGTTGGTCATGACCCAGATCATGCTGGCGGTCTGGTGGAGCGTCGCCACGGTGGCGAAGTTGGCGCCGACGAAACCGCCGTCGGAGTTGATGCGCCCGTTGGTCAGCGTGAACTGCGACTGACCTCCGTCGATGTCCGCGACCCACACGTTGTTGGTCGTCAGCGTGAACCCGCCGAGGTTGAATGTCACGACGCCGATGCGCCCCATCAACTGGTTGACCGAGCGGTTGGCGGTGAGATTGACCGTGTACGTCGCGCCCAGCCCGAAGATCGCGTACTGGCCGCTCCCGGGCGTGGGGTCGCCGGGGTCGGGGCTCGTCCAGTTCGATGAGTTCAGGAAGTTGCCGCCGAACACGTTGTTCCAGTAACGCTCCGGCGCGGCGACCGCTCCGGCACCCAGGGCGCAGCCCGCGAGCGCTGCGAGGATTCGTGCGGCGTTGGGTCGGCTCTCTGGCATCTCGTCTCCTCGAAGCGGGGCGGCTCGTTCGGGGATCAGTCGGGAAGGACCAACCGACCTACCAGCATCGACCGGGAAAGTCCCGGCCCGGAGCGGCGGTCACGAACGATACGAGCGGCGATGCCCACCGGATGCCCCGGACCCCGCCAGGCCCGAGAACTGGGGGCCCCGGGCGTCGCTGAAAAGTGGGCGATACAGGGCTCGAACCTGTGACCTCATGCGTGTCATGCATGCGCGCTAGCCAACTGCGCCAATCGCCCAGATTGTCCTGTCCGCGGCCCTGAGGGCGCCGGGACGGGGGGAGAGTATAGCGACATCCACGCCCGGCGTGGGGTCAGCGACGAACTTCGACCACCGTGGCGTCGTCCTCCAGTCGAGGCCCCCCCGAAAAACTCTCCAACGCCGTGAACAGGCCCGTCACGATGTCGTCCTGCAGCCCCAGCGCCGCCAGGCAGCCCCGAACCCCCGCTTCCCCAAACCGCCGGACCGGGCCGCGAGTCCCCGACCCCGAACGCTCCGGCGCGGCTGGCTGCTCGTACACGCCGTCGCTGTACACGATCAGCCGGTCGCCCGGGCTGAACACAGTGGTCACCGGCGTGTACCGGAGGTCGGCGACGATGCCCACGGGCGGACCGCCCTCCTCGGCCGCGGCCTCGATGACGCCGTCGCTACGACGCACGAGCGCGTAGCCGTGCCCGGCGTTGACATAGGTCAGTCGGCCCGACTCCGCGTCGATGACGCCGACCCAGACGGTGACAAACTTGTCCTCGGGCCGGCGCGGGTTGACGTAGGCGTTGAGGGCGTTGGCGGCCTGCGCCGGATCGCCGGACTCCAGCAGCGCCGCGTGCAGGAAGCCCTGCGTGGCCGTCACCAGCACCGACGCGGGCACGCCCTTGCCCGACACGTCGCCGAGCGCGACCGCGAGGCGCCCGTCGCGCAGCGGGATCACGTCGAAGAAGTCGCCGCCGATGCGCTGGCCGGGCCGGCTCTCGCCCACGTACCAGAACGCGCCGAAACGCCCGCTGCGCCGCGGAAGGATGTACCGCTGCGCCTCGGCCGCGGCGTCGAGGTCCGCTTCCACGCGCGCCAGGCGCCGGTCCAGTTCCATGCGCATCTGGTTCGCCATCGCCATCGCCGCCAGGCGGCCGAGGCCGATCGCGAACTCGGAGGAATCGTCGGTCGAACGGCGCGTCGCTTCGCTGGCGCCGCGGTTGTCGAAGTAGAGGTACCCGGCCACCGCGGCGCCCACCTGCAAGGGCACGCAGAGCGCCTCTTCGATGGCGAACTGCATGATGCTCACGGCCTCCATGTCCATCGACGGCGCCGCCACAAGCCGCGCGGGCAGGCCCAGCCCGGCCTCGCGGATCAGCGAACGGCTCAGGCGGGGCGAGGCCCCGTCGATCACGATGTCCCCGCGCTGGCCCAGCCCCTCCACGAGACTCTCATCGCCGGTGGCGCGGAGCAGCGCGACGTTGGCGAAGCCGGTGCCCTTCATCGCGGCGTCGAGAACCGCTTCGGCGAGCGCGTCGGCGTCGGTGGTGGCGTGGATCGCCGCGGCGCAGTCGAGCAGCAGCCCCAGCCGCCGGTGCTCCAGCGCGCCGGGCAGGTCGTCGTCGATGCGCTGGATGGCGGCCCCTACCGCCGCGAGGTCGTCGACGGTGGCGACGGTGGTGCGGTGGGTGGCGCGCGTCTCGTCCTTGACCCCGACGCGGAACGTCCAGGGCGAGATAGCGACGATGTCGCCAAGCCGGATCGGATAATCGCGCGCCGGCTCCAGGCGCACGCCGTTGAGCCAGGTGCCGTGCCGGCTGCCCGCGTCGCGGATGGCCCATTGCGCGGCGCCGCTGCGCGTGGGCTCGAACACCAGCGTCGCGTGGTCGCGCGAGACGTGGTCGTCGCCCTGCAGCACGATGCTGTGGTGCGCCCGGCGCCCGATCGTGAACGGCCCCGGCGGGATCAGCGCCAGATCGACCGGCTCGGGGCCGGCGATCGAAACGAAGTTCAGGTCCGACGAGATGGGCTTGCGGGCTTCGGGCAACTGGGCGGGCTCCGGCGGACGCCCCACGCGAACGCAGACGCGCAGGGGAGGATCATGCTAGTCGATGCCCCCGACGGAGGGGGGGCACGGCCCGCCGGGCTCGCCGGTGCGGCTATCGTGATCGCCATGCAGGGCGCCACCTCAGGAATCCATCGCGATTACTCGCTCGTGCGGTCCCGCCTCGGCCGCTTGGCCGGCCTGAGCCGCGAGGCGAAGATGGCGGCGTTCGTGGACGCCGTCTGGGACGCGTTCCGCGATCGCGGGGTGTCGTGGGTCGGGTTCTATCTCGCAGGCGAGGATCGCGCCTCCATGGTCCTGGGGCCGCGCCGGGACAAGCCCGCGTGCTCGCCGATCGGTCTGCACGGCGCGTGCGGGCAGTGCTTCCGCAGCGGGGCGCCGTTGGTGGTGCGCGACGTTGCGGAACTGGGCGAGGGCTACATCGCGTGCGATCCGCGGGACCGCTCCGAGGTCGTTCTGCCGCTGTTCGACGCGGAACGGCCCCATCTCGACGCGGGCGGCTCGCGGGGCTGCTGGGGCGTGCTCGACGTCGACAGCCACGAGGTCGGCGCGTTCACGCGGCGGGACGCGGACGAACTCGCGGCGCTGCTGCGCGATGTCGGGCTCTCCGCTCGCTGAGCCGGAAGCGCAGCAACACTCGAACGAAAAAAAGCGGCGCCCCGACATGGCCGGGGCGCCGCTGCACAGGGTCTGGTGCAAGCCGACGGGGCCGTCGGCTCGCGCTTGATCGTGCTTATCGGTCGTTCAGGCCGCCTCGCGGCAGAGATTCGAGTTGGCGTTGCCGGGGAAGGGGTTGCCGACGCCGGCGGGGTTGTAGCCCGGGGTGAAGCCGGGGTTGTAGCCGGGGGTCATGCCGGGGGGGATTCCGGGAGTGAAGCCGGGGGGGACGCCGGGGGTGTTGATGCCCTGGGAGGGCTGGTTCATGCCGGGGATGAAGCCGGGCACGAAGCCGGGGAAGAAGCCGCTCGAGAGCCCGGGGACGTTGAAGCCGAACGGCACGCCGCCGAAGTTCCAGGGGTTGATCGTCGAGAACGCGCCGGTGTTCAGGCCGGGGACGAATCCGGGCGTGAAGCCGTTGACGTTCCAGGGCGTGACGTTCCAAGGGGTCACGTTCCACGGGGTGTTCACGCCGCCGAAGGCGGGGGTGTTCCAGCCGAGAGAGTTCTGGAAACCGGGAGTGAAGCCGCCGGAAGTGATGCCGGGGGTGGGGGTGAAGCCGGGGGTGAAGCCGGGGATGTTGCTCTTGCCGAAGGCGTTGAGGCCGACGTTGTTCCAGATCGGGTTGAAGCCGAAGCCGTTGAAGAGGTTGGAGTTGAAGCCCCAGGGCGTGGGGATGTTGAAGCCGAAGGGGACGTTGTTCTGGAAGCCGTTGATCCCGGTGTTCCAGCCATTGCCGGCGTTGTAACCGGAGAAGGGCAGGTTCCAGCCCTGGCCGTTGATCGGCGCGCTGGTGCAGGAGTTCCAGAGGTTGTTGATAGGCGAGAAGCCGGGGACGTTGTTGAACCAGGGCGTGGTGTTGAAGCCGAACGGGTTGACGAAGGTGTTCATCTGCGGATGCTCCAATTCGCTGTGCACAGGGAACTGACGATGCGATGCCGCGTCGGCCGGCTCTCCCTTTGAGGCCGGGTGCGGCGTGTATTCCGGGGTGAGTCGAAGCGGCGGGAGTGGATCGCCCATGGGGGGTCTCTGTTCTCCGGTGGCATGGCGGGGCGCCGCCCCCGAGTGAGGCGGGCCGCGGCGTGGCCGGGAGGAACATCGACGGCCGGGGGGTCCGACTTTGGTGGGGGTCGCCACTTTTGGGCGGTCGGCGGTGTTGCCCCGTGGGGCGGAGGGGTCGCTATACTCGTCGCCCCGCGTCCGGGAGCGCGGCGTCAACCCGGAGAGCCGGGCCTGTAGCTCAGCTGGCTAGAGCGCACCCCTGATAAGGGTGAGGTCGGAGGTTCGAGTCCTCTCAGGCCCATTCCGTCCGGCTCCGAGGCGTACCTCGGGGCCTTTTTCGTGGCCATCGCCGCCTCCGGAGGGCTCGCCCGTGCCCGAATCGACGCCGCAGTCCGGTCCGCGCAGCGCGGACGAAGCCCGCGCCGCCGCCGAGGCGTTCCGCGCCGATTACCAGTCGGTCCGCGACGAGATCGGGCGCGTGATCGTCGGGCACGGCGAGATCGTGGACGGCGTGCTGACGTGCCTCTTCGCCGGAGGGCACGCGCTGCTCGAGGGCGTGCCGGGGCTCGGCAAGACGCTGCTGGTGCGATCCCTGGCGGGCGCGCTGCACCTGCGGTTCAGCCGCATTCAGTTCACGCCGGACCTCATGCCCTCGGACGTGACCGGCACGACGATCGTGTCGGAGACGTCGGAGGGCCGGCGGTTCGTGTTCCAGCGGGGGCCGATCTTCGCGCAGATCGTGCTGGCGGACGAGATCAACCGCGCCACGCCCAAGACGCAGTCGGCGCTGCTGGAGGCGATGCAGGAGCGGAGCGTCACCGTCGGCGGCACGACGCACGCGCTCGACAAGCCCTTCTTCGTCATGGCGACGCAGAACCCCATCGAGCAGGAGGGCACGTACCCCTTGCCCGAGGCGCAACTCGACCGCTTCTTCTTCAAACTCGTCGTGGGCTATTCGGGGCGCGCCGACCTGGCCGAGATCCTGCGCCGGACCACCTCCGAAGCGGCCTCGGACGTGCGTCCGGTCCTCGACGCCGAGCGGCTCCTCGCCCACCAGACGCTGGTCCGGCGCGTGGCGATGGCGGCGCACGTGCAGGACTACGCGGTGCGGCTCACGCTCGCCACGCACCCGAGCAAGTCGGCGTTCACCGCCAAGGGCGGGGAGGCGTTCGCGACCCCCATGGTGGACCGGTTCCTCCGCATCGGCGCCAGCCCTCGCGCGGCGCAGGCGCTGGCGCTGGGCGCCAAGGTGCGCGCGCTGCTCGACGGCCGGGGCGCGGCGTCGATCGACGACATCCGCGCCGTCGCCCTTCCGGCGCTCCGCCACCGCGTCCTGCTGAACTTCGAGGGCGAGGCCGAGGGCGTGACGACCGACGCGGTGATCGAGAACATCGTCGCGACGCTGCCGACGCAGTCGCCGACGGCGTGACGGCGAAGCCGCCGTTCCGACTCTTCGCGGATTCAGAGTTGGCTTCGGGGAGCGCTCGCTTCGCGGGCGGCCCAGCGCCGCACGAAGGCCTCGTACTGCTCGGGCGTGTCGATGCCGGCGTGGGAGGACTCGCGCACGGCGACGGCGATCGTCCGCCCGTGCTCCAGGGCGCGGAGTTGCTCGAGTTTCTCCGCCTGCTCCAGCGGCGTTGGAGCGAGCGAGGCGTAGAGGCGCAGGAACGCGCGCCGGTAGACGTACAGACCGACGTGGCGCAGCGGGCGCGCCGAGGCCGGCGCGTCGCCGTCGCGGTCGAGGGGGATGGGGGCGCGGGAAAAGTACAGCGCGCCGCCGTCGGTCCGCAGGACGACCTTGACCACGTTGGGGTCGTGGAACTCGGCGGACCCGGCGGGGATCGGGCTGGCGACGGTGGCCATGTCGTGGGCGCCGAGCGCGTGCACGGCGGCGTCGATGATCGCCGGGTCGATCTCGGGCTCGTCGCCCTGAACGTTGACGATGACGGCGTCGTCGGGAAGGTTCAGGCGCTGCGCCGCCTCGTTGAGCCGCGACGTGCCGTTGGGGTGCTCGCCGGTCAGCACGGCTTCGACGCCGCTCCGCTGCGCCGCGGCGAGAATCTCCTGGCCGTCGGTGGCGACGACCACACGCGCGACGCTGCCGGCCCGAGCCGCGGCGTCGGCGACGTGGAGCACAAGCGCCCGCCCGGTACGGTCGGCGAGGGCCTTGCGCGGGAAGCGGGTGGATCCGAGCCGCGCGGGGATGATGGCGACGGCGCGGTGCATGGCGGCGCTCAGGCGGACTTGAGTTCGCGGACGAGCGACTGAAGGGCGTCGCGCCGCGCGCGGATGTCGCGGTAGTTGATCTGCTGCATCGCGATGCCGGAGGCGACTTTGTAGGCCTCCTCCGCCACGGCGGCCTCTCCGTGCGCGCGGGCCTTGGCCTCCATCGCCTGCATCAGCCAGTATCGGACGTCCAGGCCCAACTCGTCGTTGGAGACTTCGAGCGAATCCAAGGCCCGGCGCAGGGTGTCCACCGCCTCGTCCGACCAGCCCATCTTGAGGAAGGACTGGCCGAGGTAGTTGAGCGCGCGCCCGCGGGACTTCGGGTCGTTCTGCGCCTCCTGAAAGAGCGCGATGGCCTGCTCCGATTCGCCGAGTTGGAAGTGGCGCACGCCCAGTTCGTACTTGAACGTGAGGTCCGTCGGGTTGTTCTCGACGCGCAGCGCCAGTTCCTGCATCTCCAGCCGTATGAACGCCTCCTTGGCCGAATTGAACTTCTCGAGGGCGGCGGCGTCGTCGGGGTTCTTCTCGGCGGCCTCGCGGAGCGCCGAGAGCCGGCGCCGGGCCACGCGCACGCGGATGTCCCCGGCGGTCTGGCGGAACCGGAACTCCTTGAACTCGTTCCAGGCCTTCATCAGCAGTTCGTACGCGGCCTTCTCGTCCTCGGGACGGCCGCGTTCCTGCAGCGTGCGGGCGTAGCGGGCGACGGCGTTGCGGTCGCTCGGGCGGGATTCGTAGTCGGCCTTCGCGGCGTTGACGACGCGGTCGGCGGCGTCCTCGGTCTTGGTGAGGCGGGATTCCTCTTCGAGCAGTCGCTGCTGCTTGGCGTCGCGGATGTTCGCGCGGAAGCCGCCTTCCTGCGTGTTCTCGTACCCGCCCCGCGACATGGTCATCTGGGCGGCGAGGTTGCGGACCTCGGCCTGGAGGTTGGCGTCGGAGGGGTCCACCTGGAGCGCGAACTCGCCGGAGCGGACCGCGAGGTCGAACGCCTGGAGTTTCTTGAAGGCCTCCATCATCTTGAGGAAGGTCTCCTTCTTGGGTTTGTCGCGCATCGCCATCGGCAGGGCACGCTCGCCGATCCAGTAGCCCGGCTCCTGCAGGTCGGCCTTGGCCGCGGCCTCGAGCGCCTTGAGCGCGAGCGAGGCGTCGGCCGGCTTCACGCCCCAGAACAGAAGGGCCTCGAGGTAGCGCTCGACCGGCTCGCGCCCGCCAAAGTTCTTCGCCTGCTCCTTGCTCGGCTTGTCGCGCTTCTCAGCGGTGGCGTACGCCTGCGCGGACTGGAAGAACGACTCCAGACCCGACATGCTCTGCGGGTCCATGCGAAGGCCCTGCAGCCACAGAGTGGCGGCGTACTCGTAGTTGGACGCCTCGTGCACGGTGCGGGCGTGGTTGAAGAACCTCGCGGCCTTGGCGGGATCGCCCCCGCCCCCGGCTCCGTTCGGCGTGGATTCGCCGGACTGGTCTTCCGCGGCGCCGCCCTCTTCAGACTTCTTCCGGCCAAAGATCGCCAAACGCTGCTCCGTGGTGGTGACGAGGAACGATGAGGGGCCGCGACGGGCTTGGCCTGATCCAGCCCATGCTACATCCGGCCCATGCTACGGGCCGGTTCCGGAGACCGTCAAAGGCCCTGCGGGGCGGAATCCGGGCCCTACACTCTGGCCACCTTGAAGATTGACGCCCTCCGCATCGTGAACTACCCCTCGCCCGTGCTGCTGCAGCGCGCGGCGGAGGTCGGCGCCGTCACCGACCAGATCAGGGCCGTCGCGGCGCGGATGGTGGAGTTGATGAGGGAAGCGGACGGGATCGGGCTCGCGGCGCCGCAGGTCGGCCTGTCGGTGCGCCTGTTCGTCGTGGACGTCCCCCCCACCGACGACGGGGAGCGGTCGCTGGGGAGCGACCCCGCGACGGCGACGCGCGGGCCGATGGTGTTCATTAACCCGACGCTGCACGCGCCCGAGGGGGCGCCGGAGCCGATGGAGGAGGGCTGCCTGTCGCTGCCGGACATCCGGGGCGACGTGCTGCGCCCGCCGGTGGTGACGGTGCGGGCGCTCAACGAGCGGGGCGAGCCGTTCGAGATGCGCTGCGGCGGGCTGCTGTCGCGCTGCGTGCAGCACGAGTTTGACCATTTGGAGGGCGTCCTGATCATCTTCCGGATGACGCAGATGTCGCGCCTGAAGTCGCGCTCTGCGGTGCGGGACCTCGAGAAGGCGGCGGGCGCGCGATGAACGTCGTGTTCCTGGGTTCGGGCGCGTTCGGGCTGCCGACGCTGCGGGCGCTGGCGCAGGCGCACAGCGTGGTGGGGATTGTCACGCAGCCGGACAAGCCCGCGGGGCGCGCGATGGAGCCGACGGCCACGCCCGTCGGCGCTTGGGCGGCGGAGCATCTGCCGCAGGTCCCGCTCCTGAAGCCCGAGCGGATCAACGCGCCGGAGGCCGTCGCGCAGGTCCGCGGATTTCCGGCGTCGGCGTGGGTGGTGATCGCCTACGGGCAGAAACTGGGCGCCGAACTGCTCCAAGACGCATTCGCCGTGAACCTGCACGCCTCGCTCCTGCCCCGCTGGCGGGGCGCGGCGCCGATTCATCACGCCGTGCTGGCGGGCGACGTGGAGACGGGCAACTCGGTGATCGCGCTGGCCGAGAAGATGGACGCGGGGCGCGTGTTCGCGCAGTCGCGCCGGCCGATCGGCGCGGCGCAGACGACCGGTGAACTGCACGACCTGCTGGCGGAGGACGGGGCGCCGCTCGTGCTGGGGGTCCTGGAGGAGCGCGAACAGGGCCGCGAATCGGGCCGCGAGCAGGACGGCGCGCTGGCCACGGCGGCGCCCAAACTCTCGCGGGCGGACGCGTGGGTGGACTTTGCCCGCTCGGCGGACCAGGTGCGCCGGCGGGTGAACGGCCTGTCCCCCTGGCCGGGGGTCTCGGTGAAACTGGGGGAAACGACGCTGAAACTCCTGCGAGCGGAACTCGACGGCGCGCCCGCCGAACAAGCGGCGGGTGCGGCCGGCGGTTCGTCCGGGGATGCGAATCCCCACCGCCGGCCCTTTTCATCGGGAGCGCTCATGGACGCGGATCGGGGCGTGGTCGCGTGCGGCGACGGCGCGGCGGTGCGATTGCTGGAGGTGCAGCCCTCGGGCAAGCGCGCGATGTCGTGGGCCGAGTTCGCGCGCGGGCGCAGGATGGAGCCCGGCGGTACGCTGGTCCCCGACGTCGCCCCGCCCTCGGCTCCCCCTGCACTCCCGTGAAGCAATGGACGCTCTGGGATCTGCTCACCGGCCAACGCGCCAAGTCGCGCCGCAAGCCGCCCCGCGCGAAGCCACCGGCGCCCAAACCGCACCGGCGCAAGCCGGGCCGCGTCACCGCGCTCGTTGAACCCGTCCCCGCCGCGCCATCCACCCGCAAGGGCGGCATGCAGGACCGCTACGACGCGATGACGCGCGAACTCCTCGCCACCTACGGCGTGCGCGTCCGCAAGTGGCGCTCGTCCATGTCCGGAGTCGCGTGGGAGGTCTACTACCAGGACGGCAAGACCGTCCGGCTGATCGAAGCCCCGCGCCCCAAAGGCCCCATGTCCGCCGCCGTCTTCCTCCACGAGATCGGCCACCACGCCATCGGCTTCCACCGCTACAAGCCCCGCTGCCTCGAAGAGCACAAGGCCTGGGAATGGGCGCTGGAGGAAATGCGCCGCCGCAACCTGAACATCACGCCCGCTGTCGAGAAACGCGTGCAGGCGTCGATGCGCTACGCGATCGGCAAGGCGACACGGCGCGGGATCAAGGCGCTGCCGGCGGAGATGGCGCCGTATGTTGATCAGCCGACGGGAGTACGGACGAAAGACAGGAGCGTGCGCAATGGCGGACTTTGAAAGCTGGATACTCGATTTTCCATCGCGAGTAGGCGACGTTTACGACAAATCGAGAGGGATCGCCGCGAAAGACTTGGATCGCCGTGTCACTCGCCTCATTATGGCGTTGTACCCTACAGTGCTGATCGCCTGCGAAAGACTTGATCTATTTGCAAAAGTCGACAAGCCGACACACAAGCGCCACAAATCCGGCGATGCGGTCGAGTTCTCCGATCTACGCGAAAAGTTTCTGAGCCTGAAACAAACGCGCCTCGCGGAATGGCTTGAAGTGCCAGAGACTTGTGATCAGATCAAATGGTTGTCGGAGCAGCCAGCCTCCGATCATGTCCGGCCTTGGGAATCTTGGGAGCATAAGGCGACCTGCGGCGGCAGCTGTTTCGTTCCCGAATTCGTCGAGACGGTTCGCCATGCACTTGCCCACGGCAACTTGTGGACAGTTCCAGATGACAATCAACAGATCAGAGGGCTCTTGGCTGGCAATTTCACGGTATGCAGCAAGCCCGAGGAGCAAAAATGCTCGCTGGTCTTCATGACGCTTGACCGTTGGGAACAAGTGTTTTGCAAGTGGCGCCAGTTCCTATCGCACTACAAGACCGAAGTAACTAAGGACCAGAGACTTCGACCGGCATTCGGTATCGATGGCGAAGCTGCATGATCGAGGCAGAAAATGAACGCTTCGCCCGCAATCCGGTCAAGTAGGCGAACCCCCCGAAATTACGCCTCCGCCAGCGCCCGCGTCTGCCGCTCCGCCTTGCGCCGGTCCGCCTCGTTCAGCATCCGCTTCCGCAGCCGCACGCTCTTGGGCGTGATCTCCACCAACTCATCGTCCTCGATGTACTCCAGCGCCGCCTCGAGCGACATCTTCCGCGCGCCCTTGAGCGTCACGGTCGCCTCCTTGCTCGCCACGCGCATGTTCGTGAGTTGCTTGAGCCGCACCGCGTTGACCGTCAGGTCGTTGTCGCGGTTGTGTTCGCCGACGATCTGGCCCGTGTAGACCTTCTCGCCGGGCTCCACGAACATGAAGCCGCGATCGGCCAGCCCTTCCACGGCGTGCGCCGTGACCTGGCCGCTCTCATTCGCGATCAACACGCCCGCCTGGCGGTGAGGCGTCTCGCCGCTCGCCGGCGCGTAGCGCTCGAACGTGTGGTGCATGACCGCCTCGCCCTGCGTCGCGGTCATCAGTCGCGAGCGCAGGCCGATCAGCCCGCGCGCCGGCGCCTCGAAGACCAGATGGCTCGACGACGACCCGCGGTTCTCCATGTGCTTGAGTTCGCCCTTGCGCTGGCCGACCAACTCCATGACCGAGCCCACCACCGCCGTCGGGCAATCGACGACGAGCCGCTCAATCGGCTCGCAGAGCACGCCGTCGATCTCTTTCTTGATGACCACCGGCTTGCCGACGCTCAGTTCGTAGCCCTCGCGGCGCATCGTCTCGAGCAGGATGCCCAGGTGCAGCAGTCCTCGCCCGGACACCGCGAACTCTTCGCCCGTGCGCCCCGGCTCGACCTTCAGCGCGACGTTGTGCTCAAGTTCGCGCATCAGCCGATCGCGGATCTGCCGGCTCGTGACGTACTCGCCCTCGAGGCCCGCGAACGGCGAGTCGTTGATGCGGAACGTCATGCGGATTGTCGGCTCATCGACGCGCACCACGGGCAACTGCTCCGGGCGCTCCAAGTCCGCGATCGTCTCGCCGATCTCGACGTTCTCGATGCCCACGACGGCGCAGAGGTCGCCCGCCTCGACCTTGTCCGTCTCGACGCGCCCAAGGCCCGCGAACCGCAGCAGTTTCACGACTTTCACGTTCCGCTGCTCGCCGTCGTGATTCAGCACGGCCACCGTCTGGCCCGAGCGGATCACGCCGCGGAACACGCGCCCGATCGCGATCCGTCCGACGTACTCGCTGTAGTCCAGCGTGTTCACCAGCATCTGCAGCGGCTGGTCCGGGTCGCCGTCCGCCGGCGGCACCGCCTCGACGATCGCCTCGAACACCGCCCGCATATCCGTGGAAGGTTCCTTCAGGTCGCGCGTCGCCCAGCCGTTGCGCCCGGACGCGTACACCACCGGAAAGTCCAGCGCCAGATCATCGGCGCCCAACTCCACCAGCAGGTCGAACACCTCGTTGACCACCGCGTCCGGACGCGCCCCGTCGCGGTCGCACTTGTTCACCACCACCACCGGCTTGAGGTTCGCCTCCAGCGCTTTCCGCAGCACAAACTTCGTCTGCGGCATCGGCCCGTCAAACGCGTCCACCAACAGCAGACACCCGTCCGCCATCCGCAGCACCCGCTCGACCTCGCCGCCGAAGTCGGCGTGGCCCGGCGTGTCGATGATGTTGATCCGGAAGTGCGTCCCGTCCGGGCGGGTGTAGGTCACGGCGCAGTTCTTGGACAGGATCGTGATCCCGCGCTCCCGCTCCAGCGGGTTCGAGTCCATGATCAGCCCGTGCTGACCACCGGCGAGTTTGTCCAGTTCCCCGACACGGAACATCCCCGACTGCTTCAGCAGTTGATCGACGAGCGTGGTCTTGCCGTGGTCGACGTGCGCAATGATGGCGACGTTGCGAAGCGAAAGGTCGGACATGGATGGCTCATGACGGCCGCCGTGCGGCCGAGGAAGGGTTGACCCCGGAGCGGGACGCGGAAGCCGGGGGCGAGTATAGCCCGGCCATCCGCCGAACTCCCGCGGGTGGTCAATCCTTCACGCCTCGCTCGCGTTCGCCGGGCCCCGGCGCGCCGTGGGGGTCGTCAATCGACGCCTCCATCCAGCCCCGCAGGCGGGGGCGCTTGTCCAGGCCCGGGACCACCTCGATCGACCAGCGCACCTCGCGGACGAGCGACGCCGCGAGCAGCGGGCCGCCGGCGTCGATGCCCGCCCGCTTCAGCGCGCCGAGCGCCTCCGCCGGGCGCGCTCCGCCAACGCCGACCCAGGCGCGACGGGCGCCGGGCGGCGCGATGTCCGGAGCGCCCAGGGAGCGCTCAGCGAGGTCGAACGCCTCGGCGCCCAGGGCCATGATCCACCAGCCCTTCGCGGGTGCGCCCTCTCCGGTCTTGGCAAAGCGCCAGCGGGCGACGGGCCCCTCCTCCCAAAGACCGCTGTCCCGGATCACCGCGGAGGCGTTCAGGTCCACCGTCCGCGTGGCGCGCGGCTCCACGCCCGCGAAATCCAGCCCATCCAGGCCGACGGTGGACAGCAGTTCGCTCATGAGCCCGTCGGCGCGGGCGGGGGCGTCGTGCAGATCCTGGATCTCCAGCGCCGCGGCGACGCCGGGAAGGCCCTCCGCCGACGGCGCGACCCAGAGCCCGAGGTAGTCGCCGAGCGTGTCGGCGGCCCGTTCTCGAAGACGCAGGACGGGCAGGCCGGACACGACGGTCGACAGGCCTGACGCGCCGAACGCGGCGGGCAATGAGCGCTCGATGGTCCAGAAGAGGGCGTTCCTTCCGGCCGCCTGCGCCGCGGAGGCGTCCCAGGGTTCGATCGCGCCGATTTCTTGGTCGGTGTCCCGCGGCGCCGCGACGAGGTTGGTGACCAGCCGCATGCCCTCTCGCCGCGCCACCGCGCCGGCCCACGCGCCGCCTCCTTCGGGAGATCGAGCGAAGACGAGGATGTCCCCGCCGCCGAGCGCCGCGATTTCGGCGAACTCCGGCGCGTTCAGCAGCGCCTGCGCCGGCCCTTTGGCCAGGAGGGGCACGAGTTCATCGAAGAGGGCGTTGCGGGCGGCGGGCGCGAGGATGAGCGTGGCGTGGCGTGCGCGCCGCTCGGCGCTGAGTTCGTAGGCGCCCCGTTCGACCGAAAGGACGGTGTGCCCGGCGACGATCGCGCGCGGCGCGACGTCCAGACGTTCGCGCAGACGCTTCTCGGTGTCGAGCGAGACCTCGCTGACCAGGGCCCAGGCCGGCGCGTCGCCCGCGGTTCCCCGCACGATGAGCGCGACGCGCGAGCCGAGCAGGCGGTCGAACGCCTCCTCGCGCGACCAGCCCAGCCGTGCGGCCAGCGCGCTCCAGGCTCGGGCGGTGTCGCCCTCGCCCAGCGCGCGCTCGATCATCGCCGTTGCAGCGGGGCCCATTTCGCCGCGACGGATCGCCGCGGCGTCCTGCACGGCGATGAGGGCGTCGACGTCGGCGGGGGCCAGCCGCGCGGCCTCGAAGACGCGGGCGCGCCCGTCGCCGCCGGCCAGCACCGCGGCGGCCGAAAGACACCACAGCAGAACGTGCCGCAGCCGACGGATCATGGTGGTCATCGTCACTCAGCCGCCCGGGATCAGGATCACGCGGACCGTCTCGGGTCCGGTGGTCGTTGTCACGGTGGCGCGGATCCAGGCGGCGCCCGAGGCGTGGACAGGCGGGCGGGCGCTGGTCCATGAGACGGGCGTGGCCTCGGCGCGATGGAACCGCGAGCGCCATGGGGTCTCGGCGGGCAGTTCCGTCGGGGCGACAAACTGCGCGACCGCGACGTCGCCGGCGCAGCGAGCGGGATCGGACGGAGCCTCGCAACGCGGGCCGGTGGAGGCGAAGGTCGCGACGGCCCCGCGGATCGGCTCGAGGGCGGACGCCATGCCCCGGAAGGACTGCGTCGCCTCGAGGCGGCTGACTTCCATGACGTGGGTGAGGGGCGCCGGGCGCTCGGCGAGCATCACGGCGTCCGGGTTGGCGCGCCGGACGACGAAGGCGCCCCCCAAGATGAGCAGCAGCGAAGCGGCGGCGGCGAAGCGGCCGAAAGCGACGAACCGCCGCGCCCGGGCGGGCATCCAGCGCCGGCGGCGGTCGATCTCCGCGAGGACCGAGCCGGTGAAGTCCGGCGCCGGCAGTTCGCAGGAAGTCTCGACGGGCCGGCGCATCGACTCGACCACGAACATCGTGCGGGCGAAGCGCTCCGCGGCGACGGGGTCGTTCCGCAGGCCGTCAAAGAGCGAGCGTTTGCCGGAATCGTCGAGGTCGCCGTCGAAGAAGGCGTCGATCAGTTCGTCCGGCACACGCTCCGAACGCCCGCCCGCGGAACTCAGCGGATCGAGATGGTCGGCGCTCATGACCAGACCTCCTCGACACTCGACTGGCTCTTGGGAGCCGCCTCGAGCGCCAGGCGCATCTTGCGCCGGGAGCGGTGCAGGTGGCTCTTGACCGTGCCCTCGGGCATGCCCATGTGCTCGGCGATGAGCGAGATGGGCCAGTTGTGCTGGTGGAACAGGATGAGCGCCTCGCGCTGCTCGTCGGTCAGTTCCGCGAGCGCCGCGGAGAGCGCCTCCCGCGCGTTGGCCCGAACCTCGACGTCCATCGCGTCGGCGCCGACGACGGCGCCGGAGCGGTCGTTGCTGGCGCGGCCAACGGCGTCCGAGTCGTAAACGGGCCGGTGCTTCTGGCAGGCGTTGACGTACAGCCGGCGGGCGATCGTGAACAGCCAGGTCGAAAAGCGGAACCGGGGGTCGAAGCGGTCCAGGTGCGTGAACACCCGGACGAACGCCTCCTGCACCACGTCTTCAGCGATGTCGGCCCGCCCGGAAAGCCGCAGGATGTACGCGTAGACCGAGTCCTGATGGGCGCGGACGAGCCGCTCGGCCGCGTCGCGGTCGCCCGCGGCAGCCCGCTCGATCAGGATCCGTTCGTCCGACCGTAGCATTCGCAAGAGTGTACCTGTCCCGGCGTGCCGAGGTTGCCTGAACCTGCGAACATCGCCCTGCTTGGCCGCCCGATAATCCGTAAACCCCCCCATCATGGACTCACCCCCCCTACCCCTGCCCGACCTGACCTGGGCGGCCCTGTTGGCCCGATGGGTGGATTTCGCGCGGGCGTCGGTCGGCCTGCCGGCGACGGAGGAGGGCGACCGGTGGCGCCAGTCGGTGGCGCCGATCGTCTCGCTGCAGGCCGTGACGTTCGCGCTCTCGGAAATCGGTGAACTGACGCGCGTGGAGGCGGCGCTGGGTCTGGCGCGGGCGGATGTGCTGATCGAGGGCGCCCGGAGCGACCTCGCTCGAATCTGGGCCGGTGAACCGACGCACCCGGAACTGGCGGCCCTGGTGGCCGACGCGGACGCGGCGCTCCGCGGAGCCCGTGCGGCGTTCGATCAGGCGAACAGGGCGCTCTGAACGGCGCGCGTGTGGACAACCGGGCGCGCCGCGGCGTGGATCCAACCGGAGGGCTCGTCCTGCGCCGTGACGGCCAGGTCGCGCCCGTGGTCCGCGTGGGCGTCGCGGGCGCGCTGAGGAGTGTTGCACTCCTGCGAAAGGTGCAAGAGCGCGACGGCGCCCCGGGGCGCGATGAGCGCGACCGCCTCGGCCGACTCGCCGTTGCTGAGGTGGCCGGAGCCGCCCATGATCCTGTTCTTGAGGTAGGCGGGGCGAGCGCTGGCTCGCTGGAGTTGCGGGCAGTAATTGGACTCGATCGCGAGCAGGCCTACGCCCTCGAGCGCGCCGATCAGCCGGTCCGACACCCGCCCCAGATCCGTCGCCCAGCCGAGAGAGGCGTTCATGCCCGCGCGTTCAACGTCGAAACGGAACGCGGCGACGCCCAGGTCGTCGTGGCTCAGCAGGCACGGGGTGACGACGACGGAGCAGGGCGGCAGCGCGCGGGCGCCTTCCCGCGCGGGAAGACAATCCAGGAGGTCGAAGGGCTCATCCATGAGCGTGGTGCGCCGACGAAGGGCGCCGCAGCGCTCGGCCCGCCCGCGATGCCGGCGGTGGAAGAGAAACGGCGCATGGGGCGGGAGTTTGCTGGTCCAGCCGGCGTTGAAGTGGTCGGCGTCGAGGTGGGTGAATATCGCCGCGTCGATGTCGGTGAGGGCGAGGCCGAAGTCGGCGAGCAGCCGCGACGTGCGCCGGGGGGACAGGCCGCCGTCGATCATGACGGTCAGTTCCTCTTCGCCGGCGCCGATTCGGAGGATGGAGCAGTTGCCCCGGGAGCCGCTGGCCAGGACGAGCGCGCGGACGCGGAGGGGCGCATCCCCCGAGCCGTCCGTGGTCGCCGCGTGGAGCATGGCCTGAACGTATCGCAAGCCGGGCGCCGAGTCACGCGGGGCGCGCGAAAAAGGGGCGCCCCCGTGCCGGAGGGCGCCCCTTGATTCGTTCCCTGCCGCCCGCTTCGCTGCGTCGACGGGGGTTCAGGCGGCTTCGCGACGGCGCTTGCGCCCGACGGTGCGCTGATCGGCGCGCGCCCGCTGGTGGACCTTGTTCGCGAGAACGGCGACGAGTTCGGTCGGGCTGGTGGCCCACACGTCGGCGCCGATCTCTTCGGCCAGCCCCTCGGCGCGGTTGAAGACGCCGCCGCCCACGGCGATCTGCGTCTCGCGGCAGGCGCCGATCTCGTGCATGGTGTCCACGAGAGTTCGGATGTTGGGCAGATCGTTGGGGGCGGAGGCGAAGAGCAGCAGGATGTCGGGACGACGCTCCTGCACCTGCTCGAGGATCTCGTCGCGGGCGATGCCGCCCCCGGCGAAGGCGACGGAGAAGCCCTGCGCTTCGAGGAGGTCCACGGCCATCTGCGCGGCCAGTTCGTCGGCGTCCGTCGGGCCGCAAACCGCGAAGATCGTGCGGGCGTTGGTCGGCTGCGCCGTGAAGTTGGCGGCGGCCTGGTCCACGAGGACGCGGAGGAGCCGCGTCGCGAGGTGGTGGGCGAGGGTCGTCATCCGGTCCTCGCGGTGGGATCTCTGAATGATCTCGTAGGTCGGCCAGAAGATGTCCGAGACCAGTTGCTCGGGCGTGGCTCCTCGCCCGCAGGCGTCCTCCACCACCCGCCTCGACGCCGGACGGTCGCCGGCGATGAGGGCTTCGAACAGACGTTCCACAAAGAATTCGTTGGTCACTGCAGGCTCCGAGTTTGATGCTCGGAACAGCGCCTTGGCTCCGCCCGGCCCCGTCCCTGGGTGCACGGTCCAAATCTCTCCGACGCCGCTGCGACCCCCCGGTCCTTTCGCGGCCCACCACGTCGGGCAGACGCCCACTCTTGTCTGCGGCGTTGCTATCGATTCCTGCCCGAAACACCCGTGAAACTTGCACCCCTCCGCGCAGGATCTTGAATGAACCCCGCTTTATGCGTCCGATAACGCGCCAAGCACCCCCCGGGCAGGGGTGGGGTTTACCCTGGCTTATCTCCCGCATCCGCCTCCGACGCCCGTTATCTGGTGTCAGCGGCATAGCAGACGCACACGCCCATGGTCATCGCCTTTGCCAGGACATTTTGAAACCCGGCCCCCTGGATCAGGCGGGACATCGCATCCCGTGAGACGAAACTGTTCACGGAGCGCGGCAGGTAGCGGTAGGCGCCGGAGCGGTCGCGGGAGATCAGCGTCGCGGTTCTGGGCATCACCTGGCCGCAGTAGAAGTCGTTCACCCACGCCGCGGGAGGGAACGATGGCCGGCTGAACTCGAGGATGACGAGCCGTCCGCCGGGGCGGAGGACGCGCCGGAACTCGGCGAGAGCACGGGCGGGCTCGGCGACGTTGCGGATGCCGAAGGCGATCGAGACGACGTCGAACGAGCCGTCCCCGAAGGGCAGGGCCATGGCGTCGCCCTGCACATAAGAGACGGGCGGAGCGTCGGGCCCGTGAATGGCGGGCTTGGCGCGGGCGAGGTCGAGCATCTCGGGGGTGTAGTCGAGCCCGACGACGCGGGCGGGCCGGCCAAGGCCGAGCCGCGGCGCTCGGGCGAAGGTCCGGGTGAGTTCGCCCGTGCCGCAGGCCGCATCGAGGACCTCGTCGCCGTCGCGGACGCGGGCCATGCGGACGGCGGCGCGACGCCACGCGGCGTCGCGGCCGAAGGAATGGAGCGTGTTGTTGAGGTCGTAGGACCGGGCGATGGAGGCGAACATCGCGCGGACCTTTTCGGCCTTGGCGCCGCTCTCGTGGGGATTCGCGGCGAGTTCTTCGCGGGTCCAACCTGCGGTGGTGGTCGGCATCGGCGGATCGTATTCGGGGCGGCAGGGCGCGGGCGGGGTTGGGCACATTCGGCGGGGCCGACTGGAACCGGCGAAGGGTTCCCGCGACGATACGGGGGTGGATGGATCGATGGACCCCGGAGACCCCCGATGCGTCATGCCGCCCGATTCGTCGCCCTGCTGGGTATCGCCGCTGTCAGTCTGCCTTTGCACGGCTGCGTGACCAACGCCGCGACGGGCCGGACGCAACTCAACGCGCTGAGCCGGGACGAGGAGATCGCGCTGGGGACCGAGGCGGGGCCTCAACTGGCGGTGGAGTACGGCGGGGTGTACG
>JACVCK010000198.1 GCA_016742055.1 Phycisphaerales bacterium
ACGCGCGGAAAGCCGTTGGCAGTGTCAGGGGGTTAAAACGGCCAGGTACGGGGTCGTCGAGATCGGACCCGCGACGTACACCTCCTGGTGCACGCCGAAGATCGCGTCCGCCATCGCGTCCGCCAGGCCGTTCAGCGCCGGAGCGTCCGGCGCCGGCGCCGTCGTCCACCCCCACGGCGCCAGGACCAACTGGCTGTACGAGTGAAAATCAATGTGCGCCCGCAGCCCCGTCTGCGAAGCGATGTACTGCGAGAGAACCTGCGTCTCCGGCTCCGAGAACGGCGCCGGCCCGCGGTACGTGTCGTTCGACGGCGTCCCGCTCGAGCCCGGGCCGCCCCACTCGTAGCCCCAGTTGCGGTTGATGTCCACGCCGAACGAGCCGCCCGGGTTCGGGCGCCGGTTCTTCCGCCACAGCCGCTCGCTCGTCCATGAATGCACGTACCCGTCCGGATTCACGATCGGGATGAAGTCCACGTCCAACTCGTCCAGAATCGCCGTGATCCTCGGGTCCACCCCGTAGCCCGACGCGAACGAATCCGCGATGAACGCCACCGTCATCGGGCTGATCCACTCCCGCGCGTGCTGGCAGCCATTGAACAACACCGACGGCCGATCCGCCGGCGCGCCCGCCGGACGCAGACGCACGCCGAAAATGCTCCGACCCTGCAGCGACAGGCCCGCATCGAACCGGCTCACCAGCCCCGGGTGCGCCGCCGCCAGCGCGTTCGCCCACGCGTCGAACTCCGCGTACGTGCGGTACGCGTCGAAGAACCCAAACCCGCGCTCCCCCGCCAGCGCCACCGCTTCACGCTCCTGGTCGATCCGCGCCTGCACGTCCGGAATCAGCGTCACATACGCCAGCCCCGAAGCGTCCAGCGCCGCGAGGCCCTCCGGGCTCACGCGGTAGTCCACCGGCCCCGGCCCCGCATGGTGCGACCACATGTCCGGGCTGATCGTCTCCATCAGCGCCGCGTCCGCCGCGTCCCGGACCTCCACCCGAACCACCCGGTGCCCGTCGTACCGGACCGCCTGGGCCGCGCACAGGGCCGATGCGAACAAGGCGGCGAACAAGGCCGGGAGCACGTGTCGGGTCGGTCGGTTCATGGGGAGAATCGTACAACACCCCGCAAGCGCGGCCGCCGATTTGCGAAAGATCCGCCCGTGGATGGCGGCGTTTCCCGCCGCGTCTGGTAATCTGGGGGGCGGCCGGGGGTTTCCCGGCCATGCGGAGGGCTCTGCCGATGGGCGTGGGAATCATGGTCGTGCTCGGTCTGGTGGTGGTCGTGCTCCTCTGGGCCGTCGCCATCTACAACCGCCTCGTTCGTCTGCGCGTCAACTGCGACAACGGCTGGTCGCAGATCGACGTCCAACTCAAACGCCGCTACGACCTCATCCCCAACCTCGTCGAGACCGTCAAGGGCTACGCCGCCCACGAGCGCGAGGCGCTGGAGGCGGTCATCAACGCACGGGCCCGCGCCATGGGCGTGGGCTCCGCCGCCGGCGCCGCGGCCCACGCCGAGGCCGAGGGCTTCCTCGGCGCCGCGCTCGGGCGCCTGATCGCCCTGTCCGAGGCCTACCCCGACCTCAAGGCGAACCAGAACTTCCAGTCGCTGCAGCAGGAACTGGCGACGACGGAGAACAAGATCGGCTTTGCGCGCCAGCACTACAACGACTGCGTGGCGCAGTACTCGACCGCGATCCAGCAGTTCCCGTCGAACATCATCGCGGGCATGTTCTCCTTCAAGCCGCGCGAGTACTTCGAACTGAACGAGGCCGCGCAGCGCGAGGCGCCCAAGGTCTCCTTCTCCCGCCCGTGAGCCGCGCGCCGCAGCAGGCCGTTCCGGGAGCAGGCGTCCACCGCGAACGCGAGGCGCTCCGCGCCCTGCCGCCGACCGTCACCTACACCGACCTGATGCGCGCCAACCGCCGCAAGAGCGCCGCGCTCATGGCCGCCATGATCGCGCTGGGCGTGGCCCTCGGCGCGTTCACCGGCGCCGCCATCAGCGCCGCACGCAACAGCGGGCTGTACGCCTACGACCTCCAGGCCGACGCCGCCCAACCCGGCGCCGGCGCGGAAGGGTTGGCCACGGTTGGCGGGGAACTGGCGCGGAACTTCGGACCCTCCGCGGCGCTCGGCGCCGGCGCGGCGCTGCTGGCCGCCTGCCTCGGCGCCGCGTGGTCTTGGTTCAGTGGGTCCAGCGCCATCCTCTCCATGGCCGGCGCCCGCGAGATCGACGCCTCCGACGATCCGGAACTCTTCCACCTCGTGGACGAACTCCGCATCGCCGCCGGCCTGCCCATGCCCCGGGTCTACAGCATCGACACCGACGCGCTCAACGCCTTCGCCACCGGGCGCGACCGCGAGCACGCCGCGGTCGCCGTGACCCGGGGCCTGCGCGCCGAACTCACCCGCGACGAACTCGCCGGCGTCATGGCCCACGAACTCGCCCACGTCCGCCACCTCGACGTCCGCTTCGCCATGCTCATGGCCACCATGGTCGGCCTCATCGTCATGGCCTCGGACATCGCGTGGCGCATGGTCCGCTTCGCCCCGCGCCGCCGGACCTCCAAAGAAGGCGGCGCCGCGATCATGGTCGTCGTCGTGATCGCGCTCGTGCTCACGCTCATCGCGGCGCCGCTGGCGATGCTCATCCAGTTCGCCTTCAGCCGCCAGCGCGAGTACCTCGCCGACGCCGGCGCCGTCGAGATCACCCGCTACCCCGAGGGCCTGATCGGCGCGCTCCAGAAACTCCAGAACTGCTCCCGCCCGCTCCCCGGCGCCAACCGCGCCATCGCCCACCTCTTCATCGCCAACCCCCTCAAGAACCAGATGCACGCCCACCAGAACCTCAACACCGCCTTCAGCACCCACCCGCCGATGCAGAAACGGATCGAGCGCCTGCAGGCGCTGATGAGGTGAGGGGCCGGGCCCCGCGGCCCCCGGGGAAAGCGAACAAATCGGCCTGGCGCGATCCGCCCCCGTTCTCCGCGTCCTGATCACACAGGGCATTTCGAACGGCGGACGCCGCCGTCGCCCATCGACCGGAACCTGTCAGCGGAGAACGGATCATGAACAAGCGAGCAAACACGACCAGGAACAGCGTCTTTCCGCACCTCGGGGCCGCGGCGCTGCTGGGCGCGGCGGGGCTGGCCGCCCCGGCCGCGGCGGCGAACTGGCACTGGAACGCCCTGAGCGGAGCGTGGTCCAACTCCGGCAACTGGCTGAGCGGCGCCACGCCGCCCGACGACGCGCACGCGCGTCTGGGAAGTCTGGTCGGCGTGCAGAACTCCACCGTATGGATCAACCCCTTCTCCTCGGTGACCGTCGCCGACCTGACGATCACAGACGGCATGACGCTCCGGACGAATCAGGGCTACTTCGACGTCACGGGCGACACACTCGTCTCCGGGTCCAACATCGTTCCGGGCCCGTTCGGCACACAGCAGACGTTCGCCTCGCGCATCCTCGTCGAGCCGGTCAAGGGCGAGTCCTTCCGCACCGCCAATCTCACGCTCAGCGCCGGCGCGCGAATGGACTTCGTGGGCCAGGCCTTCGCACGGGTCGAGGGCATGGCGACGCTCGGCGCCGGCACGCGCGTCGGCGGCGTGGGGTACTTCGACTTCCTCGGCGCCGGCGTCACGCTCCGCAACGACGGCGTCATCCGGGGGGCCGACGGGAACGGCATGTGGCTTCGCCAACTCGGCGGCGGCCTCTACGACCTCGACGGCCTCTCGGGCGACGGCGCGCTCGACCTGTCCGCGCCCGGCGGCGTCGCGCTGCACATCAACGGAACCTCGCTCGCCGACTCCTTCAGCGGCGCCATCACCCTCGCCCGCGGCTCCGACCTCTATATGAACCTCTCCGGCGGCTGGACCGCCGACGCGAACAGCCACATCTTGGCCCTCGGCGGCGTCAGCGGCCTGAACGCCTCACGCATCACCGGCGGCCCCGTCTCGCTCGGCGGCCACATCCACGTGCTCGGACCTGTCGCGGCGATCAACGTCGATTCCACCTCCATCGACCTCCTGCCGTCGCTCCATGTCGAACTCGAGCAGGGCGGACACGCCACGTTCGGCACGCACACCAGCGAGGTGGCCATCCGCGGCGGGAACTACCATCTCGGCGCCGGCTCCGTCCTGCGCTTCTTCGGCGACGTCACCGTCCAGGGCGGCCACTTCGTCGCGGAGACCGACGACTTCCTCAACGCCGTCAACTTCTTCTCGCCATCGACCTGGAGCGGCGACGTGATCATCGACGGGCTCGGCTACTTCCACGACGACGTCGTCGTCAGCGGCGCCACCACCATCGACGCCCGGGCGCTCGCCATGGAGCCGGAACTCCTGCT
>JACVCK010000199.1 GCA_016742055.1 Phycisphaerales bacterium
GGGCGTGGCGATCGGCCTGGGCGCGGGGATCGCGGTGGGGGCGGTGATTGATTGGAAGATGACGGATTCGTTCCGGGACAAACTCGAGCGAGAACTGCTGGCGTACCTCGACGGGCTCGAGGCGGCGATGCTCGAGGGCGCGCCGGGGCAGCGCGGGCTGCGGGCGGCGCTCGAGGAAGCGGTGCAGAACGCGGCGGACGCGCAGCGGAGCGCGGCCTTGGCCAAGTGGACGGAGGCGACACGATGAAGCGCACGGCGCTGGCGGCGGTGATCCTGAGCGTGGCGATGTCCGGAGCGGGCGCGTGGGCGCAGGGGGGCGCGGCCGCACGGGCCGCGGCCCGGGAGTTGGTGGAGAAGTTCTCCAGGCGCGCCGGCGTGGAGGGCGCGGAGGCGCTATCGCGCGAACTGGCGGAGTTTGGCGGGGAAGCGGCGGTGCGCGAGGCGCTCGAGCGCGTGGCGGCGGAGTCGGGCGAGGCGACGATGCGCCGTGCCGCGGCGCTGGCGCAGCGGCACGGGCTGGACGCGGTGCGCGCGGTGCGTCGGCTGCCCGCGGGCGCGTCGGGCCCGGTGATCGAGGCGGTGGAGCAGACGGCGCCGGAACTGGTGGGCCCGGCGCTGCGGGCGCTGGCGCGGGAGGGCGAGGGCGAGGCCCTGGCGCAGTTGACGGCGCGGTTCGGGCCTCATGCGCTCGAGGCCGCGGCGCGGCACCCGGGCGTGGGCACGCCGCTGGTGCAGAAACTCGGCGCGGAGGGCGTCGAACTCTCGCGGACCCTGAGCACGAACCAGGCGATGGCGGTGACGCGTCAGGCGGACGCGATCGCGGCGCTGCCGGCGGCGGAGCGGCGCGGCGTGCTGCACGTGATCTCGTCGCAGCCCGCCAAGGCCGCGGCGTTCCTCGACAAGCACCCGAAGTTCTTCCTGATCGCCGGCGCCGGCGCGTTGCTGGCGACGCACGCGGACACGCTGCTGGAAGGGCAGACGGACGTGATCGTGGGCCCCGACGGCCAGCCGATGCTGGTGCAGACGGCGGGGCTGGTGGAGCGTTCGGTGATCCGGCCGGTGATGTCGTGGCTCGTGCCGATCCTCGCGGTGATCGTCGCGGGATGGGGCGCGATCCGGCTCTGGGGCGCGCTGCGTCGCGAGCGGTCGCGCGGGAGTGCGGCCTGATTCAGTGGTCGCGGGGGGACCGCTTCTTCGGCTTCGAGGGCTTCGTCGGAACGCGGCGCAGGGGCTTGGATTCAGCGTCGGGCGCCAGCGCTGCGAGGTGGTCGCGCACCGCTTCGAAGACCTCGTCGGCGTGCCCGGGGACTTCGACGTTGTCCCAGCGGCGCACGACGCGGCCGTGGGCGTCGATGAGGTAGGTGGTGCGCACGACGCCCATGTACGGACGGCCGAACATCGACTTGGTTTGCCACACGCCGTAGGCCTGCAGCACGTCCTGGGTGGGGTTGGAGAGGATGGGGAAGGAGAGTTTGTGCTTCGCGGCGAACGCGGCGTGGGACGCGAGGTCGTCGGGGCTGACCCCGAGCACGGCGACGTCGGCCTTGCGGAAGCGGGGGAGCGCGTCGCGGAACTGGCAGGCCTCGTCGGTGCAGCCCTTGGTGTCGTCCTTGGGGTAGAAGTACAGGACGAGCGGCGCGCCGGCGTAGTCGCCCAGACAGTGGGCGCGCCCGTCCTGATCGTGGAGGTTGAAGTCGGGGGCGGGGTCGCCGATCTCGATCATGCGGGCGCTCCTTCGGTCTTGGGAGGAGTGGGCGTTGCGGGGCTGAGCGGCGCGGGCCGGGTCAGCCGCCGAGCCAGCGGATCATCGCGAGCAGCATGACGGCGCCGATCGCGAGGGCGGCGAGCATCTGCGGAACGATCCACAGCCACGCGCCATTGCGTGTCCGGCGCGCCGGGGGCGCGAGGATGTTCAGGCGCGGGTCCTTCACGGCCGCGTCGGGTGCAGCGCCGCGGCGGGCGTTGTCCTGCACGATCGCGAAGACCAGGTGCGCGTCGAACTGCCCGACGCCGAGCATGTGGGCGATGCGGAGCAGGCGCCGGCGCCGCTCGGGGCGCAGGATCGCGGCTCGCCCGCCGTCGAGGCATTCGGCGGTGCGTACGGCGAGGATTCGGAGCGGATCGTCCGGAGCGTTGGGCGGCGTTCCGGCGGCCATACGGGCGGCGCGCCGGTTTTCTTCGGCGACCCGCTGGAGGGCGGCGAGGGGGGACCGGTCGTCCGATAAGCGTTGGGCGGGCTGAGGGGCCTGTTCCGGGGCTCGAATGAGCCGAAGATGGGGGAACGGGCTGGCCCTCGCGCTCGTATCCATGTGCGGGTTCTTTTTAGGCACGCCGCGGACGTGCGGGCCCACCCGACAGACTGTCCCCAGTTGCGGAAGAAGCAAGCGGGTTCAGGTTGTTAGTCTCTGGGGGGGACGCAGGGAGTCCCCCGAACGCATGGCAGGAGTCACGGCACAGACCGGGTCGTCGCAGGAGGTCGTTCCCTCAAACGATCGCGCGGGCGGCGCTGCGTCCCCGGGTTGGGTGGATGCGTGCCGTTTGAACGAGATTCCGACGCTTCGATCGGCGCTGGCGCCGCGGGCGTTCGTGGAGCGTTTGGATGTGGCGGCGCGCCGCGGCCGTCTGCCGGGCTTTCACGCGGACCCTGGCAGCGGAACGTTCCGCGTGCGCCTGTACGGCGGGAACTTCGACCGGATGCTGGAGGGCTCGGCGGCCGGCGCCGGCTCGGGGAGCGAGGCGACGCTGCGGGTTCGCCTGCTGCCGGGGATGCCGCTGGCGTTCGTGCTCATCAGTCTCTTCACGGTGTGGCCGGGCGTGTGGCTGATGGACTCGATGCTGCTGACGTACTACCCGCCGGCGCAGAACTGGATTCCGACGTGGTGGTGGTACATCCCGCTGACGGCGCTGCCGCTGCCGTTCGCGGCGAAGAAACTCTGGCGCTCCTCGAACGAGGCGGCGACGGAGGACCTGCGCAAGACGCTGGCGTCGATCGCGCGGGAGACGGACGCTTCGCCGGCGCGCTGAAGCGCTCGATCAGGCGGGCTTGGGCCGGAGCAGTCCGACGGTGCGCACGTTCATGGGGAACGCGCGGCTGACCTCGCGGAGGTCGTCGAGGGTGACGGCGTTGATGGCTTCGAGTTCTTCCTCGAGCGTGCGGTAGGCGCGGTTGTAGATCCATTGCCGTCCGATGCGCTGCATGCGTCCGCCGGGGCGCTCGCCGGCGAGCGTGACGCCGGTGGCCAGGCGGTTGCGCAGGCGCTGGAGGTCGTCGGGCGTGAGGCTCGGGACGAGGTTGTCGATCTCGCGGTTGACGGCCGCGACGATCTCGTCGGCGCGCTCGGGGTCGCCGCTGGCGAAGACGAAGGTGTCTCCGCAGCCGTCGCGGGGGTCGTAGGCGGCCTGGGCTTCTTCGGCGACGCCGGTCTCGATGAGGGCCCAGTGGAGCCGTGAGTTGTCGGTGCCGCCGAGGACCTGCGCGAGCATCATGGCGGCGTAGCGGCGGGGGTCCTGCGCGGAGGGCGCGGGGGAGATCATGAGCCAGTAGGCGCGGGTGACTTTTTCGTCTTCCAGGGTGAACGACGCGCCGCGCGGCGGGGCGGGCGGCGCGACGTCGCGCTGGGGGCGCGTGGTCTGCCAGGCGTGGCAGAGGGCCTCGATGTGGCGGACGGCGTGGTCGAAGTCCAGGCGCCCGGCGAGGGCGAGAGTGGTGTTGTCGGCGGAGTAGCGGGAGGTGAAGTACTCGCGCATCTGCGAGGATGTCAGGGCGCCGACGGTGCCGGTGGTTCCCAGGACGCGGTGCGCCAGGGGGTGGGCGGCGTAGTGCTCCTCCATGGCGCGTTCGTACAGGGTCCAGAAGGGCTGGTCCTTGTACATGGCGATCTCTTCGAGGATGACGCCCTTTTCGGTGGTGAAGTCGTCGTCGCGCAGGGCGGGCCGGAGGATGTCGGCGAGGATCTCGGAGGCGGCGTCGAGCCGTTCGGGGAGGACCTGCGCGTAGAAGCAGGTGACCTCGGAGGTGGTGTAGGCGTTGTACTTGGCGCCGAGTTCGTCGAACTGACGGTTGACGTCCTCGGCGCTGCGCCGGTCGGTGCCCTTGAACATCATGTGTTCGAGGAAGTGGGAGACGCCCATGACCGGCGGGGCCTCGTCCCGGGCGCCGGTGCGGACGAAGAAGCCCGCGGCGGCGGTGTGGGCGTCGGGGTCGGCCTCGGCGACGATGGTCAGGCCGTTGGGGAGTTGGTGGTGGTGGAAGGCGACGGGCATGGGGGGACTGTACGGGCTGGGACGGCGGGGGGCTGGTC
>JACVCK010000003.1 GCA_016742055.1 Phycisphaerales bacterium
GGAAAATCAGCGCCGAGTAGTACACCCACAGCAGGATGATGATCACCGACCCCGCGGCGCCGTACACGCTCGCCGTCGTGCTCCGCCCCATGTACATCCCCACCAGGAACTTGCCCAGACTGAACAGCAGCGCCGTGATGAACGCGCCCACCCACGTGTCCCGCCACGTGATCTTCACCCCGGGCAGAACCTTGAACATCGCCGCGAACAGCGACGTGATCACCAGCAGCGGCACGACGAAGTTCGTCACCTGCAGGAAATTGATCGGGATCGGCAGGTGGCTGTTCGCCCACTTGGAGAGCCCCGCCAGGAACGCGCTCAGCGCCAGCGACACCAGCAGGAGGAACGCGATCGCCAGCACCATCGCCAGCGAGAGCAGACGCGTCTCCAGCACCTTCCAGAACGTCCGCAGCGTCACTTTCGGCGGGGTCGGAGCGTCCATCACCACGTTGAGCGCCAGCCGGATCTGGCTGAACACCGCCGTGGCGCCGATGAACACCGTCGCCGCGCCGATGATCGTGGGAACCAGGCCGCCCCAGTTCGTGCTCACCCGCGACATCATCGCCTCGACCTGCGCCGCGCCCTCGGGGCCCACCAGCGCCTCAAACTGCGCGATCAACGCCGTCCGGCCCTCCTCCCGCTGGCGGAACACCTTGTCCGCCACCGCCACCACGATCAGCAGCGTCGGGGCGAGCGAGAAGATGGTGTAGAACGCAATCGCCGCGGCCATCTGCGGGCACCGATGCCGCGCGTACCCGCTGAACGCCGTGACGATCACCTGCCACGCATTCCTCAAGTGAGTAAACCGCCGGAAGAGCGCGATCCTGGGGGCCGCGCCCGGAGCGGGGGGAGATGCGGGGGCCGGGGGATGCGGATCGGTGGTCACGGCTGGGACGATAGCGCCCCGGGCCACCCCCCTCGCGGGGGGTGTGGGGGGATTCCGTCCGCCGCGGCCCTTCGATAGCGTCCCGACCATGGAGGTGTCCCCATTGGAAGACAACCCTGAATCGTTCCATTCTCCGCGCGTCGACGTGCTGGTCCACCGCGGCCCCAAAGTGTTCACGATCGGGCTGCTGTCTCTTCTCCTCTCCGGCTGCTCGCTGGTCGGCCTGATCCTTGCGCTGCTCGCGATGGCCTGGGGTGGGAACGACCTGGAGGCGATGAACGACGGCCGCATTGACCGCGAGGGCTACTCGCTCACCGTGGCGGGGCGCATCCTGGGGATCGTCGGCCTGATCTTCAGTTGCTTCTCGGTCCTCTACTGGGTGTTCTTCATCGTCCTGTTCGCGACGGGAGCCGCGCTGGCGCCCCGTCCCTGAGCGCCGATCGGCCGATCCCGGAGGGGGCTAAAATGGCGTCGGTGGACCCCGCGCCGGGCCGCGATGCCCCGCGCGACGGGCCCATGCTCCCGCGACCCCTTGGAGGCCCGTCCGATGACCACCTTCGCCAGCAAGCCCGCCGCCGCCCCGCAGAACACCGACCCTCTGACCCTGATCGACGTGGACCACGTCCGGTTCTACGTCGGCAACGCCAAACAGGCGGCCTACTTCTACGCCCAGTGCTTCGGGTTCCAGGTCGAACAGATCGCGGACCTGACCACCGGCTGGCGGAAGAGCGCCCAGTACCTCCTGACCCAGGGCAACATCCGCTTCGTGCTGGAGACGGCGCTGACCGACGACCACCCCGCCGCGAAGGAGTGCATGCTCTACGGCGACGGCGTCAAGGACGTCGCCTTCACCGTCTTTAACGCCGAGGCCGCATGGAAGCAGGCGGTGAAGAACGGCGGCAAGTCGGCGATGGAGCCGACGGAGATCAAGGACGAGAACGGGTCCGTCGTGGTGGCGTCGATCCAGACCTACGGGCGCTGCGTCCACTCCTTCGTCGAACGCCGCGGCGGCTACGCCTACGACAAGTTGAAGACCGGCGGAACGTTCGCCCCCTACTTCAAGCGCGTGCCGCAGTTCGCGCTGAACGACTACAACCTCAAGCATCCCTGCGGCCTGAAGTTCGTGGACCACCTGGTGGGCAACGTCGAACTCGGCGGCATGAACCGCTGGGTGGAGTGGTACGAGAAGGTGCTGGGCTTCTCGATGTTCAAGCACTTCGATGACGCCGACATCTCGACGGAGTTCTCGGCGCTGATGAGCAAGGTGATGGCCTCGGGCAACAACCTGATCAAGATGCCCATCAACGAGCCGGCCGAGGGGAAAAAGAAGAGCCAGGTGCAGGAGTACCTCGACTGGCACAAGAACGTGCCGGGCGTGCAGCACCTGGCGCTGCGAACGGACGACGAACTGCACAGCATCTCGGAGTTGCGCCGGCGCGGCGTGGACTTCCTCGCGATCCCCGAAACCTACTACACCCAGGTCTGGGACCGCGTGAACAAGATGCTCACCGCCCACGGTCACACCCCGGTCAAGGAAGACCACCAGAAGGTCAAGGACCTGGGCATCCTCGTCGACGCCGACGACGAGGGCTACCTCCTCCAACTCTTCACCAAGCCCCTGCAGGACCGCCCGACGTTGTTCTTCGAGATCATCTGCCGCCGCGGGAGCCAGAGTTTCGGCAAGGGCAACTTCAAGGCGCTGTTCGAGGCGCTGGAGCATGAGCAGGAGCGGCGGGGGAATTTGTGAGATGAGGAAGGGTCCCCGGAAGGGCGGCGTTTGGACAAACTTCAAAGCCCCCACCCGGCCTTTGGGCCGGGCGGGGGGCGCTCAATCCGTCACTCCACGCCGATGTGGCGCAGCGCCTCGGCGCGGAGTTTCTGGAAGTCGGTGAGGTCCGGCGCGTCGTCGCGGGACTTGGCGAACGCACGCTGGCCATAGGCGTCGGAGAGACGCGCCAGCGTCGTGTCGCGCGTGTCGATCTGCGACTTGTCGCCGTGCTGGTCTTCCACCAGCACGAACGGCAGGCACACCTCGAGCACGCGGTACGGGCCGTCGTCCGCCTTCAGGCGGCAACGCAGCACGCCGACCTCGCGGCTGGCGATCGAATCGTCATAACACGAGCCCGCGGGGCGCTCGTACACGCGGTAGACCGCGGCCACGAACTGGCCCGGCGCGACATCCTCGGGCGCGAGCGTGCGCACGGACGTGATGGAGTAGGCGTCAGCCATGACAACCTCCAGAAAACAGAGGGAAACCAGAACAACGCGATATGGAAGAACTCAGAGCCCCGCAGGGAGCAGCGTCAGTTGACGCCGCGGCCCATCGCAAGCGCACGACCGCCGAGGGAGCGTTTCGCTCCTTCGGCTTGTCTCATCATGGGTTGATCGTGGCGCATGGGAACCTCTTGAGGGGGCAATCATGGCGCCGATTCCGGGGGAGTCAAGCCCGAATCAAAATATTGATGGGCCGCACGCTCACCAGAGTGAAGCGCCGGTGATCGACCGCTCCAGGTCCAGCAGGAACGCCTTACGCTCCAGCCCCCCGCCGTAGCCGCGCAGGCCGCCGTCTTTCTGGATCACCCGGTGGCACGGCACGACGATGGCGATGCGGTTCCGGCCGTTCGCCAGCCCCACGGCCCGCTGCGCGCCCGGGCGTTGCAGCGCGAGCGCCACATCTTCGTACGAGCGCGTCTGGCCGCACGGGATCAGCAGCAACTGCTCCCACACGCTCCGCTCCCACGCCGAGCCCCGGAGGTCCAGCGGCACATCAAACGTCGCACGCCTGGCGTCGAAGTACTCCGACAACTGCGCCCGCACGACGTCGAGGATCGGGTGCGCCGCGTCCGTTGGCTCGGGCGCCGACGTTCCGAACTGCCGCTCGACGTCGCCCATCTCCCGCGCCAGCGCCCGCCGGTCGTGGAACTCCAGCAGGACCAGCGCCCGCCCGTGAGCGACGGCCAGAAGGGCCCCCACCGGCGAATCGATCCACGTCGCCGCCAGCGCCGTCGGGTCAGCCGGCCGAACTGTTGGAGCAGCCTTGTCCATAAACCCTTCAGCGCGACGAGGTCGGCGCCGGCGTCACCACGCCCCGGCACTCGCCCAGCCCAATCCGCCTCGCCGTCCCGTTCTCACACCAGCCCCGGATGATGACCTCGTCCCCATCCTCGAGGAACTTCCGCGACTCGCCCGTGGGCAGCGCGATCGGCTCGCTCCCGCGCCACGTGCGCTCCAGCATGCAGCCGCGGGATTCCTTCGTCGTGCCCGACACGGTGCCCGACGCCATGAGATCGCCCGGGCGAAGGTTGCAGCCGTTGCTCGCGTGGTGCGTGAGCATCTGCGTGATCGTCCAGAACATGTCCCGGAACGAGCCGATGCTCACCCGCGCCGGCGCCAGGCCCTTCTCCCGCATCTTCACCGACGCGATCAGGACCTCCAGCGTCAGATCGATCGCCCAAGCCTCGTCTTTCAGGGTCGGCGTCAGGTACGCCAGCGGCGCGGGGTCGCCCTCCGCGCGGTACGGGCCCGGGAGCCGATACGGGCGCAGCGCGTCGAGCGTCACGATCCACGGCGAAACCGTCGTCGCGAAGTTCTTCGCCAGGAACGGCCCCAGCGGCTGGTACTCCCACTTCTGGATGTCCCGTGCCGACCAGTCGTTCACCAGGCACACACCGAAAATGTGGTCCGGCGCGGCGTCGATGTCGATCGGCTCGCCAAGACGATTGCCCGGCCCCACAAAGAACCCCACCTCCAACTCGTGATCGAGCAGGCGCGAGGGTCCGAACGAAGGCGCCGCGGCGTCGTCGGCCTTTGTCTGCCCCAGCGGCCTCCGCACCGGGCTCCCGCTCACCACCACGCTCGACGCCCGGCCGTGGTAGCCGATCGGCACGTGCTTGTAGTTCGGCAGCAGCGGGTTGTCCGGGCGGAACATCGAGCCCACGTTCGTCGCGTGGTGCACGCTCGCGTAGAAGTCGGTGTAGTCGCCGATCTCCGCGGGCAGCAGCATCTCCGCACGCGCCAGGGGGACCAGCGCCCGCTCCCGCAGCGCCGCGTGGTCGCGCACCTTCGACGAACCCTCAAGAAACAACTCGATGATCCGCTCCCGCGCGCTCCGCCAGGCCGGCCGGCCCATCGCCATGAACTCATTCAGAGTCGGCAGCGCGAACACGTTCTGCCCGGCGATCAGGGAGCCCTCAAAAAGGCCCGACTCGTGCAGCGCCGACAGGTCGATCACGGTCCCGCCGACGGCCGTGCAGCAGCGGGCGATCTCCTTCGTCCCGGCGCGCCGGAACACCCCGAACGGGATGTTCTGGATGGGAAAATCGGCGTGCGCGTCGTTGGCGCCGTCGATCCAGGATCGCAGCGCGGGGTCGTTCGTCGGATCGAGCGTCTTGTGTGCGGTCATTCGAGAAGGCCCATGGCGCGAAGGTCCTGAACCGGCTCCTCGAACGAGCAGGAGCCGAACGAAAGGGCGAGCGTCTCCCGGGCGCGGGCGAGACGGGCGTTGTCCAGACGAACCGACTTCCACGCCACGCCCAGATCCCCGAACCGAAGCGCGTCAGCGGAGGACTCGTCCAGCATCGCCGCGAGCGCGCCGGGCGGGCCGTGCTCCGCCTGCGCCAGCGCTGCGGCCAGGAACACGTTCAAAAACCCGAACATCGTCGCGCGGGGCGGGTTCGGCTCGTAGGTCAGTCGATGCTCGGCCCGCAGCGGATGGTGCAGCCCGGCCGTCGCCTTGAAGGGCGTCGACGCCGCGGCGCACGCGCCGATGAACCGCGCCAGGTTCTCCACCGTCGGGAACGCCTCGGGCGTCACGCCCCCGGTTCGGACCTTGGCGCCAACGCCGGGCTCGCCCGCCAGCGCGGTCACCAGGCCCCGCGGGTCGCGGTCGATGGGGATCTCGAAGAACGCCTGCAGCCCCTCGGGGATGACGTGCAGCGCGCTGTCGATGTGGTTCGGGTTGTCCGCCTTGGTCTCGATGCAATCGACGAGCAGCGCGGGCATGCCGGCGCGGGGCAGCGGCGCTTCGCCATCGTCCACCGGCTCGGCCTCATCATCCGCGGGGGCGTAGCGGTCGTTGAACGCGTGCGCCGCGTCCAGATCGGCCCGGAGTTTGTCGCGCTCGCCGGCGCCCGCCACCAGCGCCGTGATCCGCCAGACCCCGCCCCAGGCCTCCTCCGGCCCCGGCGATTCGCACAGCCGCTCGATCGCCTCGGCGCACTCCCCGAGCCGCGCCGTCGGCAACACCAGCCTCCCCAGCATCCATGCGTGCCGGCCGGCTCGGTGCGCCGCGTAATTGCGGACCGTGGGCGCCATGTCCAACTTCGCGGGCGGAAAAAGCCCCGCGTAATCGACGATGCCCGACAGCAGCGTGCGGATGCTCTGGGTGCTCATGCGTGGGTCCGGACCTCTCGGACCCGCATGGTACCGCCCCCGCCGCCCGCGCGTCGGCGACCGCGGCTCCACGTTAGGATCGCGTCGCATGAACGGCGAAGCGTTCGAGGGCAGATCCGCCTTGTTCCTCACGCCCTGCTTCCTCGCGCGCCGGATGCACAAGGAAATCCGCGGCGTCGAGGTCTTCGACCTGCTCCTCGTGCGCCGCCTCGTCGAACTCGGCGTGCGCGTCACCATCGGCGCCGAGCATTCCTGGAAAGGCCGCCTTGAACGCCACCTGGCCGGGGCCATGCCCGAAGCCCTGTACACGCCGAACCTATTCAAGCCCCTGTGGAACGGCCTGACCCTGGCTCCGCGCCTCGTGGGACGCCGCTTCGACGCCCTCCTGCTCGGCAACGTCGGCAACGGCCTGGGGACCGCCGCCCGGCTGATCCGCCCCCGCTGCGCGCACGTCGCGCTGATCGCGCACCGGCCCCCGCGTGCCCCGTTCCTCCGCTCCCTCCGAGGCCGTCCGATTGATGTCGTCGCCGTCAACCCGCAGATTGGCGCCGCCTTCGCCGGCGAGCCCGGATGCCGCGTCACCGTCCGCTACGGCGTGCCCAACGCCGAGCGGTTCCATCCCCCGGCCGCGCCGCGTCCGATCGACGCGCCGACGCGATTCGTCGTCGTGGGCAAACTCGACACCGCGATGAAGCGAGCCGACCGCGCCATCAGCGCCTTCCACCGCCTGCCCCCTGACGTCCGCGCACGCTGCGAACTGCACCTGGCCGGCTACCCCGCTCCACCTCAGAACCTCGGCGAGGGCGTGACCGCCTACGGCTGGCGCAGCGTGGACGAGATCGCCGCGCTCCTCCGCGAAATGGACGTCTGCCTCGTCCCCAGCGACCCCGGCGAGACCTTCTCGCAGGCGCTCGTGCAGGCCATGCTCACCGGGCTGCCCGCCATCGTCAGCGACCTGCCGCCACTGGTCGAGAAAGTCCGCGACGGCGCCGGGCTGGTGTTCCGCAGCGACGAGGAACTCACGGGCGCGATGGCCCGCCTCGCGGCCTCGCCCGGCGAACGCCTCGCCAAGGGGCAGGCCGCGCGGCGCATCGCCCTCGAGCGCTACGTCTGGGACACCGCGTGGTTCGCGCGCAAGCACTTGTTCCAACCCCGCTGACGAACGCTCACGCGCCCGAGTCCCGCACCGCTTCCGCCTCAACGATCAGCGTGGCATTGAAGAGCAACGCCCCGGACATCACGTGGCGCAGCATCTCCCGGTACGGCGCCTCAGCGTCCGGCGGGATGGCGCCCTCCCGGCGCAGGCGCTCGAACTTGCGCACCGCGCGCCGCTGCGCGCTCACCGTCCCCAGCCAGATGAACAGCGCGAGCGGCGCGAGCAGCACGCTGCTCGGGCTCCAGTTGGAGCGGTGCAGCGCCCGGATCCGCAGCCCGCAGTGGTGCAGGGAGTAGCGGAGTTGGTAGTACGAGATCAGGAACGCGTGCCCGTGGTATGTCCGCGTCCCGTCGGGCGAGCGGCCCCACACCGAGGTGTGCTCGTCGATGAACGACTTGAGCGCCCGCTGGCCCGCCAGCGCATAGGCGATGCGGGCGCGGATCGAGAGCAGGTTGGGCGTAGTGATGAGAAGGCGCCCGCCCGGCCTCAGCGCCCGGCGCAATTCGCGCAGCGTCTTGTGCCGGTCCATCACGTGCTCGATGCCTTCCACGCACAGGACCACATCGAACGAACCGTCGGCAAAGGGCAGCGGCGCCTCCATGTCCGCCGCGGCCGCACGCAGCGTCCCGACGCGCTTCGGGTCCGAATCCCCGAACAGCGCCCCCCGGATGTCCGCGTCGAGCCGCACGCCCGTCTCCGATTCGAACGCCTCCACCACTCCCCGGCCCGAATGGCGGGCCTCCGCCCCTTCCAGGTATTCGGGAAAAAGGTCCGCCGGCGCCACGTCAAATCCCGCGGCGCTGAGCGGCGCGCTCAGCACGCCCGAGCCCGCAGGCATGTCCAGCACTCGCGTCTGGCCGCGCCGGCTCGGCTCGATCGAGGCGAACCACCGCAGCACGAAGGGATACAGCGAGCGCGTGCGCAGGCAGGCCCGGACGGGCGCGAGCGCGGAGATGGCGCGCCCCGGCGCTGGCCGCGCGGGGGCGCCGGCGGGGCCCCCGGTCGGCCTGGCTGGGGCGGCGGTCACCATTTCGGTTGTTCAGCGGGCGACGACGGGCTGATCGAGCAGGTCGGCGAACTTCCGCGCCGGCCGTCCCTTCCAGAGTCCGCGGTGGTAGGCGTCGGACGCGAGGATCGGGAACGTCGTGGTCGCCTCCCCGAAGACCATCTGCTCGTGCACCACGTCCACCTTGCCCCAGGAGCAGGCCTCGCGGAGCGTGGAGCCCGAGAGCGCCCCGTCGCGCGAGTCGGCGACGGTGAGTTGGATGGCGTACTTGTGCATCGGCGCCTCGTGGCCGAGCAACTCCGCGGCGACGACGATGTCCTGCGCGAAGTTCTTGGGCACGCCGCCGCCGAGCATCAGCAGGCCCGTGTCCTTGACCTTGAGTTTCAGTTGTGTTAGTTCGCGGAAGTCCTTGCCGGAGTCGAACGCCACGTGCGTCCCGGGCTCGGGCCGCTCGACCTGGTGCATAACGATGCCGAAGCCGGCGGAGCAGTCGGAGAACGCCGGCACGAAGATCGGCACGCGCTTCTTGTGGCACGCGAGCACGATCCCGGGGATGTTCGCGTGATGCTCGGCCAGGTAGGCGCCCATCTGGTCGATCAGTTCGCGCGAGGAGTAGGCCCCGGGCGCGCAGGAGTCGAAGACCTTCCGGGTCACATCGTCGCAGATGCGGAGTTGGTCCTCGTCGATGTAGGTGTCGTAGATGCGGTCGATGGCCAGGTCGCGCAGGGTGGTGTCGTCCACGGGCGGCGCCTCGGGCGAGCCCGGCGCCATGTAGTGCCGGAATCCCAGGCCCTCAAAGAAGTCCTGATCGACGATGTTCGCGCCCGTGGACACGATCGCGTCCACCATGTTGTTCTCGATGAGCGTGACGATGGTCTTCTTGAGCCCGGCCGACACCATCGAGCCCGCGAGCGTCAGCACCACCGCGCAGTCCTTGTCCGCGAGCATCATGCCGTAGATGTCCGCCGCCCGGGCCAGGTTCCGCGCCTGGAACGCCGTGTGGCGCATCCCGTCCACCAGCGCGCGGGCGTCCACGCGCGTGATGTCCACATGCTCGACCGGGCGAGAGAGCAGTTCCTGCTTCGTCCACTTGCCGCTGCTGGTCATGATCGGGTCTCCCTGTCTCGACGGTCGGGGGGTTGCGTGCGGCGCTGAGGCCCTGAGGCCCTGGCCGTTCGGTCGTTCACTCTTCGAGGTACGTATAGCCGTCCAGCCCCGCCTCGTAGAAGCGGAGGAACGACTGGCTCTCCGCCACGGTCAGGCGCTTGGCGCGGACGGCCCGCTCGATCTCGCGGCGCATGTTGCGCCGCAGTTCGTTGTGGTCGATCTGCACGTACGACAGCACCTCGGCCACCGTGTCGCCGCGCACGACCTCGTCGATCGAGTACTCGCCCGACTCGTCGATCGTCACGTGCACCGCGTGCGTGTCGGCCAGCAGGTTGTGCAGGTCGCCCAGCGTCTCCTGGTACGCGCCCACCAGGAACGCCGCCAGGTAGTACGGCTCGTCCGGGCGCAGCGCGTGCAGTTCCAGCGCCTTCTTGACGTCGCGCTTGTCCACGAACTTGTCGATGCGCCCGTCCGAGTCGCAGGTGATGTCCGCCAGCACGCCCCGGCGCGTGGGCTCCTCGTCCAGGCGGTGGATCGGGCAGATCGGGAACAACTGATCGATCGCCCACGAGTCCGGCATCGACTGGAAGATCGACATGTTCACGAAGTAGATGTCCGACAGGATCTCCGGCAGGCCGTCCAGTTCCTCCGGCATCTCCTTGAACTTCACGGCGCGGTCGAGGATCTTCCGGCCCACCGACCAGAACAGCCGCTCGGCGATCGCCCGCATCGGCAGCGACATGTAGCCCAGCGAGAACAAACTCATCGCCTCGTCCCGCGCCTGCATGGCGTCGTGGTACGACTCCATCAGGTTCCGGTCCGTCAGGTTCTGGCTCGTCTGGATCAGGTCGATGACCGGCTGGGGCACCTCCTGCTCGGCCGCCATCGCCGCCTCCAGTTCGTCCGGCTCCGGCGCCGCGTCGAACGAGGTCGCGCCACGAACGTCGAAGATCAGCACGCTCGAGTACGCCACCATCGCCCGCCCGGACTCCGACATGATCGTCGGGTGCGGCGCCCCCACGTCGTCGCAGACGCTCTTGATGCGGTACACCACGTCCGCGGCGTACTCGGCGATCGTGTAGTTCATCGACGAGTCGAACGCCGTCTGCGAGCCGTCGTAGTCCACGCCCAGCCCGCCGCCGATGTCGATGATGTCGAGTTTCTCGGCCCCCAGCCGGCGCAGTTCGGTGTAGATGTGCGTCAGTTCGTTGATCGCGTTCTTGAGGTTGCGGATGTCGCAGATCTGGCTGCCGATGTGGAAGTGCAGCATCCGCAGGCAGTCCAGCATGTCGTGCTTGCGCAGGTAATCCAGAACCGTCAGCAGTTCCGAGATGAACAGCCCGAACTTCGAGCGCACCCCCGACGAGCCCTCCCACCGGCCCGAGCCCTTCGCCGCGATCTTGATCCGCACGCCGATCTGCGGGCGCACGTCGTACCGCTGCGCGTGCTTGACGATCAACTCCAGTTCGCTGAACTTCTCGACCACGGGGATGATGTTCCGCCCGAGTTTGGTCGCGAGGATCACCGTCTCGATGAACTCATCGTCCTTGAAGCCATTGCAAACGATGGGCATGTCCGGCCGGTTCTCGCTCATGCCCAGCACCGCGAGCAGTTCCGGCTTCGAGCCCGCCTCCAGCCCGTAGCCCAGCGACGCGCCCAGGTCGCGGATCTCCTCGACCACGTGGCGCTGCTGGTTCACCTTGATCGGGTACACGCACTTGTAGCCGCCCTTGTAGTCGTGCTCGGCGATCGCGCGCGTGAACGCCGAAGACAACTCCTCCAGCCGCCGACGCAGAATGTCCGTAAACCGCACCAGCACCGGCGCGCCCAGACCGCGATCGTGCAGTCCCCGCACCAGTTCGAGCAGGTCGATCGCCAGCGCCGGCTCCTTCGTGGGCGTGACCACCACGTGGCCCTTGTCGTTCACTCGGAAGAAGCCCTGGCCCCAGTCGGGCAGGCCGTACAGACGCGCCGAGTCTTCGGGCGTCCAGCGCCCGTGCAGGAACGCGTTCTTCATCGACTGACCGGCGATCGTGGCCATCGGCGCGTGCGCCTCTCGGATGGAGGGTGCGGGCAGGGCCGGAGTCGCCGCGGCTGTCGTGCCGCGTCGCCCGCGCCGTCGGAGCAAAGGGAAGTATAGACCCCCGCGCCGGGAATCAACGCCGACTTTTCGCGCCGCCCGCCGGCGACGACCGCCGGCGCGCCCCGCCAGCCCCCGGCGCGCCGCCGGACCCCTCGGCGCGGAACTTGGACGCCGTGAACGACGAGCCCACCTCGTCCGGGTCCCACGCCCAGGACGGCCCCCGGCGCTCCTCGTACCACCGCCAGACCTCGAACCAGTACGAGCGGAACCGGTGGTCGCCAAAGCCCGCGTAATGGGCCTCCAGCCGCTTCTGAACCTCCCGGTCCGTCCCCTTGAGCCCCAAAACCTCCCGCCCGTGCCGCACCGACTCGGTGTCGATCGCCAGGCGCGAGTACCGCCCCAGGAGTTGCATGATGTTCCCGGCGCCGTAAGGCCCGATCCCCGGAAGTTCCAGCAGCGCCTTGTAAACCGTCTGGTCGTCATTCGCCGGGTCGGTGAACCAATGCTCATCCAACTCCCCCGACGTCGCCATCTGCGCCAACCGCACCAGCCGGACGTCGCGATACCCCACGGCGCAACGGGCCCGCAGCGTCGAAGGCCGCACCCGCGCCAGTTTCTGCGGCGAGGGAAACGCCGGGTGGACCACCGCGCAAAGGCGGCGGTTCATCCCCACGGTGTTCGGCCACGCCACGTTGCAGGAGGTGACCGTCTTCACGACATCTTCAAAGAACGTGGGGCTCCGCGACAGCCGTGCGCGGCCCAGCCCAGGCCCCCCGCTCGCCCATCGAGGGTCGATCCGGTGGAACTCCGCCACACCCCCGTCCCCCATGCTCAGCATTCGGGCGATCAGCCCCGCCGCCTCGGTCTTCTCCCGACGGCTCAGGGCCCGGTCCGCCACCACCGCCAGCGGCGCCCCGGCCAGCCCCAGCAACGCCCGGCCGTCCGCGTTCCGGCCCAGAGTCGCGCCCTCCGGGCCCGGCTGGCCGATCGTCAGCGTGGCGACGCCCCCGTCCAGGTCGAACGGGCGCGTCAGCGTCTGCTTCGACGGATCCCAGCGGTTCGGCGCCAGCAGGAAATAGCCGTAAGAACACAGGTCCCGGGCGAACACCAGGTCGTCCGGGACCGGGATGGTGAAACGGCTGCCCACGGCCTCAGCGTACGGCCGTGATGGCCGCTGGCCCGTCCGGCATGTCGCGCCGCGCCGTCTCGCGCCACATCGTGGGCGTCAAAAGCGAAGCGATGTTTACGCAGATCCGGTCCGAGAGCCGGGCGAACTCCGCGTACTGCTCGTCGGCCTGCTTCGCGGCCTGATCCGGCGACATCCCCGATTCCGCCAGGCCGGCCGCCGCATTCTTCAGGAAGGCGTCCACCCCCGAGCGGTCCGCCTCGAAGTGCCACTGGAACCCGTAGGAGCGCAGCCCGATCCGGAACGCCTGCACCTTGCACGCCTTGCTCGACGCCAGAATCTGCGCCCCCGGCGGCCCCTTCACCACTTCCCGCCCGTGCGTCTGGAAAGCGGGCATCGACCAGCGGACGCCCGCCAGAATCGGGTCCGTGTGGCCCGCGGGGCTCAACGTCACCGTGTGAAATCCATACTCTCCCCGCGCCATCGGCGCGATCTCGCCCCCCAGCGCAGCGCCGAGCATCTGGTGCCCGAGGCAGATGCCGACGATCGGGAGATGCCGCTCGTGCGCCTGCTTCAGGAGCGTCATCTCGTTCGCCATCCAAGGCCACTTGGCGCCGCCGGACCCGAGGTTCTCATCGACGTTCTGAGGCCCGCCAAGCGCGATCACGCCGTCCACGTTGTCCAGGTCCGGCGGGACCGCTTCGCCCTTGTCCGGGCGGACGATGTGCAACTTGTGCCCGTGGTCGCGCAGCGTCATGCCCAGGCGCCCGGGGCCGCCGATGTCCGAATGCTGGAAGACGAGGATGGCCATATGGAGGGCAGGATACTCCCGACCGCGCCCCCGGTCACCTTTCGTACGCCCTCGCCCCCGGCGTCTCGAACGCCGAATCAGCGTGCAGCGCGCTCATCCACACGCATGCAGATGGTCGCATCGTGACCCTCCGGCAGATAGTCCTGCCGAAACCGCACGCCGGTCGCCCGATCCAGCGCCCAGCCCAGCATCGCCGCCGTGTCGAAACGCCTCGCCGGGCTTGAGTCCTGCCGGCGCAGCCGCTCGGAGCAACGGTCGCTCAGGAAGTTGAACACCAGCGCCGCGCTGCGGCCTTCGGCCAGGCACGGCGCCCCGCGCACGGCGGCCCACGCCCGATCCAGCACGGCCAGCGCGTCGGGCTGGTCCAGCGTATTCAGCGAACCGGAGAACACCACCACGTCCGGACGCAGCCGCGCAAAGACGCTGTGGTCCGCCACGAAATCCGCCTGAATGAACTCAGCGCCCGGCACGGCGCACGAGCACGCCGCCGGCGCGACGGACGCCACCCCCTCCAGCCCGATGTACCGCGCCAGGACCACGGCCGCCTCCCGCAGGTGCAGCGCCAGGTCCCCGCAGCCCGAGCCGGCGTCCAAGAGCACGCGCCCGCTCAGGTCCGCCATGTCCGCGATCACGCGAAAGCGCTCGCGCTGCGCTTCGCGGCTGGCCCACAGCGTCGCTTCGAACGACGGCCCGTGCCGTTTCGCCGCGATCTCATACGGCGCGAGGTACTCCGCGCCCTTCGGGCGCGCGTCGCGAGGCCTCACGATGCGCCGCAGCCGGTCCATCGACGGACCATGCTAGCCGAGCCAAGCCGCTGGACCCCCGCCGCGCGCCCCCTAGCATCCCGGGCATGAGCCACGCCGATCGGCCCGCCCCGCGACCCCCCACCGCCTCGAACCGACTCGTGCTCGACTACCGCGCCGAGGCCCGCCGCCTCGGTCCGCCGCCCACGCCGATCATCGACGCCCACGCCCACATCAACGGCCCCGAGGCCGCCAAGGTGTACCGCGAGGCCCGCGACCTCTACGGCGTCACCACCGTCTACTCCCAATCGCGCATCGAGGACGCCGAAGCGGTCCGCGCCGCCCTGGACGGCGACGTGCGCTTCGTGGCCGTGCCGCGCTGGATGAGCCCCGACCGCCGGCACGCGCACACGCAGGGCTTCCTCGACGACATCGCCGAGTGGCGCGAGCGCTTCAACTCCCGGATGGTCAAGTTCTGGACGGCGCCGCGGATCCGCGACATCGCCCGCGAGGACTTCGGCGACGCCGACTTTTTCAACCTCGACTCCGAGTGGCGCCGCCGCCAGATGCGCCTAGCGAGCGAACTGGGCATGATGATCATGGTCCATGTCGCCGACCCGGACACGTGGTTCGCCACCCGCTACGGCGATGCGTCCAGGTACCTCCACAAGCAGGACCACTACCTCGCGCTCGAGCGGCTCGGCGACGAGCACACGCAGCCCTGGCTCCTCGCCCACATGGGCGGATGGCCCGAGGACCTGCACTTCTTGGACGGCCTCCTCTCGCGCCACCCGAACTTCGTGCTCGACACCTCCGCGACCAAGTGGATGGTGCGGGAGATCAGCAAGCATCCGAGGACGGCGCTGCTGGAGCTCCTCGAGAAACACCGCGGACGCATCCTCTTCGGCTCCGACATCGTCACCATGGAGCAGCACCTGGCCCCTCGAAAGGACTTCGCCCCCGGCACGCCCGCCGCGACGTTCGCCGCGCAGGCGAGCACGCGCGAAGAGGCGTTCGACCTCTACGCCAGCCGCTACTGGGCCCTGCGGACGATGTTCGAGACGGCGTACGACGGCGAATCGCCCATCGCCGATCCCGACCTGATGATGGTGGACCCCGCACGCTTCGACGCCATGTCGGCGCCGCGCTTGGCCGGCAAGGCGCTGCCCAAAGACCTGCTGCGGGCCCTCTACCGCGGCGCCTGCGACGCCACGCTCGAAGCGTGGTGGCGGCGCTGACCCATCAGCCCTCCGCCAGCGGATCGGGCCGGTACAACTTGGTGTTCAGCGCCCAGTTCTTCTCGGTGAAGTTCCCACCCAGATCAAACGCCCGCGCCTGATCCGGCCTCGCCGCGCCGATCGCCATGTTGCACTTGGCGTCCAGATTGTCCAGCAGCGAGACGAAGATCGCCTCGGGCGTGGCGGGGATCTTCGCGGCGCCGAACTGCGGCTCGCCGTGATGCGACACGATGATGTGCTGCAGCACGGTGATGAACGACCCCGGCATCCGCACACCCGTGGCCCGCATCGCCTGCTGCGCCTTGTCGTGCAGCATGATCGCGCCCTCGACGATGTGCCCCACCAACTCGCCGCGATCGGTGTACGAAAAGCCCTTCTCCCACGACAGTTCGCGCGTCTTGCCCAGGTCGTGCAGGAACAGCCCCAGCAGCACGATGTCGCGGTTGAGTTTGGGGTACAGCGGCAGCATCGCCTCGGCGAGGTTCAGCAGTTGCAGCGTGTGCTCGCACAATCCGCCGAGGAAGGCGTGGTGCAGCGCCTTGGCCGCGGGAGCCTGCAGGAACAGAGACATCAGGTTTTCATCCGCCAGGTACGTCTGCGCCAAGGCCTGCGCCGCGGGATGGCTGAGCGAGCCCAGGATCCGCCGCAGATCGGCGAACATCTCCTCCGGCGGGCGCTCAGAGCACGGCACCAGGTCTCGCAGTTGATCCGGACTCGGATCGATCGGGTCGATGGCCTGAACGATCAACTGCAGTTCGCCCTGAAACGGCTGGGTCTCGCCCTCGGCCCACACGAACCCGTCCGTCGGCAGGCGCGAGAACTCCTCCTCCGAGATCGTCCACTTCCGCGCCGGCAGGTCGCCCGTCCGATCCGCCAGCAGGCAGCGCAGGTACGGCTTGCCCGCGCGCGTGGCGCCCAACTGGGCGTTGGCGATCGCGAACGCGCCGCTGAATCGCTCCGCAGGGCCCAGATCGCGGATGTAGCGACGCGCGGGCTTGGACGGGGTGGGAAGGGGGAGTTGAGTCATGTCTGGCATCCGTTGAACTGAAACGCTCGACGCCCGCGGCGCCTCGGGAGGGGCAAACAGTCTAGCGGCTCACGATGCCGGGCCCGCGTCGCCCTCTGAGCCGTCCCGCTCCGATCAACCGCCCCCGTCCCCGCTGAATTCCCGCGATTCCCCGCTCCCCGCCGCGCCATCGCCCCCGCGGGCCCCCTCCTTCGCCGGGACCGGCTTCATCAGAATCGCCCCCAGGGCGAACATGGCCAGGAACGCCGGGACGACCGCGAAACACGCGGCGCGAAGGAAGACCGCCGGCCACAGGACCGCCGTCGTCACCAGCGCGAGCGGCAGCAGGATCATCACCGTGCCGGCGACCCATACGAGGACCGTCAGCCACCACGGCCGCGCCGCCTCTGCAGGACTCGCCGCGCCGCCGCTCACGCCCCGCCCCCGGCCCCGGCGTCTGCGTCGTCTTCGGACGCGCGGCGTGCGGCGCGGACCTGCTCCAGCCGCCGCTTGAGCATCTCCTCCGCCCCCAGCCCCTCGGGCCTGTAGTACTCCCGCTCCACGCCCAGATAGTCCTGCCCCGTCACCGCGCCGATGTCGGTGTTGCGCCGGGCGTCGTGGCTGTAGGCGTATCCGCGCCCGTGCCGCTCGCTCCCGATGCTCTCGGCTTTGTGCCCGTCGCGCAGGAAGATCGGGACCGGCAGCGTGCGCCCCTCGCGCACGTCCGTCAGCGCCTCGTCGATCGCCAGGTACGACGCGTTGCTCTTGGGCGCCAGCGCCAGGTAGATCGCGCACTGGCCCAGCGTGATCCGCGCCTCGGGCATGCCGATCCGCTCGGTCAGCGACCACGCCGCCTCCGCCACCATGATCGCGCGAGGGTCCGCGTTGCCGATGTCCTCGCTCGCCAGGATCGCCAGCCGCCTCGCGATGAACCGCGGGTCTTCCCCTGCCTCCAGCATCCGCGCGATCCAGTACAGCGCCGCGTCCGGGTCGCTGCCCCGAACGCTCTTGATCATCGCGCTGATCGCGTCGTAATGCTCGTCCCCGTCCGGGGCGTACACCATCGCCTTGCGCTGGATGCTCTCCTGCGCCGTCGCCAGGTCGATCGTCACATGCTCCAACGGCCCGGCGCCGGCCCCCGCGCTCAGGACCGCCACCTCCAGCGCCGTCAGCGCCCGGCGCGCGTCGCCGTCGGAGACCTTCGCCCAGTGCGCCAGCGCCTCATCCGTCACCGTCAGGGGCAGTCTGCCCAGACCCCGCTCCGCGTCCGCGACGGCGCGCCGGAGAATCTGCATCACCGCCGCCTCGGTCAGCGGCTCCAATCGGAACACCGCGCTGCGGCTGACCAGCGCCGAGTTCACCGCGAACATCGGGTTCTCCGTCGTCGCCCCGATCAGCGTGATCACGCCCCGCTCCACGTCCCCCAGCAGCACGTCCTGCTGCGCGCGCGTGAACCGGTGGATCTCGTCCAGGAACAGCACGGTGCGGTTCGTCCCCCCGCTGGCCTCCAGACGCGCCGCCGCCTCCTCGATCACCTCGCGGATCCGCTTCACCCCCACGCTCGCGGCGTTCTCCCGCACAAAGCGACGCTTCGTCGCGTTCGCGATCACCTCCGCCAGCGCCGTCTTGCCCGTGCCCGGCGGCCCGTGCAGGATGATCGACGTCAGACGGTCCGCGCGGATCAGCCGCGGAAGCAGGCGGCCCTCGCCCACGATGTGCTCCTGCCCGCTGAACTCCTCGAGCGTGCGAGGGCGCATTCGGCTGGCCAGTGGCTCGGCCGCCCGTCGGGCGCGTTCGCGTTGTGAGTCCCACAGGTCGGACACACCTCATCTTACGAAGCCCGAACATTCTGCGTCGTTCCCGCCCGAAACCGCCCCAGCCCGAACGTTCGGCGGACGAGCCCCGTAGCATTGCCGATACTGGTGGGGTGCAGCCCCCGAGACGCCCGCGAGAGGGCCGATTCAACCCCCGAGGAGTAGGGATATGTGCGGTATTGTCGCGTACGTCGGGAGCAAGCCCTGCTGCCCGCTCCTGATCGAAGGGCTCAAACGCCTCGAATACCGCGGCTACGACTCCGCCGGCGTCGCGATCCTGGAGCCCTCCGGGCGCATCGACGTCGTCCGCGCCGTCGGGCGCGTCTCGGTCCTTGAGAACCGGCTGACCCAGCGCAAGCCGCTCATGGGCAGCCTCGGCATCGCGCACACCCGCTGGGCCACTCACGGCGGCGTCACCGAGCCTAACGCCCACCCCCACCGCGACGACCGCCACGGCATCGCGCTGATCCACAACGGCATCATCGAGAACTACTCAACGCTCAAGACCTGGCTCCAGGAGCGCGGGCACGTCTTCAAGTCCGAGACCGACACCGAAGTCCTGACCATGCTCATCGGCGAGTTGTACGACGGCGACCTCGAGGCCGCGGTCCAGGCCGCGCTGCGCGAAGTCACCGGCGCGTACGCCATCGCCGTCATCTGCGAGAAGGAGCCGGGGGTTCTGGTCGCGGCGCGCAAGGGCTCGCCCCTGATGGTCGGCATCGGCGCCGACGAGCACATCGTCGCGTCCGATCCCTCCGCCGTCGTCGCCCACACCACGCAGGCGATGACCCTCGAGGACTACCAGGTGTGCCGCCTCACGCCGGACTCCTTCCGCACCTCCACCATCGACAACGTCCCCGTCACCCCCAAGGTGCACGAACTGGAGATGGAACTGCAGGAGATCGAGCGGGGCGGCTACCCCCACTTCATGCTCAAGGAGATCTTTGAGCAGCCCAGCGCGATCCAGCAGACCATGCGCGGACGAATCGACAAGCGCGAGGGACGCATCGTCCTCGGCGGCGTCGGCCAGTACGCCCGCGAACTCGTCAAAGCCCGGCGCTTCATCCTGACCGCCCAGGGCACCGCCCTCCACGCCGCGAAGATCGGCGAGTACCTCTTCGAAGAACTCGCCAAGATCCCGGCCGAGTGCGAGTACGCCAGCGAGTTCCGCTACCGCAATCCCATCATCGAAGAAGGCGCCGTCGTGATCGCCGTCAGCCAGTCCGGCGAAACGGCCGACACGCTCGCGGCGCTGCGCGAAGCCAAGGACCGCGGCGCCCTCGCCCTGGGCGTGGTCAACGCCGTCGGCTCCACCATCGCCCGCGAGACCGACGCCGGCGTCTACCTGCGCGTCGGCCCCGAGATCGGGGTCGCCTCCACCAAGGCGTTCGTCGGCCAGGTCGCCGTGATGACCATGCTCGCGATGTTCATCGGGCGCCGGCGCTTCATGTCCGTCGAGCAGGCCGCGGGCCTCATCGACGCCCTCGAGAAGATCCCCGACGCCATCGGGCGCGTGCTCGAAGAGTCCGACCACATCCGCAAGGTGGCCACGCGGTACATCGAGCGCGAGAACTGGCTCTTCCTGGGGCGCGGGTACAACTACCCCACCGCCCTGGAAGGCGCCCTGAAACTCAAGGAAATCTCCTACATCCACGCCGAGGGCATGCCCGCGGCCGAGATGAAGCACGGCCCCATCGCCCTCATCAACGAGGGCATGCCCTGCGTCTTCATCGCCAACAGGGGCAGCCAGTACGACAAGGTCCTCTCGAACATCCAGGAAGTCCGCGCCCGCGGCGGGCACGTCATCGCCGTCGCCACCGAGGGCGACGACGAGATCCGCAAGCACGCCGAGGACGTTTTCTACATCCCGGATGTGCCTGAGTGCCTGAGCCCCATGGTCGCCGTCGTCCCGCTCCAACTCCTCGCCTACCACGCCGCCGTCCTGCGCGGGCACGACGTGGACAAGCCGAGGAACCTGGCGAAGAGCGTGACGGTGGAGTGAGTTGAATGGAAAGGACGCCCGAGATGCCTCGAGCGCCCACCGTTCATCGCGCTTTGTCCGCGTGCCTCAGCACGCCTGCCCGTACGAGCCCAGCAACAGGTTCAGATCGGGGAACCCGATCGTCCCGTCGCAGTCCGCATCGCCGGGCAGCGCGCCCGGCGCCGCGGACTGGCCGTAGTTGCCCAGCAGCGTGTTGAGGTCGCCGAAGGTGACCATGCCGTCGCCGTTGATGTCCATCGGGCAGTCTTCGCCGAGCGTGCCGTTGCGGTTCACGTTCTGTGCGAGGACGTCGGCGCCGCCGCTGCGGTTGTCCTGCCAGGTCATCAGCGTGCGCCCGCAGCCGTCGAGCGCCACCACCAGGTCGTCCTTGCTCGAGAGGGTCGTGTTGGCGGGCACCAAGCCGGGCTCGGCCGGGTCCGAGGGGGGGACCGCCCACACGAAGGAGCCGTCCTCGGCGATCCGCACGCATACGACGCGCCCGTCCACGACGCTGCCGGTGGGGAAGTCGAACCAAGCCGCGACGATCTCGCCGGAGCCCTGCGCGTAGGTCACTTCGGGCGAGCGATCTTCGAACGCGTCGAGCGGGCGGATCACCGCGCCCGTCGGGCCGAGCAGGCGGTTGCCCGCGCCGTCGAAGCGCTGCGTCGAAGCGCCCCAGCGGTTCTGGTTGCTGTTGCGGGTGTGGTAGACGAGCCAGATCACGTCCTCGGCCTGCTGGTACGCGACGTCGGGGCTCATCTCGAACTCACCCGCAACGGCCGAGGCGGAAAGGCCGTTGTGCGGGAACACCTCGACGCCCGCGCTGGTCACGCGCTGCGCGTAGGCGTTGAACTCGTTCGCGATCGACGCGTGCCACGCGAGCACGGCGCCGCCGGAGCCGTCGGGGATCGTGCGCGGGTAGTAGCCGATCGGCAAGGAGCCCAGGTCGAAGACGATCGTCGGGTTCGTCCACATGTTCGAGCCGGCCACGTCGTACCGCATGGCGTAAAGGTGGCGCGGGCTCGCGAAACTCGCCGTGTTCCGCAGCCACGACACGATCACCGATCCGCCCAGGGAAGGAACCACGTCGCAGAAGCCCGGCTTCTCCGTCCCCGTCGGGCCCACCACCGCCATGCCGCCCGCGCCCAGCAGAACCTGACCGTCCGCCGTCAGACGCTGCATCCGGATGTCCCCCGGCACGCTCCCGCTCGGGCTGCGGCCCCAGACCGCCACGAACTGTCCGTCGCTCGTCTCGGTGATCCGCGGCGAAGGGTTGAAGTCCACGCTCTGCGAGAGTTGCACGCCGTCGGGCCCCCAGGCGAACGAGCCGTCGGGCATCACGCGGTACGCCTGCACCTCGAGGTTGCCGTCGCGGATGTCGGAAAACACCAGCGCGACGCCGCCGGCGGAGTCGCAGATCAGGTCCCAGTCCGTGAGGAACGTCTGCTGGGGCTTGTCGCTGACCAGCAGGCCGCCGGGGAACATCGGGGCGCCCGACGCCGAGAGGCGCTGAACCTTGACCTTGTAGCCCGAGCCGTCGTTCTCGAACCAGCCGATCCAGGACGTCCCGTCCTGAGCGGCGCCGATCTTCGGCAGGATCTGCTCCGCCGGCCCGGTCGCGATGAGCGAGTTGACGGAGGGGTTGTCGGTCCACTGAGCCGCCGCGGGCAGGGCGCAGGCGGCAAGAACGGCGGCTGTGGCGGCGGCACGGATGAGGGTCGGCATGTGGGGCTCCGTCAGGGCGCGGCGGTTTGGCGCAGCCCGACCGATCTGGCCGGTCGGGACGCCGATCGAGATTGTGACGCGGCGGCGCCGCTGCGCCAATGTTGAGGGGGCGAAAAGGGGCAGATTGGCGGCAATCCCGGTGGTTGGGCGGGGCGCGAGGGCTTCTCGGGGTCGAAAACGAACAAGGCCGCACGGGGTGAACCGTGCGGCCTTGCGTTGTATCAAAGAACAGTTGGGTGACCTTCGCGGGTCCATTGCTGGCCCGCTATCCGCCGTGAGGCGGACGAGAGTGTGCTGACTTGCCGGCTGCGGATCTCTCCGCGCCTCTCATGGTTGGATGAGAGGATTGGGGCCGGTCTAAGGAAATCCCTTAGAAAGGAGGTGATCCAGCCGCAGGTTCCCCTACGGCTACCTTGTTACGACTTAGTCCCAGTCACCGAGCTCGCCGTAGGCACCTCTGAGATGAGGCGACTTCGGGCGCTCCCGGCTTCCATGACTTGACGGGCGGTGTGTACAAGGCTCAGGAACGTATTCACCGGAGCGTAGCTGATCTCCGATTACTAGCGATTCCGACTTCATGCAGTCGAGTTGCAGACTGCAATCTGAACTGGGGCGTACTTTTTGCGATTTGCTCCGCCTCGCGGCCTCGCATCGCTTTGTATACGCCATTGTAGCACGTTTGCAGCCCTGGACATAAAGGCCATGAGGACTTGACGTCATCCCCACCTTCCTCCGGTTTGACACCGGCAGTCTCGCTAGAGTCCCCGACATGACTCGCTGGCAACTAGCGACAGGGGTTGCGCTCGTTGAGGGACTTAACCCGACACTTCACAGCACGAGCTGACGACAGCCATGCAGCACCTGTGCACGTTCCACCCGAAGGTGTCATCCTGCTTTCACAAGACTAATCCGTGCATGTCAAGTCCAGGATAAGGTTCTTCGCGTCGCTTCGAATTAAGCAACATGCTCCACCGCTTGTGTGAGCCCCCGTCAATTCCTTTGAGTTTTAGCCTTGCGACCGTACTCCCCAGGCGGCGCACTTAGTGTTTTTACGACGACCGGGACGACGTCAGAGCCGCCCCGATCTAGTGCGCATCGTTTACGGCGTGGACTACCAGGGTATCTAATCCTGTTTGCTCCCCACGCTTTCGTGCCTCAGCGTCAGGACAGGCCCAGTCGCCCGTCTTCACCTCGGGCGTTCCGCTAGATATCTACGCATTTCACCGCTCCACCTAGCGTTCCGGCGACCTCTACCTGCCTCAAGACATGCAGTCTGCCCCGCAGTTCCCCGGTTGAGACGGGGGATTTCACGAAGCACTTGCACGTCCGCCTACGCACCCTTTAAGCCCAGTGATTCCGATTAACGCTCGGGCCTCTCGTATTACCGCTGCTGCTGGCACGAGATTAGCAGGCCCTTCCTTTGGGTATGATCAGTTTTTCTATACCCTGACAGCAGTTTACACGGCAGAGCCGCTTCATCCTGCACGCGGCGTCGCTCCGTCACGCTTTCGCGCATTGCGGAATATTCGTCGCTGCAGCCTCCCGTAGGAGTCCGGGCAGTGTCTCAGTCCCGATGCGGCGGGTCATGCTCTCACACCCGCTACCCGTCATTGGCTTGGTGAGCCATTACCTCACCAACTACCTGATAGGACATTCCCCGCTCTCAAGGCGGTAAACCTTTTCTCCGGAGAGGACATGGGGTATTACGCCGGGTTTCCCCGACCTATCCCCCACCTCGAGGCACGTAGGAATGCATTACTCGCCCTTCCGCCACTGTCCCCCATTGCTGGGTTCTCGTTCGACTTGCATGCTTTAGCCACGCCGCCAGCGTTCAATCTGAGCCAGGATCAAACTCTTCAATTGAAGTTCGGTGAACACCGGCCGAAGCCGGCGATCGAATACAACCGAAGGTCTGCCTGTTACCTACGTCGGCCTTGCGGCCAACGATCGGCGGTCTCGAACCGGCCGTCTCGCGACGACCGATCCGCCCGTGGGCGGCTAGTGCCCACGGGAAAATCGGACATTCTTCTTGCGTTCAATTCGGAAAGGAATCAACTTCAAGGCACGAGAATGTCCGGTCAGCGGGCTGTGAACCCCACTGGCCGTTTGGAACGACGACGAGCGCCCCGGCAGGGCCGGTCCGTGAAGACCGTTCGTCGCCGCACATTCTCGCGGCACACCCAACTGTTCACTTGTCAAAGACGACTGCGGCGAAGGGCGTCACGCCCGGCGCCGCTGACCGATCGGACTTGCCGTTCGGGCGGATCGACAACGATACCGACCTCACGGCGGGAGTCAAGCCGGGGCATTCTCACCCACAGATTTTCCACAAAATTCACCACCCACCCAAACCACGACGGTCTGGGTCCGACGCCACGCCCAACGTCCCCACCCACAGCGCAAACCCGGCTTTTCTGCGGCCTTTCAGGGCTCCGGCCGCCGCACGCAGGGTCGCGCCGCTGGTCCGAACATCATCGACCAGGACCACCACCCCCCCGGCAGAAATCGGCCCCCCAGCCCTCCGAAAAGCCCCAGACACGTTCCGGAGCCGCTCCGCCGGGCTCAGCGTCCGCTGCGCCCGGCGGTGCTCCCGCGCTAGAAGCCGCTCCATCCGCCCGCCCACCGCCGCCGCCACCCCGTGGGCGACCACACCCGCGTGGTCGATGCCCCGAGTCGTCCGCCGAAGCCACGTCGTGGGCATCGGCACGACCACCGCCTTTCCGGCCGGCAGCCCCGCGTCGAGCATCCGCCGGCCCAGAAGCCGCCCCAGATCGTCCCCCAGCCGCCGCCAACGCGTGAATTTCACCTCGTGGACCCACTGCCGCAGAGGGCCATCGAACTCCCCCAGCCGAACGAACCGCTCCCAGGGCAGGCGTTCGTCGCGGCACGCGGCGCAGCCAAACTCGGACTCCTCATGAGGCCCCACCGACCCGCCGCAACGCCCGCAGAACGCGAGGAACCCGTCCGGCTCCCAGCCGATCACCCCCATCCGCCGCGCCAGCGGCAGGGCTGTCGGCGCCAGCCAGCGTTCCTCCGCCGCTCGGAGCGCCTGCACCAGTCTCGAACCCTCAGAATTTGGCGCGCTCGGCGGAGCGCCCGGCCCGGTTCGCTCAGCGGCGCCAATCGAGCCGCCATCTGGGCTCGGCGGAGCGGGGGGCCACAAGAACGGCTGATCAGTGCGGCTCACGAGCGCCGGTTTAGCACGCCAGCGCCGCACGCACCAGTTCGGCGCGGAGGATTCGCCGCTCGCCCTGGTCGATCTCGCGCCCCGCGGCCTGCTGGAGATGGGCCGGCTGGCAGAGCAGGACGAGCCGGTGCACCACGCGCAGGTCCACCCCCTCCACCAGCCCCTGCAGGATCCCCAGTCGCGTGAGACTGAGCAGTTGCAGCGACTCGTCCGCGCTGAGAAGGCGCGCGCTTCGCAGCGTCGCCGCCGCGCGGTGCACCCGGTCCTCCAACGTCATCCGACGCTTGCGCAGCATCGCCTCGCGCGCCTGGCGCTCGTACTCGATGACCTGCGGCACGATCTGGCCCTCGAGATCGTCGATGATCTCGCGCTCCGATCGCCCGAGCGTCGTCTGGTTGCTGAGTTGGAAGAAGTCCCCCACCGCCTCCGAGCCCTCGCCGTAGAACCCGCGGACCGCCAGGTTCATTTTCGAAGCCGCGCGCCGGACCTTCTCAATCTCGCCCGTGAGTTTCAGGCCCGGCAGGTGGAGCATGACCGACACTCGGATGCCCGCGCCGACGTTCGTCGGGCAGGCCGTGAGGTAGCCCAGTTTCGGCGCGTACGCGAAGTCCAGGCGCGCCTCGAGCCGGTCGTCCACCGCGTCGATGAAACGCCACGTTTCATCGAGCGCAAAGCCGCTGCGCATCGCCTGGATGCGCAGGTGGTCCTCCTCGTTGACCATCACCGACAGCCGCTCGCCCGGCTCGGCCACCGCGACGGCTCGGGGCTCGACGCCCTTGACCATCTGCTTGCTCACCAGGTGGCGCTCGACCAAAGCCAGCCGGTCGATCGTCCGCGCGTCCGAAAGGTCGATCCAGCGCATCCCCGGCCCCGGCGCCTGAGACGAATCCAGCAGACGCGCCCGCGCCAGCGTCATCACTTCCAGGCGCTGCTCGCGCGTCGCGGCGTTGGGGAACGGGATGCCCGCCAGGTTCCGCGCCAGGCGGATCCGCGACGACATCACCACGTCCGCGTCCCGACCCTCCCCGCGCAGCCACTCCACCGGCGAGGGCTCCCGCGGCGGCTCCGGCTCGCCCGAACCGCGCCCGCTCACGGCTCCACCTCGCCCGACGAGGGGAACATGCCCGACACCTCGCGCAACTGGTCCCGCAGCGCCGCGGCACGCTCGTACTGCTCCGCCGCCACCGCCTCCTGCAACTGCCGGCGCAGCGAAGCCAGGCGCCCGTGCAGGATCTCGGAGCGGGACCCCGCGCGCCTGGGCGACTTGCCGGTGTGCGTGGCGCCGCCCTCGTGCGCCCGCTCGATCAGCGGCATGAGTTCCTTCTCGAACGTCTTGTAGCACTCCCCGCAGCCCAGAAGGCCCTTCTGGCGGAAGTGCGCCCAGGTCATCCCGCAGCCCGGACAGACGCCCGACTTGGCCCCCGGCTCCGGCGCCAGACCCTGCGACATCACGATCTTCGAGAGCAACTCGTTGATCGGCACCGGCGTCTGATACACGATGCCCTGCTTCCGCGCGCACTTCTCGCAGAGGTGGCGCTCCACCTTCTTGCCGTTGCGGATCAACGTCTCGTGGACCGTCGCCTCCGCGCCGCAACCCTCGGTGTCGCAGTGCATGGAGGACTCTATCGGTCCGCGGGCGCCCGGATCAACGATCCTCCCGCGCCGCCTCCCACACCCGCCGAACCCGACGCAGAATCCCCGGCATCGCTTCCAGGGCCAGGGCCGTCGAGGCGTCGCTCGCGGCCCGGGGCGGGTCCGGGTGGCACTCGAGGAAGAGCGCGTCCACCCCCGCCGCCGCCGCCGCCAGGGCCAGCATCGGCGAACGCTCCGGCCGGCCGCCGCTGGTCTCCCCAGCGCCGGGCAACTGCGTCGAGTGCGTCACGTCGAAGCACACCGGAGGGCCCGAGCCCGACCCATCGTCGAGTTCGAGGAGGTCGCCCACCCCGATGAAGTCATTCACCAGACGGTGGTACCCGAAGAACGTCCCGCGCTCCGTCACCATCGCGTTGGCGCAGCCCGCCTCGCGCAGTTTGCGCAACGGGCCGACCATCTCGCGCGGCGAGACGAACTGGCCCTTCTTCACGTTCACCACGGCGCCGCGCTTGTGCGCCGCGCGCCCCGCCGCCAGCAGCAGGTCGGTCTGCCGGCACAGAAACGCGGGGATCTGGATGACGTCCACCACCTCGCCCGCGAGCGTGGCCTGATCCGTCTCGTGCACGTCGGTCGTGACGGGGCAGCCGATCTCGCGCCGCACCGCCGCGAGGTGCTCGAGCCCCGGCGCGATGCCCGGTCCGCGGGGGGACGCGCCGCTGGAGCGGTTGGCCTTGTCGAACGATGCCTTGAAGACGTACCCGAACCCGCACTCGTCGCAGACCTCGCGCAAAGTCCGCGCGATCCGGATGCTCAGTTCAAGGGATTCCATCACGCAGGGGCCCGCGATGATGGTCAACGCCCTTCCGGGCCCCGATTCGAGCGGCTTATCGCCCCCTGGGATCGTGCAGGTTCTTCGCATCCGCAAAGCGTATCCATGCGTAGCGGAATGTGTCGGAGGGGAAAGCCGACTTCCGGCCAAAAACAGGGGCCAATCGCGCTGGGGCCGCACGACCCGGCGTGATGTCGTGGATCGCCCGGCCGGTTCAGTCGATCTATATCCACTTCGACGGACAGGGAAACCCGGGAAGGACCTCCACTTCTCACGGGTTGGAGGATTGCGCCATGTCGCACATGCCTGAAGAGCCCGAAGCGTTCGCGGAAGCGGTGCAGACCATGCTCCGACGTCTCCGCCCCGAACTCCAGATCCAACTCATCGGCCCAAGCGAACTGCTCGTGGACGGCCGGCGTCTGGACCTTGACAACCTCTACCGCCTCGTCAACCACGACCCCGGCCAGGGCGCCGAGATCGTCGAGCAGTACCTCGACCACCTCTTCGCCAACGAGTCCATCACCGCGGCCACGATGTCCCTCGACCTCGCGCGCCCGCGCATCATGCCGCGCATCCAGCCCGAAACGATCTTCCAGCGCCTCACGCGCGACCTCGTCGCCCACGTGCCCTTCGTCAACGACACGGTCATCCTCTTCGTCATCGACCTCCCGCACATGACCGTCAGCGTCACCACGGAGCAGATGGTCCGCTGGGGCGTGTGCGCCGAGGACCTCGAGCAGATCGCGCGCGAAAACCTCGACCGCTACGCCCCCGCGCTCAACCTCCAGTTCGTGGACTCCAAGGAAGGCGGCAAGGCCGCGATCCTCGCCCAGCAGGACGGCTACGACGCCGCGCGCCTCCTTATGAGCGACCTGCACCGCGACCTGGCGCCCAAGATGGGCGGCGACTTCCTCGTCGCCGTCCCCGCGCGCGACATGTTCCTCGCCCTCACCCCCCACCCCGACCCCTTCGTCCACCGTCTCCACGGGCGCGTCGTCCACGACTACCGCCGCCTGCCCTACCCCATCACCACCCGCCTCTTCTACGTCACCCGCGACGGCGTCGCCGGAACGCCCGCCGCCGCCTGAGCCCCGCCACCCCATCCGAAACCTCCCCCGCCGCCGCGCTCACCCCGCGGCGGTTATCGTTCCCGCCGCCGCCATGATCCTGCTCATCGACAACTACGACTCCTTCACCTGGAACCTCGTGCAGCGCATCGGGGAACTCGACCCGTCGCTCGATCTGCACGTCGTGCGGAACGACCGCATCAGCGCCGACGAGGCGGCGCGGCTGAAGCCCTCGCACGTCATCATCTCCCCCGGGCCCTGCACGCCGCATGAGGCCGGAGTGTCGAACGACATTGTGAAGCGTTTCGCCGGCGTGATCCCCATGCTCGGCGTCTGCCTCGGGCACCAGTGCATCGGCTTCACCAACGGCATGACCGTCGCCCGCGCGCAGCGCGTGATGCACGGCAAGACGAGCATGATCCACCACGACGGGCGCGGCCTGTTCGCGGGAGTATCCGACCCCTTCGTCGCGACGCGCTACCACAGTCTGGTGATCCTCCCGGAGACGATTCCGGCGAAGGGCTGGGAGGTTTCGGCGTGGACCTTCGAGCACGACGACGCGGCGCCGACCGGCAAACGCAAAGTCGTCATGGGCCTCCGCCGCGCATGGGACGAACCCGGCAAAGCCCCGCTCGAGGGCGTGCAGTTCCACCCCGAATCGTTCCTCACGGTCGAAGGGCCGCTGATGCTGGCGAATTTTCTGGGGCTGCCGCGCCCGGCGATGAAGACTGCCGGCTTCTAGATGGCGGTGTCCAAGCGGCTTGTTCTCGGCGCATCATCTCCTTCTCCGGCCCGGAAGGCCGGCACACCGTAGCCCCGCGGCTGAGGTAAGCGGACCTCGCCCGTCAGGAACCGGCCAACCCCGAAGCGCCTCAGGTGTTGCGCAAGGATCCGGCGAGCGACAGAGGCAGCATCATCGCCAGAACCAACATGCTGATGATGGTCATATCGGTTCTCGCCGATCGGAGCCACTGCTTGCCCGCCGTACTCTGCCGCCAACGAACGCGAAAGACCATCCAAGGAATCATCACCCGCACCCGTCACAGCCTCCCCCAGCAGCGCAACCGCAGCCCGCTCCCTGACGGTCGCGGTTCACACAGAGAATCAGATACCATCCCCCCGCCATGACTCAAGCGCCTAACGCCCCTGTCGCCTCCAGTTTCAACCCCGTGAACGTCGCCCGCGCCGTGCTCGCCGCGTCCACGCCTGAGCAGGTCATCCTGGCCATCGCCGGGACCGACTACCAGATCCACCTCGTTCCCACCTCGCCCGTCACTGGCGAAGCCGGCAAGCGAACGAGGGGCGTCATCCGCGCCCAGGCCCGCCGAATCGACGTCACGCAGACCGGCGGGCGGTTCATCGAGCCGGTCTACGGCCGGCCGCGTCGCATCCAGGGGACCATCGTCGCCGTCGACCCCGGCGCCGACACCGTGACCGTGCAGGTCCACGACGGCGTGCCGATCGTGTGCAAGACCAACGGCCAGCAGCGCGCGGCGGAGTTCAAGGAAGGCCAGTTCGTGGGCTTCGACGTCGCGCCGGGCTCGACGTTCACGCAGAGCGCCTGAGCCCGCCCGACATCAGGTCATCGGTTCGGCGATGTGCCCCAGTTCGACTTCATGAAACGCGCCCTCCCCGGGCGCGTGCGGCAGATCCCCGCGCGTCACGCGGAAGCAGCGCGTGCCGCACACGCCGTCGTACTCCCTCCGGACGTCCGAGTCCTCTGGGCGCAGGTTGGGAAGGGGGTTCTTGGTGTTCGCCCCAAACGAGCGGCGAGCATCTTCCGTGGGTCGCGGTTCGCCAGTGTTCATGGCGCACCTCCATGCTCGATTGCCGCCGGGCCCACCAGCCCGGACGCCGTAGAACATGATACGCCTCAAACACCAGACTGGCCCATGAAAAAGGGGATATCTGCTGAACTCGCGGCGACGGGCCGAACCCCGCTCGCTCAGCGGTCCGCCGCCCGCACCGCCTCGCAAAATGCCTCAATCAAGGCAGGGTCCTTCTCGCCCGGTCGGCCAGCCACCTCCACGCCGCTCGACACATCCACCGCGTAGGGCCGCACGGTCCGCACCGCTTCCGCGACGTTGGCTGGGGTCAGCCCTCCGGCAAGGATGATCGGCTTCTCACCCCCGCTCGACTTGGCGTCCGTCAGGGCCTTCCAGTCCAGCGCCACGCCCAGCCCGCCGGAGGAGCCATCCACCAGGATCGCATCGACCTCCTCCACCTCCGCCCAGCGCGCCAGGTCCTCACGCACGGTCGCCGCATCGAACCGGATCGCCTTGATGATCCGCGGCCCGCACTCGCGCACCGTCCGCTCCGTCTCCTGCCCGTGCAACTGCCCGAAGTCCGTCGGGCAGACCTGCTCCACGTCCGCATAGTCGTCGAACGACGCGTTCACGAACAGCCCCACCGTCGTCGCCATCGGCGGCAGACGGTTGATGATCGGCCAGGCCTCCTCCGGCTCGATGTATCGCGGCGAGGACTTGTAGAACACGAAGCCGACGGCGTCGGCGCCCGCGTTCACCGCCGCGCGAGCCGTCTCCAGCGTGCGCACGCCGCAGATCTTGATCCGAGTCCGACCCATCGCTCCCGTCCCTTTCCCCGGCGTTCAGCCGAGTTCCTCGAGCAGTTCGCGCGCCAGGCGCCGCTCGTCCTCTGTCTTCAGCCCCGGCGTCGCCTCCGCAACAAGCGCTTTGGCGCGGACCGGGTCGTTGAACGTGCGGGCGTGGATGAGCCCCAGCATGAGGCGCACCCGCGCCGCCTCCGGATCGGCCGGGAACTTCGCCAGGAACTGCTCGTACGCCGCCGCCGCGCCGTCCGCGTTCGAGGCGCTGTACAGCAGGTTCGCCAGCGTCAGTTGCGTAGCCCGCGCCAGCGAGGCATCGCGCGTGACGTTCAGAAGGTCGCGGTAGGCGCGCCCGGCGCCGAGCGCGTCGCCGGCCTGGGCCGCGGCGGAGGCGGCCGCCCGCAGCGAAGCGATCTTCTCCGCGTTCGGATCGTCGGGCTTGCGGGGCCGCGAGGCCGCGTCGCGCTGGAACGCCGAGCCGTCCCGCGTCGTCGCCTCCTTGAACACGCGCCGGCGGTGCGCCTGGCGGCCGAGCGTGAACAGGTCGTACGGCTCGCGCCCGATCCAGCGCAGACCCAGCAGCGCCATCGTCACCGAGATGCCGTAGGCGTACCCGCCCAGATGCGCCCAGACCGCCACGCCCCGGCGCGGCAGGAAGAAGTCCCACGAGATCGCCATCAGGATGAACCACAGCGCCGGGATGTGGAACAGCCCGATGATGAAGAACAGCGACAGGACGCGGATCGTCACGCGCGGGAACAGCGTCATGAACGCGCCCGTCACGCAGGCGATCGAGCCGCTGGCGCCGATCACCGGGCTCGCGCTCATCGCCGCGTGCGCCGCCCCCGCGAACGCACCGCCCACAAGATAGAACGCCAGGAACCACCAGCGCCCCAGTTTGTCCTCCACCGGCGGGCCGAACACCCACAAGAACAGGAGGTTCCCGGCGATGTGCAGCAGGCCGCCGTGCAGGAACTGGTACGTGAAGAACGCCCACCAGCGCGGGGCCTGCGGGTCCAGGACCAACGCGTTCAGCGCCGCGGCGCCGGACGAACCGAACATCGGCCCCTCCAGCACGCTTTGCAGGACGAACATCACCGCGTTCGCGACGATCAGCCCGATCGTCGTGACCGTGGGCCTGCGGAGCGGTCGATCTGTGCCGACGGGGATGAACACGCTGCGAAGGGTTCCTCTGTTGGTGGAGCGCGAAACTTCAGATGGACGCCGGGTCCACCACGGCGCCCCCCACCACCCGGGTTTCGATGAGCGAGCCCGACCAGTTATAGACCAGCCGCCCGATCAGATGCCCGTCCAGCCACGTCTCGGGCGCTCGCAACACCAACAGGTCGGCCGGCGCGCCGACGCACAGCGTTCCCGCGTCCGCCCAGCCCAGCGCCGCGCCGTTGCCCGACGTGATCAGCCGCCACGCCTCCCCCGGCGTGGGCACATGCCCCGGGCGCCCGGACAGCATCGCGCGGATCTTGGCCGTTTCGATCATCGCCCGCGCCACCCGCGGCATCGCCACGTCCGCCCCCGCCGCGACGTCCGAGCCGAGCGCCACCCGCACGCCGTGGCGGCGCGCCGCGTCGAGGTTGAACAGCCCGGACCGCAGGAACACGTTGGCCGTCGGGCAGTGCGCCACGACGCAACCCCGCTCCGCGATCAGCGCCCACTCGCGCTCGGACAGGTGGCAGCCGTGCGCCAGGATCGTCCGCGGGCCGAGCAGCCCCGCCCGCTCGTACACGTCCGTGTAGTCCAGCGCCTCGGGAAACAGCGCCCTCACGCGCCCGCACTCGGCGGCCGACTCCGCCAGATGCGTCTGCACGCAGAGGCCCTCACGCTCCGCCCGCAGCCAGCCCACCTCCGCCAGCAACTCCGCGCTGCACGAGATCGCGAAGCGCGGGTTCGCCGATATCTCCACACGCCCCCCGCGCGCCGCCGGCGCCAGCGCCGAGGGCCGCGGCGCCATTCGCGCCCGCTCGCGGTCCTCCCTCGTCAGGTCGTCCGGCGCCTCGCGATCCATCGCCACACGCCCCACGATGCAGCGAACCCCCGACTGCTCCAGCGCCGAGACGGCCTCCCGGGTCGCCTCGCCGTGGCTGGTGAGGTAGCCCGCGAATCCGAGCGTGCCCTGCGCGAGCATCCGGCGCAGCGCCAGACGGGTGACGGTCCGCGCCGCCCCGGCGCCGAACCACCGCTCGGCGGGATAGATGACGCGCTCCAGCCACTCGAGCAGGCCCATCCCGTCGCAGCCGACCGCGTCGAACTGCGGGATATGGAGGTGGGCGTCGATAAATCCCGGGCAGATGATGCGGTCCGGCCCTCCCACGTCCGGCCGGGCGCGCCCGGGGGGCTCTCCCTCACCCATCTCCGCGATGCGGCCCGCCTCCACGCGGAGCCACCCGGGCGTCGGCGCCCGGTCGGGATCGGTCAGCAGTCGGCCTCGGACGAGCATCGGGCCCCATTGTGCCGCCGGAAACGCCCGGGGGCGAACGTCCACCCACGCGGATCGTTGCTCCCCCCCACCCCGGCCCGTATAGTCCGCCGCTTCACCGCCGGGCCCGGACGGGCTTGGCTCCAAACCCAAGACGAAGATTCGCGAGGGCGCTGCATGGCTGTCGTATCGAAAGGCCTGGAAGGGATCGTCGCCGCCGAGACGCAGATGTCGTTCATCGACGGCGAGAAGGGGGTCCTCGAGTACGTCGGCATCGCCATCGACGAACTGGCGCGGAACTCCACGTTCGAGGAAACCGTGTTCCTCCTCTGGAACCAGCGCCTGCCCCGAAAAGCCGAACTGGACGCCTTCAACAAGGCCCTCCGCGCGCAGTACGACCTGCCCCCCTTCATCGACGGCCTGATCGCCGCGTTCCCCAAGAACGCCCAGCCGATGCACGTGCTCCGCACGGCCGTGTCCGCCATGGCCCTCGTGGACCCCAATCCCAACTCCATCGAGCCCGCCGAGTACCGCGCCAAGGCCCTGGCCATCCTCGCCAAGACCGGCGCCATCATCGCCGCCTTCGACCGCCGCCGGCGCGGTCTCGAGCCCATCAAGCCCGACCACTCCCTCTCCTTCGCCGCCAACTTCCTCTACCTCCTCAACGGCTCCAAGCCCACCCCCACCATGGAGCGGGCCTTCGACGTCTGCATGATCCTCCACGCCGACCACGGCCTCAACGCCTCCACCTTCACCGGACGCGTCATCGCCTCGACCCTCTCGGACATCTACTCCGTCATGTCCGGCGCCATCGGCGCGCTCCGCGGCCCGCTGCACGGCGGCGCCAACGAGGGCGTCATGGTCATGCTCGAGGAAATCGGCTCGGTCGAGAAGGTGGACGCCTGGGTCGACGACGCCCTCAAGAACAAGAAGAAGATTATGGGCTTCGGGCACCGGGTCTATAAGGCCTACGACCCCCGAGCCACCTACCTCAAGACCCTCGCCGAGCAACTGTCCAAGGACACCGGCAACGAAAAGCTCTATCAGATGTCCAGCGGCATCGAGAAGCGGATGCACGACGCCGTCGCCGCCAAGGGCATCTACCCCAATGTCGACTTCTACTCCGCCACGACCTACCACGCCCTGGGGCTCAAACTCGACCTCTTCACCCCCATGTTCGCCCTCAGCCGCATCTCCGGCTGGGCGGCCCACTGCATCGAGCAACTTGCCGCCAACCGCCTGATCCGGCCCGACGCCGAGTACACCGGCCCGCACGAGGTGGACTACACCCCCATCGACCGCCGGGGCTGACCCGGCGCCCCGGGGCCGGCTCCGGGGCGCGTGCCGAACGCCCGGCCCCCCGGGCCCGGGAAGGCCAAGAGGGGCGGTTCCGCCCGGTTCTTGAACCGCCCACTTGCCAAACCGCCCCGCCCCGCCGATACTCCCCGACCCCATTTCCGGCGAATCGATCCCACGCAGGAGGTTTTCCAGTTCCATGGCCATCCGAATCAAGGCCCGCGGCGGCGAGTCCCCCGACCAGATGCTCCGTCGCTTCAAGAAGTTGTGCGAGAAGGAGGGCTTGACCAAGGAGGTCAAGCGCAAGCAGTTCTTCGAGAAGCCCTCGGAGCGCCGACGCCGCGACATGCGCCGCTCGGTCAAGCGCTCCCAGATGACCACGCGCGGCGAGTTCGCCAAGTAAGCCCGCAGCAGACGCCACGCCGGCCCCTCAGGTCGGCGTTGTGCTTTACCGGGGGCCCTCGGACCGATCAGGACCGTGGACCTTCCGATTCGTCGGAGCCGGGCGCGACGCCCGGCTCCACCCCGAACCATTCCGGGTCAACATCACTTCGGTAGCCGCAGCCCCGGCCCGGCTCGTGAGGAGTCTCCCCCAGTGACCCCCATGACAGCAAGCGACGCCCCCACCCTCATGTCTCACCTCGCCTCCCCGCTCCTGCTCGCGCAGGACGCCGCCCCCGGCGGCATTCCCGCGCCCTACTTCCTCGCCCCATTGGGCGCACTCATCGCGCTGGTGATGGCCTTCGTCTTCTCGCGGAGCGTAATGGCCAAGTCCGAAGGCGACGCGGAGATGATCCGCATCGCCAACGCCGTCAAGGAAGGCGCCATGGCCTACCTCAAGCGGCAGTACAAGGTCGTCTCCATCGTCTTTGTCGTGCTCGTCGCGGCGCTGGCGGTGATGTCCTTCGGCCTGCACCTGCAGCCCAACCTCTCCGTCCTGGGCGTGCCCATCGCCGGCCTGCTCTCGGGCCTGTGCGGCTGGTTCGGCATGAAGATGGCCACCAACGCCTCCGCCCGAACGGCCGCGGCGGCCAAAGACTCGCTCAACGAGGGCCTCACCGTCGCCTTCCGCGCCGGCGCGGTCATGGGCCTGGTGGTCGTCGGATTCGCCCTGCTGGACGTCTCCGCCTGGTTCTTCATCCTGAACACCTTCGGCGACAAACTGGAGGGAGTGTTCGGCTCCGACGCCGGCAATATCTCCGATCTGCGCGTGATGACCACCATCATGCTCTCCTTCGGCATGGGCGCCTCGACGCAGGCGCTCTTCGCCCGCGTCGGCGGCGGCATCTACACCAAGGCCGCCGACGTCGGCGCCGACCTGGTCGGCAAGGTCGAGGCCGGCATCCCCGAAGACGACGCCCGCAACCCCGCCACCGTCGCGGACAACGTCGGCGACAACGTCGGCGACGTCGCCGGAATGGGCGCCGACCTCTACGAGTCGTACTACGGCTCGGTCCTCGCGACCATGGCCCTGGGCGTGGCCGCGGCCTACGCCGGCGCCCGCGCCGCGGACGCCACGACCGCCTCGATGGCCATGCTCCTCGCAGTGACGCCGCTGGCGCTCGCCGGCCTGGGCATCCTCTGCTCCATCCTCGGCATCTTCACCGTCAAGGCGCGTGAGGGCGCCTCCTTCGCCGAACTGCTCAAGTCCCTCCACAAGGGCGTCTACGTCGCCTCCGGCCTGATCATGGTCGCGGCGTTCGCGCTGCTCTGGGTCCTGCTGGGGCGCGGCGACACGCTCGCCACCAGCGGCATCGTACTGCCGCCAGCCGCCATCGAGAATGGAGACGGCATCGTGACCGAGATACTTGAACGTCCAGTACACCCGGGTGGCCCCACCGAACTCGGAGGAGTCCGTCCCCCATGGAACGATCACGACGTGGTCGTCGCCATCGATGCCCAGGCCGCCAATCAGCCCCGCGACCTGCTCGACCGGCGGAATCTGGCCGGGCACGCCATCGACCTCGGTGCGCCATCCTGCACTGGCATACGGCGCGACAACGGCATTGGCGATGTAGGGCAGGTCACCAAGGTCCGTCTCGGCCACCTTGTCGCGAATGTCGACGATGACGACGTTCTCGTTGCCGGCATTGGCCTTGACCCAGTCGGCTGTCACCAGCGGCGTGACATCAGCCGCGTGGGCGGTGAAGAGGCCGGCGCTGACGAAGAGGGCCGCGGCGGCGAGTGATGCGATGCGCATGCTTTTCTCCGAAATGATGCCGCTATTCATAGCGGCGAAGCGCTTCGAGATCGACGAATCGAGAACCAATCGTTCGCGCCCGAGGGAAATGACTTCTTCCACCCGGCGCACCCGCCGAAAAGCGGTTCCTGACGATGGTGCATGGCCGCAGAATTCCAGCCGACCGGCACCATCCCCGGTCGAGGCCGGTCGGCGATCTACCCTCGCTGTCGCGGCAGGGATCGCATGCGGTGACTGCGAGCTGGCGGAGAGAAAGTCAGCCATTATGTTGTTCGCAACCGTTCACCGTCGTTCGGCGACATGAAAAACTGCTTTATAAATCAAGCGTATGAGTTGCAATGCTGTACGCGTACGTCCATGGATGGTCGCCTATAGCCAAGATCATAAGGTGGCCGGTAAGGTGGCGCATTTGAAGGGAATTTTTGTGAAGTCAGGGCGCCCAGCTCCCGCTACACGAAGCAGAGCGATACAACGGCTAACAGCCCGGCAGGTAGAAACTGCCGCCGTAGGGCAGGCGCATCCGGACGGCGGAGGGCTCTACTTGCGCGTCTCGCCTGCAGGAAATCGGAAATGGGAGTTGCGTTACACGTCGCCCTCAACTGGCAAGCGAGTGGACATGGGGCTTGGCAGTGCCAACAAGGGACATGTGGGACTGGCTGCGGCGCGGGAGCTTGCGGCCGTCGCCAGGGAAATGGTCGCCAGGGGGCTAGATC
>JACVCK010000200.1 GCA_016742055.1 Phycisphaerales bacterium
ACGTGAAAAAATACTCCTGTGCCCCGGACATAGTGCGCCAAACGGAGACGCCGCACAAGCCCATTGCGGCGGGAAGTTTGATGATTGCGTCAGTTATGTGCTTAGTTCGGGCGTTGCTAGCAACCTCGCGGGGGGTGTGGGGACGGGGGTCGTCAGTCGGTGGGCTCTGGCCTTGAAATGGGTTGATCTTCCGTCGCTTCCATCCATCCTCGGATCACGCGCGCGAGGCGTTCGGTGTACTGGCGTGACTCGACATCAGCAAGCAGGGCGTTGAGGTCGGTGGAGGCGAGGACGCGTGGGTCGCGGAGGAGGGCGGCCGCGGCGTCGGGCCGGTTCTTTGCGATCGCGTAATCGAGCGCGGAGGAATCGCTGCAGTCGCGGAGCATGGGATCGGCGCCGGCGTCCAGCAGCGCCTTGATCGTGGAAGAGTCGCCCCAGAGCGCTGCGTCGATCAGGGGGGTCTGTCCGAAGAGGTCGCGGCTGTCGGGATCGATGCGAGCGGCGAGCCAGGGAATCTCCGTCGATCCGCGGTTGATCGCGGCGACGTGGAGGGCGGTTTCGCCGCCGGGCCATTGTCGGGCCTCGGCGCACGCGCCCAGGGACAGCAGCGCCTTCATCATCGTAAGGTCGCCGCGTTCTGCGGCGATGTGCAGCGCGGGGGTGTAGACGAATTGGTAGTAACGGCTGCACCACTCTGCGAGAGCGTTCGGTTCGGCGCCTTGGGAGACGGCGCGCGCCGCCTCCAGAGGATCGCCGGTGAGGACGGCCTTGTGCAGCGCGGACCGAGCGCCGCGGAGCGTCCCGGGAACGTGATCGGACTCGCTTCGGGCTGCTCGGATGCGGTATTGAAAGTCGGGCCAGGCGAGTTTGACGGTGAGGGAGCCGGAGGCGATCAGCAGCAGCGCGAGCAGCGCGATGAGCGCGGACTTGGCGTCTTTCATTGGCGGGGCTCCAAGAGGAAAGATGCTACGTGGTGGTTGGGGAGTGGGTTCGATGAGGAGCTCCGGAACGATGTCACCGAGAGCGGATTCTGACGCCGCTATGGCGCCGCTCCGCGGCTCACCCGATGCGCTCCCTCAACCCCGGCCTGACGGCCGGGGCTACTGAAGGGCGCGGCGCTGCCGCTCGGGAGTTGCGCGGGGAGACAGCAATCGGCGAGGCGCCGGTTGCTGGCACGGGGGGGCCGGTGTGCGGGCGAGGCGTGAGGTTGATTTGGCGGGCAGGGCGCGCACCCGCGGGTCCTGAAGGGCCCGGCTCTGAGGCCCGGACTTGAACGGAGACTAGTGCCGGAAGTGGCGGACGGCGGTGATCATGCAGGTCACGTTGCGGGACTTGCACAACTCGATCGTGTCTTCGTCGCGCTTGGAGCCGCCGGGGTGGACGAGCATCGTGACGCCGGCGTCGATGAGGACTTTGGGGCCGTCGCTGAAGGGGAAGAAGGCGTCGGACGCGGCGATGGCGCCTTTGGTCAGCGCGCCGGATTTTTCGACGGCGAGGCGGCAGGCGGAGACGCGGTCCACCATGCCGCAGCCCTGGCCGAAGAGGCGTGCGGCGCCTTTCTTCTCGGGGTCGAGGCCGCCGATGGCGATGGCGTTGGAGTTGAGGTGTTTGACGGCGGTCCAGACGACGGCGGCGGCGGCGAGGCGTTCGGGCGTGGGCGCGGGGCCGGCGGCGTGCGTCCACTGCTCGGTTGCGGCGGAGCGTGTGTCGCGGTCCTGGACGAGCATGCCGCCGGGGACGGAGCGGTAGTCGAGTTTTCGGGCCGCGGCGCCGGCGCGTTCGCCGGAGGCGATGAGCCGGACTGTGGCCCATCGGTTCTTGAGGAAGTCGAGGGCGTCGGGCTCGAAGGAGGGGGCGACGATGACTTCGAGGAAGACGCCTTCGGCGCCGATGCGCTGGGCGGCGGGGAGGTCGATGGGGCGGTTGACGGCGAGGATGCCGCCGTAGGCCGCGAGCGGGTCGCCGATGAGGGCGCGATCGACGGCGTCGAGGGCGTTGTCGGCGGTCGCGGCGCCGCAGGCGTTGCGGTGCTTGATGACGGCGGCGCCGACGCGTTCGCGCTCGAGTCTTCGGAGTTCCTTGACGAGTTCGAGGGCCGCGGCGGCGTCGAGGATGTTGTTGTAGGAGAGTCGTTTGCCGTGGAGGAGTTCGGCGTTGACGACGGAGGGGCCGGTGGAGGCGGGGTCGCGGTAGAGGGCGGCGTCCTGGTGGGGGTTTTCGCCGTATCGGAGTGCGTCCACCTTGAGGTAGGCGAGGCGGAGGACTTCGGGGAAGGGGTCTCCGCCGGCGCCGGAGGCGCCGCCGCGTCGGGAGAGGTAGGAGGCGATGGCGGCGTCGTAGCCGGCGGTGCGTGAGAAGGCGCCGGCGGCGAGGTCGGCGCGGAGGGCGAGTGAGGTGGCGCCGGCGTTCTCGTTGATGTTGGAGATGACGCGGTCGTACTGGGTGGGGCTGGAGACGACGGCGACGTAGGCGAAGTTCTTGGCGGCGGAGCGGAGCATGGAGGGCCCGCCGATGTCGATCTGTTCGACGGCTTCGGCGTGGTCCACATCGGGCTGCGCGACGGTGCGTTCGAAGGGGTAGAGGTTGACGCACACGAGGTCGATGGGCGCGATGTTGTGTTCGCGCATCGCCTTGACGTGCTCGGGGTTGTCGCGGACGCCCAGGAGCGCGCCGTGGACGGAGGGGTGGAGCGTCTTGACGCGTCCGTCCATGATCTCGGGGAATCCGGTGACGGCGTCGATGGGCGTGACGGGGATGCCGGCCTGTTCGAGGGCGCGGGCGGTGCCGCCGGTGGAGATGATCTCGACGCCTCGGTCGGCCAGGGCGCGCGCGAAGGGGACCAGGTCCGACTTGTCGGAGACGGAGATGAGCGCTCGGCGGACGTGGATGAGGTCGGGCATGTGGGCGGTCAGAAGCGGGGGCCGAACTTGGCGATGCGCCCGTCCCTGGTGACGGCGTAAAGCGGGCCGTTGTCGAAGCCGTCCATGGCGAGGGTGACGAGGCCGGGGATTTCGACGCGGACAACCTCGTCGCCGTTGGCGGGGTCGAGCGCGACGGCTTCGCGGCCGTTCCAGGCGATCAGGCGCCCGTCGCGGATGCCGAGGATGTCGCCGGAGACCTGGGGCGCCTCCCAGACGACGTCGCCGGTGGGGGCGTCGAAGCAGACCATGCCTCGCCGGGGGATGGAGACGTAGAGCCGGTTGTTGAAGACGGCGGGCTGATCGGTGATTGGGCGCTCGTTGCGGCTGCGCCAGCGGAGGCGCCCGTCGGCGCGCTGGAAGGCGTAGACGGACTGGTCGGTGGAGGCGACGAACAGGAGGTCGTCGGAGGCGACGGGGTTGTTCTCGAGGGCGCCGAAGATGCGGGCGCGCCCGAAGGAGGCGCCGTTGGCGGGGTCGAGGACGATGACGTCGCCGCCCTGGCTGACGACGCCGACGGCCTCGCCGACGCGGACGGGTTCGCCGTTGATGGAGCCGCTAAGGCGGTAGCCCCAGAGTTTGTACGCGCTGCGGAGGTTGTGCCCGAGGACCTCGCCGCTCATGCCGCCGAAGATGGCCATGTCGCCGACGAGGAGGGGCGCGGTGGTGACGACGACGGCGAGGCGGTGGCGTTCGAGGGCTTCGCCGGTGCGGGCGTCGAGGACGAAGAGTTCGCCCTGGCTGGCGGCGTAGACGCGCTCGTCGCGCCGTGCGATGCCGGCGAAGCGGGTGATGGGGGTTTCAAGTTCGGTGGCCCAGCGGCTGCGCCCGGTGGCGGCGTCGAGGCAGGTGATGGTGTTGCCGGTTTCTTGGAAGAGGACGAGGTCGCCGGAGGGCTCGAAGAAGAGGGTCTGGGCGCCGCGGCTGACGAGGCCGACGCCGCGCCATTCGAGTCGGTATCCGAGAGCGTCGAACTTTTCGAGTTCGGTTTTGGGCGCGGGGCGCTGGTCGGCTGGGGTGGCGCGCGCGGTGGCGGGAGCGGCGGAGGTGGTGGAGGTTGCGGCGTCGTCGGAGGCGCACCCGGCGAGGAGGCCGAGGGCGAGGCAGGGGGCTGTTGGGAGGACGCGGTGACGGGCCGGGGGGGTCGGGGGGGACGGGCGGGGCGGCCCGGGCGGGGCCGCGCGCCGCACCGGCGGCAAGGTCGCGCTGCAGGGCAACCTCGACCCCGCCACGCTGTACGGATCGCCGGACGCCATCCGTCGCGAAGTCCGCCATGCGCTGGACAGCTACCGCGACGGCAAC
>JACVCK010000004.1:0-8942 GCA_016742055.1 Phycisphaerales bacterium
CTGGTACACGGTCTCGATGCCGAGCCGCCGGGCCTCGCCGGGCGAGTGGATATGGGCAGCCGCTCCTTCGAGCTTCACCGCGCCGGTGGTCGGCTGGTAGATGCCCGAGATGATCTTCACGAGCGTCGACTTGCCGGCGCCGTTGTCGCCCATCAGCCCGACCACCTGGCCCGGCTCGATGGAGAAACTGACGTCGGACAAGGCGCGGATGGCGCCGAAGTCCTTCGACACCCCTTCGAGTTCAAGTAGTGCCAACGCAATCCTCCCCGGTTGGCAATGTGTCTCCCCGATGCCGGCAGGTCTTCGCGCCCGCCTGGCATCTCCTCCTAGGCTGCCGACATGCGGCCGGCAGCGCGGTCGAAACCCTCCATGATCACGACCCGCATGGCGGCACGTGCCCCTTCGGCATCGCGCGCGCCGATCGCCTCGGCGACGCGGCGGTGATGGTTGACCGTCACGTCGCGCGCCTCGCCGTCATCGACGGGCGAGCTGATGGTGAAGGCCGTGGCAAGCACCAGGTCGACGAGACCCGTGATCGAGGCCATGAACGGGTTGCCCGACGCTTCGGCCACCGTGCGGTGGAACTCGAGGTCGCTGCGGGCAAAATCGGCGGTGTTGCCGGCGGCCGCCATGCCGTCGACATGAGCGCGCATCAGCGCCAGCTGCTCGTCGGTCCGCCGTTCGGCGGCGAGCGCCACGGACTCGAGCTCGAGCCCGATGCGGATCTCGGCGAGGCTGCGCAGGAACGCGATATCGGGCCCGGTTTCGAAGTGCCAGCTCAGGACGTCGGGATCGAACAGCGACCACTCGCGGCGCGGCAGCACGACGGTACCGATACGCGCCCGCGAGGAGATGAGGTTCTTGGCGGCGAGGGCCTTGAGCGCCTCGCGCAGCACCGTGCGGGAGACGCCGAAGCGTTCCTGCAGTGCCGCGTCCGTCGGCAGCGTCGTTCCTGGCGGAAACTCGCCGCCGATGATGCCGACGCCGATGCCGTCCACCACCTGTGACTGGAGCGTGCGCACGGGCAACTGGCGGCGCGTCGCCGAGGCGACGGCACGGCCGGTCGAGCCGCTTCTGCGCTTCGTCTCCATTGCCGGCCTCCCTTCCGTGGCGCCGACCAAATCACAGGCGGAATAGTAATACAATACTATGTTTCCTGTTTATGAGATCGATTGCATAAACGTCGAAAAAGGGGGCGGCGCCGCAGCGCCGCCCCGCGCCGTCGCGCCGGGCGCGGGCGGGCAGGGCGCGATCGTGCCCGTCACGCTGACCGGCGTGAACCTCAAGAACGTGACGGCCGCGCACGTGACGGTCTCGGGCCCCGGCGTCACCGTCTCGGGGTCGGCGACTTCGAACGCCGAGGGCACGCAGGTCACGGGCCTGTCGTTCAACATCGACGCGGGCGCCGCGCTCGGCGCCCGCGATGTCAGTGTCTCCAACGCCGACGGCTCCGACACCCTCGTCGGCGGCTTCACCGTGGAGGCCGGCGCCCCCGCTTGCCCCAGCGACATCAACGGAGACAACGTGGTCGACTTCGCCGACCTCAACATCCTGCTCGGCAACTTCAACCAGACCGGCCCCGGCCTCCCCGGAGACATCGACGGCGACGGCGACGTGGACTTCGCCGACCTCAACATCCTGCTGGGCTTCTACAACACCAACTGCCCCTGATCCCCCGCCCCTGAGCCCTTGAACAAGCGACGCCCCCGGCGCCCGTGCGCCGGGGGCGTTTCATTCGGCCGCGGCGGCGCGGCTCAGCGGAACTCGTCGTCCGGCGTGTCCATGTCGATCTCACGCACGCCCCGCGCTCGGCGCGAGGCCTCGGTCTGCGTGCGGATCATCCCCTGCACCTCGCGGAACGCGGGGATGTGCGCCATGGTCAGCGTCGGGTGCGTGCGGTCGCTGGTCACCAGGTCGATCGTGCCGATGCCGACGATCCGCTGCAGGAGCGTCTGGCGCACCGTCGAGTCCTTGATGCGGTAGATCTCGATCTCGTCGAAGCGCCGGTTGAAGACGCCCTCGGACTTCTTCAGCCGCTGCGTGGTGAGCGCATACGACGTGCACGCCGTCACGATCGCGCGCCAGATGGCGTACGGGATCGGGATCAGCAGGATGCACAGCAGGAACGCCGGCAGGTTCGACCACTGGCTCGGCCCGCCGCGCCAGACGTCCTTCTCCTCCGCCGGGTTCACGCCGATGCCCGCCCCGTGCGACGCCGCGAGTTCCTCGCGCGCCGCCACGCCCGGGCCCATCGTGTCCTCATCAACCTCGATCCGCCGCGGCGTGCAGCCGCGCCCGCGCGCAATGCGGTCCGCCTCCCCCACCGAGGCCGCCTGCACGATGATCTCGACCGGCTTGCCCGATCCTTCTTCCAACCCGAAGACTCGAAACTGCATCCGCCTGACCCTCCGCGCCGCCCGCTTGCTGAAGTTCCGGGGCCGGGGGCGCTCCGAGTTATTCCACGCCGTGGCCGCCCGGTTTCATGGGCCTTCTGAGGGGGCCTGTGTGTGCCAATTGGTTTCCCGCTCGAACATCCGCGCGATCCGCAGCATCCGCGCCTCATCGAACGCCGGCCCCACTAATTGCACGCCAACCGGCAGGCGCCTGCCGCCCTCTTCCGCGAAGCCCGCGGGCATCGACAGCCCCGGCAGGCCCGCCATATTCACCGTCACCGTGTAGTAGTCCTCGAGGTACAGCGCGAGCGGGTCCGCGTTCTTCTCGCCCAACTTGAACGCCGGCCCGGGCGCCGTCGGCATCAGCACGGCGTGGACGCCGGATTGGCCGCCTGCGCCTGAGAACACCGCGTCGAAGTCGTTCTTGATCAGCCGGCGCACCTTCAGCGCCGTGAGGTAGTACGCGTCGTAGTACCCGCTGCTCAGCACGTACGTCCCCAGCATGATGCGCCGCTGCACCTCGGGCCCGAAGCCCTCCGCGCGGCTCTTCGCGTACAGCGCGATCAGGTCCTCCCCTGGACCGATCTCCGCCCGCCGCCCGTAGCGGACGCCATCGAACCGCGCGAGGTTCGACGAGGCCTCCGCCGGCGCGACGATGTAGTACGCCGCGATCCCGTGATCCAGCCGGGGCAGATCGATCTCGACAATCTCCGCCCCGAGCCCCTTGTAGACCGCGATCGCGTCCTCCAGCGCCTTCGCGACCGCCGGGTGGTTCCGATCGGATCGCGCCTGCTTGGGCACGCCGAGCCGCAGACCTTCCACGGGGCGCTCGAGGTCCGCGAGAAAGTCCGGCGTCTCCACCGTCGCCGAGGTCGAATCGAACGGGTCGTGCCCGCAAAGCACGTTCAGCATCAGCGCGCTGTCTGCGACGTTCCGCGAGAACGGCCCGATCTGATCGAGACTCGACGCGAACGCCACCAGCCCGTACCGGCTCACCCGCCCGTACGTCGGCTTCACGCCCACCAGCCCGCACAGCCCCGCCGGCTGACGGATCGAGCCGCCGGTGTCGCTGCCGAGCGAGCCCGCGACCATCCGCGCCGCCACCGCCGCGGCGCTGCCTCCCGAACTCCCACCCGGCGCCCGCGCCGGGTCCCACGGATTGCCCGTCGGCCCGAACGCCGAGTTCTCGCACGACGAGCCCATCGCGAACTCATCGAGATTCGTCTTCCCGACGATCACCGCGCCCGCGTCGAGCAGCCGCTGCACCGCCGTCCCGTTGAACGGCGATTCGTAGTTCTCGAGGATCCTGGACCCGCACGTCGTGCGGCCCCAGGTCAGGCACATGTTGTCCTTGAGCGCGATCGGCACACCGGCCAGCGGCCCGATCGTGTGCGCCGACTCCCCGGCGCCGATCCGTCGATCGATCGCCCGCGCCTGCTCGACGGCCTTCTCGTGGAAGACCTCGAGGAAGGCGTGCAGCGTGGGCTCGAGCCGGTCGATGCGGGCCAGCGCGGCGCGGGCGGCCTCCTCGGATGAAATCCGTTGGGAGGCGATGGCGTCGCGGAGTTCGATGAGGGTGAGGGAGCAGGGGTCCACGGGGGAGAGTTTAGCGGAAGCGCGAGGAGTTGAGGTAGGCAACACCGGATAGGATGGCGCCAGCGAGCAAACGGGCTGCTCGCGAGGCAGGGCCGTTCGAAGAATCCCAACTCGCCGCCTAATCTTTTAGCGATCACATTCGTCCGATGAATGCAGTTCGCTTTGAAGATCTTATGCCGAGCCCGTCCGCGTATATGGCCGCCCAACCGCTCAGACTTGCCTGCTACGCCGACGCCGATGGCTGCCGTGTAGTGATCAGCGGCCCGCTCAACGCGGACTTTGAAGGCCTGCGCTCGCTCTTCATTCACTTGGGCGGAGCGCCCGGGGAGTCGATTTCGTTGGACACGGCGCCATTTATTGCGTCGGCCGGAGAGCCGCAGGTACGGTTGATCTCCGATCATTCGACTCCTCGCCGAGCAGCGCATCACGGCATCAGGAGGGTCCGAGGGGCGGCGTGCCCCAGCTTCAATTGGCGCCTCGCCCCGGAGGAGTGGGACGATTGCGCAGAGCTCTTAACCGGCTTGATCGCGATGGATGCTCCGTGTCATCAGTACTTAAATGTTCACCCTGCGGAAGACGCGACCGTTGTCGTATCGAAAGGTGAGCCCGGCGAGTGGCCGGGCTGATCACGTGGCGCGCTGTTCGATTTTGCGAACAGCCGGGTCGAATGAAGCGGGCGGACGCCCCGGCGCCTGCTCCGCCGGAGCAGCACGGGGACGCGCACTCCGCGCCGCCCCTTCGAATCACGTCACATCAAACACCAGCGCCTCCGCCGCCTCGTCCGAAGCGCCGCGGAACGTCAGCGCCGCCTCGTCCGTCGCCCCCGCGCCGTCGCCGGCGCTCAGCCGCACGCCGTTGACCTCCAGCGCGCCCTTGGCCACCTGCACCCAGACCTTGCGCCCGGGCTTGACCTCCAGCGTCGCCGCGGCGCCCTTGTCCAGCGTCGTCGCGTAGATGCTCGCGTCCTGATGAATCGTCATCGACGACTCGCCCGTCGCCGGGTCCACGCCGCCCGGCGTGGCGATCGCGCGCAGGCGGTTGCGCCGCTCGGCGTCGGGGAACGGCCTCTGCTCGTGCCCGGGCTCGAGGCCCTTCTCCTGCGGGAAGATCCAGATCTGCAGGAGGTGCACGGGCTCGGTCTTCGAGTGGTTGAACTCGCTGTGGAAGATGCCCCGCCCCGCCGTCATGCGCTGGGCCTCGCCGGGGCGCAGCACGGCGCTGTTCCCCGCGCTGTCCTTGTGCGCCAGCGCGCCCGACAGGACGAACGTCACGATCTCCATGTCCTTGTGCGGGTGCGTGTCGAAGCCCATCCCGGGGGCCACCACGTCGTCGTTGATGACGCGCAGAGCGCCGAAGTGCATGTGCTTGGGATCATGGTACTGCCCGAACGAGAACGTGTGCGCCGACTTCAGCCAGCCGTGGTCGAAGTGGCCCCGCTCCTGGGAAGGTCGAACGGTGATCATCTTGGATCTCCTTTCAGATGTTGGGGAATGTTCTGCGAACTCACGCCGCTTTGGACTTCCGGGGGCGGAGCAGCGCATCGAGCGAGATGCGCCCCGCGCCCGTCAGCGCCAGCCCCGCCGCGACGAACGCCAGCGTCAGCGGGTACTCCATGCCGTTGTTCTGCGCGCTGAAGGCCTTGCCGTGCACCATGAACGCCGCGACCAGCATCGTGAACATCAGCGGCCAGCCGACCAGACGAACCCCCAGCCCCAGGATCAGCGCGACGCCGCCCAGGAACTCCGTCAGCGCCGCGGCCCAGGCGCTCACCACCGGCATCGGCACGTTCATCGACGAGAGGAACCCGATGAACCCCTCCATCCCCGATCCTCCGAACGCGCCGAAGACCTTCTGCGCCCCGTGGTACGCGAACACCACGCCCGGCAGGACACGGATCAGCAGCAGACCGACATCGTGCAACTTCGATTGCAAACCACTCATGACACTCGTTCCTTTCAGAGTTGCAGCCAGAGATTCAGGCTCGCTCGCGGGCTTTCACCAGCAGGCGGCTGAGTTGTTCCAGTTCTTCGCGGGTCATGTGCGCCAGTTGGCCCCGGTGCAGATCCAACAGCGGCCCGTCCAGCGCCGCGACGGCGTCCAGGCCCGCCTGCGTGATCCGCACAGTCACCACGCGCCGGTCGTCGCCCACACGAACCCGCTCGGCCAAGCCGGCGCTCTCGAGCCCGTCGACAAGTCGGGTCACATCGGGAGACGGCACGACCATCTCGTCGTGGATCGTCTGACACGACACCCCCCCACCACCATGCCCCCGGAGGATGCGGAGCGCGTTGTACCTCGCGCCGGTCATCCCGTGCTCCCGCATCAGGCGGGCGACTTCCCCCCCCAGCGCCGCGGCCGTCCGCGCCACATTCAGGTACGCCTCCACCGCCGGCTCCTCGAAGGGCCGGCGCTTGCCGATCTCGTGCTGGAGCGTGCGAGCCATGGCCCAATTATGACTTAGAACAATGGTTGTGTCAACAAATATTGTTCGGAAATCCACCTGAGCCCCATTTCTGGCCTCCCAATGCGGTTATTACGCCCCGCCGCCGTCCCCCAGCACCTTCGGCACCCGGACGTAAGGCGGCAGGCTCGCCGGGGCCATCTTCATCAGGTCCTCCACCGACACCCGCGTGCTCCCCGGGCCGGCCGGCGCCGAGGGCGTGTCTTCGCCCAGGCGATTGGACGCGTCCATCGGGTTCGTGAGCGGCGCGACGCCGTCGAGGTTGAGTTCGTTGAGGCGTTCGATGTAACCCAGCACGCCGCCGAGTTGGGCCGCGTACTTGGCCTGCTGCTGGTCGGAAAGAGCCAATCGTGAAAGAGACGCGACCTTGCGCACGTCCTCGATGGGCAGGGGCTTGGGCTGGTCGGGCATGGGATCATCCTAAGCGACGGTCCGCTCCAGGAAAAACGGGGGAGGGGCGGGATTGCTCTTGCGGCCGGGCTTCGCGCGCTGTGGAATGAATCGGTCGGCCCGCCGGTTCGGCTGGTTCGGCCCCCCATGGGCGTGTGCGTCTCTCCGGGACGCCTCTGGGCGCTGCGGCGTCGCGATGCTCACGGGAGCGCGGCCCCATCCGCCGCGCATGGAGAGTCTCCACATGCGTCAATCCCATTTCCTGACCCTTCCGGCCTGCGCCGGCGCTTTGGCGCTGTGCGCTGGCGGCGCGCTGGCCCGCGACGGCGCCCGTCTTCCGCAGCACGCCGACGGCTGGGGGCGCACTCTGGTCTGGTCGCCGATGTGCTTCCCCGAACACCTCACCCGTGAACAGATCGAGGCGCTGATCGCGACGACGTCGCTGCTGCCGCCGACGCAGGCTTTCGCGATCGACGAGGCCGAGCGCTACTTCGTGGACACGCTGGTGTGGACCGGCGACGTCTCGATCGGCTCCTCCGGGCGCGCGCAGCGGGCCGCGCTGACGTACTCGTTCCCCGACGACGGGACAACGTGGGGCCTCTCCGCCGTGTCCTCGACGGGGCCGAACACGCTGAACGCGAACCTCGTCTCCACCTTCGGCGATCTGGACCGCGGGCGCGAGTTCATCCGCCAGGCGCTGGCGTCGTGGCGGCGCGTGTCGGGCCTGACGTACACGGAGGTCGCGGACAACAACGAGGCGATGAACCAGTCCACGACGCGCTCGGCGTCGCGCGGCGACATCCGCATCGGCGGGCGCGGCTTCGGGACCAACTCGTTCCTCGCGTACAACGCCTTCCCCTCCGCGTCGGGCCTCGCCGGCGTCGGGGGCGGCGACATGTGCATCAACACCTCGTTCTTCATCGGCAGCGCGTTCAACAACTCCACCAACTCCTACCGCTACTTCCGCAACACCGTCGCCCACGAGCACGGGCACGGCACGGGCAACATCCACACCGTGCCCTGCAACGACACCAAACTCATGGAGCCGTTCATCTCCACGGCGTTCGACGCGGTGCAGACCGACGAGATCCGCGGCGCCGGGCGGAACTACGGCGACAAGTTCGCCGGCAACCACACCAAGGCCGGCGCCATCAAACTCAAGACGCTGAACAACAAGAGCGTCCGCGAGCGCTGGCTCTCCACCAACGGCTCGACCGGCTTCGGCGGCACGAGCGAGGACTGGTTCCAGTTCAAACTGACCGCGGCGCGTGCGGTGACGATCACCGTGACGCCCAACGGCGGCTCGTACACCAACGGCCAGCAGTCCTCGAATTGTTCGGGGTCCACCAGCACGGTCAACGCGAACGCCGCGGGCGATCTGGTGGTGGAACTGCGCGACGCCACGTCCGTCCTGCAGACCAGCGCCGGCGGAGGGCCAGGCGTCACGGAGGTTCTGAGCGCGGGGACGCTCCCTGCAGAGACGTACTTCGTGCGGGTGCGCGATCAGGGCCCCAACGCCAATCAGACCGTGCAGATGTACTCCATGGACCTGGTGGTCGCGAACAAGGTCTCCTGGCCCGTGGCGATCGCGGGGCTGAGCAAGCGCGTGCAGGCCAACACCAACGCGCACTTCATCGGCGACATCAACTCCTACGCCACGCAGCCCGGGCGCACGATCACGGCGTACGACTGGGACCTCGACGGGGACGGCGTGTTCGAGACGCTCAACACCCCGCGCCCCGTCGTGCAGTACACCACCAACGGGACGCGCAACGTGACGCTCCGCGTCAAGGACTCGGGCAACAAGACCGGAACGGACGTGATCGCCGTCACCGTGTTCGGCGGCATGCTCGCCCTCGAAGCGGACCTCAACGGCGACAACCGCGTGGACTTCGCGGACGTCGCCGAGGCCGCGGATCGCGGCGATCCCGCGCTGGTGGCCTCCGTGCTGCGGTCCTTCGGCGAAGACCTGGGCCCCGTGATGGTCGGCGTGGACGGCCTGCCGATCGCCGCCCCCGACCCGCGCGACACCGTCGCTCGCCATGAAGCGGCGATGGAGGCCGACGCGGGGGCCGCCGACTGACCTCGAAGCGGCCCACGCG
>JACVCK010000004.1:8952-37382 GCA_016742055.1 Phycisphaerales bacterium
GCACCCCCGGGGTGGGCCCCCCGCGGCGGGGGTCATCCGGGAACGCCCGGGGCCCGGTGGTCGCCGGCGGGGCCGCCCGCCCGACCCCCCCCCCCGCCCGCCGCACCCCCGCGCCCCGCCATGAGGCGGGAAGGGAGGCGGGCGGGGGGGCCGCCGCCTGCCCTGAAGGCGCCCCCCGCGCCCGCCATGAAACAAGGGGCCATCCCAACGGATGGCCCCTTGGCGTTTGGTTGTGCAACCTGTCGATTCGGAGCGATCAGCGACGACGGCGGCCGGCGACGAGGCCGGCGACGCCCAGCAGCGCCGCGGCGCCGGGGGTCGGGATGTAGTAGCCCGGGTTGCCCAGGTCGCCGACGTCGTTGAAGTACGAGCCGAAGGCGTCTCCGGTGAACGACAGGGCCCACTGGAAGGGATCGTTGGCGCCGATCGCGAGGTCGCTCATGGGGTTGCCGCTGATGCGCTGCGTGCGGATCGTGCCGGGGAAGTTCTGATCGCCGTAGGTCAGGCGATCGACGACGTTGCCCATGGCGTCGAAGATGTTGATCTCGTCGTTGCGCCCAAGGTTGTTGGTGTAGCCGCCGAGAATCATGACGGTGGCGGCGAGCGACCAGGACGTGCGGAACTGCGAGGCGGCGACCTCGGAGAGGATCACCGACTGGCCGGACTGCACGAGGCCGAAGCCCGACAGGTCGAACACGCCGGGGATGCGGCTGTCGTCGTCGTAGGACCATCCGGACATGTCGATCGCGGTGTTTCCGACGTTGGTGAGTTCGATGAACTCTCCGCCGTTGCCGTCGTACATCCACTCGGTGATGCGGATCTGGGCGGCGGCGGCGGCGGCGATCGAGGCGCCGACGATCACAGCGAGCATGCTCTTCATGACGTATCTCCCGTTCTCTCTCTTGGCCCCGGGAGCCGCCCGGCCGCGCGGCCGAACAGAACCACTCCCGAGGAGAACGGGAAACTACTCGCCCGTGCGCGCGGCGCCCCCGATCGTCACGCAAAGTTTCAACGAAACAGCGCGCGCGGACGCTTGCGCAATCTTCACATTGGGCCGGGGATCAGATCGTCGCGGAGGTGTACGGCAGCAGGCCGAGGAAGCGGGCCCGCTTGATGGCCTGCGCCGCCATGCGCTGCTCGCGGGCCGAGAGGCCCAGGCGCTTGCGCCCGAGGATCTTGCCGTTGGGGCTCATCATGCGGCGCAGGTTGTCGACGTCCTTGTAATCCACGAACACCTCGCCCTTGCCGCTGGTGCGGGTGATCTTCGAGGAGGACGCCGGGGCGCCGAATCGGGCCATCTTGGTCATGGGGTCAATGCTCCGCCTTGGTCGTGAGGCCCGGCCTCTCAGGGCCGAGCGATGGAGTTTGGGGGCGGAAGAATAGCCCGTCGGGCGTCGCCCGACAATCGGCGCCGAGCATTCCAAACAAACCCCGATCGAACCAGGCGCGTCGCGTCAGTACGCCCGGGCCACAACGGCTTCGGCCACCGCATGGAGCAGGTCGGCCGCGGGACTGGCGGGGAGCGTGTCCGAGAGCAGCGACCGGGCCTCCCGCACGAGGCGGCGGGCGGTGTCGCGCGCGAACTCGACCGAACCTGTGGACTCGAGCGCGTCCCGGACGGCCCGGCTGTCCACGGTCAGGCGCTGGCGGGCGGGCTCGCCGGCGCCGATCAGCCGCAGCGTGCGCCCGCGGGTGGTGGCGTCCGCCCGCCCCAGATGGTGGATCAGGGGCAGGGTCAGTTTGCCCTTCTCAAGGTCCTTGCCGACCGACTTACCGACGACGCGCTCCTCCCCGGTCAAGTCCAGCAGGTCGTCCTGGATCTGGAACGCCACGCCCAGGCGCATCCCGAAGTCGCGCAGGCGCTGGCGGGTCGCGGGCGCGGCGCCCGAGTAGGCCGCGCCCAGTTCGCACGCCGCGCCGATCAGTTCGGCGGTCTTGCGCTGCACGATCTCGAAGTACGTCGCCTCGTCGAGTGAGAAATCGTCGCGGTGGTGCAACTGCAGCAGTTCACCCTCGCAGAGCCGCGTGGTGACTCCTCCGATGAGCAGGGCGGTGGTCTGGGCGTCGAGCGAACTGCAGAGGTGGAACGCGGAGGAGATGAGGTAGTCGCCGAGGATGACGGCGACCTCGTTGCCGCGGAGGTTGTTGACGGTCTGGGCGCGCCGGCGGGTCTCGGCCTCGTCGAGCACGTCGTCGTGGACGAGCGTGGCGACGTGGATCATCTCGACGACGGCGCCGACGGTGACGTGTGCCTCGGTGAGGTCGGCGGCCGTGGCGGACGGGCCCCTCTGCGCCAGGCCGCAGAGCAGCGTCATCACCGGCCGGAGCATCTTGCCCCGGTAGCGTTCGACGTGCTCGACGAGCGCTCGGACGGGGGGCAGGTCGGAGTTGAGTTGCCGATCGAACCGCTCTTCGACGCGCGCCAGCCCCTCGGCGAGCATGGCGGCGACGGCCTCGTGCTCGCCGCCGACGGCGGCCTCCAGCCCAGCGATCGCCCTTGAAACGCTCATGCCCGCGGGGTCTCCGGTTGCGGGCCGCACGCCGGCCCGCCGTCCTTTCATCCTATCGCCCCGCCGGTCATTTCTCGGCGACGACGTACGAGATCCAGGCCGGATCGGCCTCGCCCCTCTGGGCGGGGGTGTACTCGCCATCGCCCTCGCCGTCCTCGTCCGTTCCCTCCCAATAGACGGTCACCTTGCGGAATCCGGCCTCCTCGAGCAGTTCCCGCACCTCCGGCATGGTCCAGAGGCGCCATTCGTAGGTGAACGCCTTCTCCAATCTCGAGCGGTCCTTGAAGGCGAAGTGGATGTGGCAGAGCAGGTCGCCGCTGATGGGGTCGTAGCGGTTCTGGTCCCAGATATAGGTGAATGATCCGCCCGGTCCGCCCTTGATGGCGCGCCGCTCGCGCATCTCCTTCATGGTGTCCGAGCCGCCGTAGAAATCGAGGATGAACAGCCCGTCGCGCCGCAGGTTCTTCCGCGCCGCGCGGAAGTAGCGCCGCAGGTCGTTGCGCGTCTTGAAGATCCAGTACGAGAAGTTCATCGCCAGGAGCACGTCCACCGGCGGGGCGCCGCCGTGGAGCACGTTGCCCCGCAGCAGGTGCACGCGCTCGCGCTGCTCGGGCTTGAGCGCCCCCACACGGTTCGCGCCGCCCCAGGCCAGCACCTCGGCGTCCAGGTCCACGCCGTAGGCCTCGTTGTCGCGCCGGCGGCGCACCCACTCGCACGAGGAGTTCCCGGTGCCGCAGAAGTCCTCGCGCAGCAGGCGCGCCCGGCGGCCCCGCAGTTTGCGGTACGTCTCGTCCACGAAGTCGATCTCCGCCTCCACGCACTGCACCGACAGTTCGTAGAGCCGGTGACGGTCGGCGCGGGAGGCCATCGTGGGCTTCGAGGCCACGCCCGCTCGGGCGCTGCGGCCGTGCTTTTTCGCGGCGGATTTCGGCAACGTTCGGCTCCTGTCTGATTCCGGGGGGGCGGAGTGTACGGGATCGAGGCGGATCGGGCCGGAGGTAGACTCCCCCGTGTGACCGCACGCGCCTCCGAGCAACCGCCCCACGCTTCAGACACCCCGCCACGGGCCCCCGCGTGGACCGAGCCCGCGCCCGGCGCGCGCCTGGCGCGGGCGGACTGGCTCGACGCCGCGGCCTCGCTCGACGCGTCGTCGATCGATCTGGTGTACGCCGATCCGCCCTTCAACACGGGCCACACGCAGCGCGCGGGCGCGGGATCTTTCGAGGACGCCTGGTCCGACCCGGACGCGTTCGTCGGCTGGCTCCGCGCGCGACTCGCCGCCACGCTCCCGCTGCTGCGCCCGACGGGCTCGGTGCTCCTGCACGTGGACTGGCGGACCAGCCACCTGTGCCGCGCTCTGCTCGATGAGTTGATCGGCGCCGACCGCTTTGTCAACCACCTGATCTGGTCGTACGGGCTCGGTGGCTCCTCGGCGCGCCGCTTCGCACGGAAGCACGACGACATCCTGTTCTACTGCGTCGATCCCGAGCGCTACTGGTTCGAGGCGCCCCGCGTGCCGGCCACCAGCCGGCGCATGGCCGGTCAGACCAAGAAGGCCACCGACGTGCTCGACATCCCCTCGATCAACAACATGTCGCGCGAGCGATTGGGCTGGCCCACGCAGAAGCCGCTCGCGCTGCTCACCACGCTCGTCGGCGCCTGCTGCCCGCCCGGAGGAGTCGTGTTCGATCCGGTGTGCGGGTCGGGGACCTCGCTGGCCGCGGCGCTGTCGCTGGGGCGCGCGGCGATCGGCTCGGACATCAGCGAGGACGCGATTCGCCTCGCGGCGTCCCGCCTGCGTTCGGCTCAGGCCGACCATTCGCCCGCGTAAGCGGTGGAGGCGCCGGCGCCGTCGCGGTTGGCCAGATCATACAGCCGCTTGGCGATCTGGCGCAGGTGCAGCGCGTCGTGCGCCGCCCAGGAGGCGAGCAGACTCGCCGCGGGGATCGGGCCGATCTTGGGGTGAACGTACGCGCGCGACCAGTCGGGTCCTGATTCGAGTTCGCCGCGGAGCCAGCGCAGGTTGTCGGCGCGTCGCTCGGAGAACAGGAGCGCGGCCTCTCGGAGATCGCGTTCGATGTACCCCCGGCGTTCGCTGACTCGATCGAGGTCCAGCGGCGCCCACGGCGCCACGGGGTCGCGCAGGGTGGATTCGAGGCGCACCCGGAAGTCCTCCGCCTCTTCGTCGGCGAGGTGGCAGACCACTTCCACGATGGACCACGCGCCGTTCGCCGGGCGCCAGCGGGCGTCCTCGGCCGAGACGCCGGCGATCAGCCCTTCAACCATCGAGGGCGCGACGCGGAGTCGTTGGGCGATCGCGGCTGCATTCATGGTCGCAGGATGCTCCGGTTCAATGCCCGCCGCGGCGCATCTCGTCCAGCGACGGGGGGAAGGGGTAGCCGCCGAAGACGCCGATGTTGCCCAGCGTCCAGGCCTGCGGCGCCGGGTAGACGTCGCCCCGGTAGCCCACGGCGTGCATCGTGCGCAGGACGGTCTCGAACGTCGGCTCGGCGCCGGCGCTCTCGTCGATCAGCCGGTTCGAACGGGCGCCGAGGAACGACACCGAGGCGACGGGCAGCCGCTCGCGCCGGCCCTCGAGCATGCGCGACACCTGGCGGAAGCCGCGCTCGAGGTCCGCCAGGGTGAAGTGGTCGCGGCTGTGGGGCCGGAGCAGGCCCAGAACCTCGACGTGCTCCATATCGAACTTCACGATGTAGGGCTCGGCGTCGGCGCCGCCGTGCCGGACGATCGAGTCCATGAACATGCGCGCGTGCGCCGTGACGGTCGCGGCGGACCACTGGCTGACGGGCAGCAGGGTCGCGAGTTGGGCGATGATGCCGTGCGAGTTGTCGGTCGCGTTCACGCCGCAGACCACGGTGCGGTAGCGGCCGGCGACGATGTCGTCGAGCATCGGCTGGCCCCAGAGGATGCGGATGCGGTCCTTCTCGGGGGCGGGCCGGGCGGCGTCGGGCAGGAGGGTGACGTGGTCCGAGGGGACGTTGGACATCAGGGCTTCGCCGTCGTCGTCGTACAGGCGGAGCCCTCGCGGGGAGGGGTTTGCGGGCTGACGGGACATCGCGGCCTCCTTCCCGGGTGAGGTTTCGTTCGGAGGATAGCAGGCGCCGGCGGCGCGATCGGTGTGGATTTCGGGATTCGCGCTTGGCGCGGGCGCGGGGTTGTGTAGCGTGGGGCGGTCGAGCGGGATCCGGGGTCCGCGCACAAAGGCCCTGATCGCGGGCCGGGAGAGATGGAGATGTCGAATCTGTTGCGAATCGCGCCCGGGGCCGCAGCGCTCATGCTGATTGGAGCGACTTCCTGGGCCGGCCCGCTGAGCGGGTTTCCGGGGGGCTTCACGGTGACGGGCTATGCCCCGGGGCTGTGGGGCACGACGGGCGCGGCGATCGGGCTGAGCGCGGAGGACGTGATCGAGGACTTCGAAGACGCGGCGCTGATCCCAGGGCTTCGGATCGCGGTGACGACGGGGACGAGCGGGTCGTACGGGCCATCGGCGACGCTTCCTGCCACCTTCGACCCAGTGGCGAACGATCCGTTCGGGAGCGCGTTCGCGGCGGGGGTCTGGGACGGGTCTCGCGTGCTGGTGAACACGGGCACGAACCAGTCGGCGCCGTACGGCGGGCAGGGCAACTGGGGGGACGTGCAGTTGCTGCTCACCACGCCGGCGGCGCGGGTGGCGTTCAGCGTCCATCAACTCGAAGACGGCGCGACGGTTTCTGTGAACGGGTTCCCGCTGGGGAGTCTGCTGACGCTGGCGGGTCTGCAGCCCGGGAGCGGCCGGAACGGGTATGTGGTGATCGAGGCGCCGAACCCGGCTTCGCTGCCGATCACGTTTGTTGAGATCAACAACGCCGCGGGGGATGGGTTTGTGATCGACCACCTGGCGGTGCGGTTCGTGTACTGCCCGGGCGACGCGAACGGGGACGGATTCGTGCTGTTTGAGGATCTGAACGTCGTTCTGGGGGCGTTCAACACGCTCGCGGGGGAGCCCGGTTACAACGGCGCGGCGGACTTCGATGAGAACGGCGCGGTGGACTTTGAGGATCTGAACGAGGTGTTGAGCCGCTTCAACGATCCGTGTACGGGCGGCTGAGGGCTGGTTTGGGGGTTCAAAAACGAAAAAGGGCTCGACCAGGTGTTGCCTGATCGAGCCCGTTACGTCGGCGATGACCTACTTTCCCGCAAGGCAGTATCATCGGCGGCCAGGGCTTAACTGCTGTGTTCGGGATGGGAACAGGTGTTGCCCCTGACCTGTATTCACCGACAAGCCGGGCGTCCGCGGTTGGGCGGGCGCCGGGTGAATTGGTCCGGATGTGAACGATTGTCGCGTCCCATGGATTGAGGTCCATGGGGAAGACTGAGATCTTCGAGCACAAGTTTGAGAAACTTGTGGAGGATGGTTGGGCGCACCCGAGTGAATCGGGGGCGCCCGGTTGGCATGATCAAGCCTTCGACCGTTAGGACCGCTCCGCTGAAGGCCTCTCAGCCCTTACACGCGCGGCCTATCAACCTGGTGGTCTTCCAGGGGTCTCACGTTTATGCAACAAGCAGATCTATTCTTAGGGGGGGCTTCCCGCTTAGATGCTTTCAGCGGTTATCCCTGCCTCACGTCGCTACCCTGCGGTGGCGCTAGCGCGCCAACAGGATCACGAGGGGTGAGTCCTTCCCAGTCCTCTCGTACTAGGGAAAACTCCCTGCAAATCTGCAACGCCCACGACAGATAGGGACCGACCTGGCTCACGCCGGTCTGAACCCAGCTCGCGTTCCGCTTTAATCGGCGAACAGCCGAACCCTTGGGACCGCCTTCAGCCCCAGGATGCGATGAGCCGACATCGAGGTGCCAAACCGCGCCGCCGCTATGGACGCTCGGGCGCGATCAGCCTGTTATCCCCGGGGTACCTTTTATCCGTTGAGCTACGACCCTTCCACACGGGATCGCAGGATCACTAGAGCCCTCTTTCGAGACTGTTCGTGCTGTCGCACTCACAGTAAAGCCGGCTTGTGCTCTTACACTCACCACGCGGTTTCCATCCGCGCTGAACCGACCTTTGCGCTCCTCCGTTACTCTTTAGGAGGAGACCGCCCCAGTCAAACTGCCCAGCACCCGGTGTCCCTCGCCCGGATTCACGGGAGTCGAGGTTAGGCCACAATCGTAAACAGGGTGGTATTTCACCGTTGCCTCCATCCCCGCCGAAACGGGGACTTCAAAGGCTCCCACCTATCCTACGCAATTCATGATCGTGACCAGCAGATGCCTACAGTGAAGGTCCACGGGGTCTTTCCGTCTTGCCGCGGGTAGGCGGCATCCTCACCGCCACTACTATTTCACCGAGTCGGTCGTGGAGACAGTGCTCCAGTGATTACGCTATTCATGCGCGTCGGAACTTACCCGACAAGGAACTTCGCTACCTTAGGACCGTCATAGTTACGGCCGCCATTGACCGGTGCTTGGGTCGAGAGCTTCGCATTCGCTGACCCCCTTCCGTGACATTCCGGCATTGGGCAAGCGTCACACTGTATACATCCTCTTGCGAGTTCGCACAGTGCTGTGTTTTTGATAAACAGTTCCCAGAGCCTTTTCTCTGCGCCCTCCCTCGCGGGTAGGGCCCCCTTATTGCGAACGTACGGGGTTAATTTGCCTAGTTCCTTCACGACCGTTCTCTCGAGCGCCTGAGGCTATTCGCCTCGCCCACCTGTGTCAGTTTTGGTACGGACCACGCTTTGCCACCATGGCTTTTCTTGGAGCCCCCTCCCCCCGCATCGGCCTTACGGCCTCAGACAGCTGGCGCTTCCGCGGAGCTTGGGGACCCGAACCATGGATTGATCTCTGCGCGGGCTCAGGAATATTGACCTGATGTCCATCGACTACGCCTTTCGGCCTCGCCTTAGGATCCGGCTAACCCTGGGCGGATTTACCTTCCCCAGGAAACCTTGGGCTTGCGGCGTGCAGGATTTTCACCTGCATTATCGTTACTCAAGCCGGCATATTCACTTCCAGACGCTCCACGGATCCTTCCGGAACCGCTTCGACGCCGACTGGAACGCTCTCCTACCAATCGCTTGCGCGATTCCACGGCTTCGGCTCTTCGCTTATTCCCGATCATTTTCGGCGCTGAAGTCCTCGGCCAGTGAGCTGTTACGCACTCTTTAAATGGTGGCTGCTTCTAAGCCAACATCCTGGCTGTCACGGCACTTCAACTTCCTTTCGAACTGAGCGAAGATCCGGGGCCTTAGCCGGTGGTCTGGACTGTTCTCCTCTCGACGACGGATATTGTCACTCGCCGTCTGACTCCCACGTCTTGGCCGCTGGTATTCGGAGTTTGGTTGGCGCGAGTAGTCGGGTAGACCCTCAACGCCATCCAGTAGCTCTACCCCCAGCGGTTGCTACATGAGGCCATCCCTAAAGATGTTTCGGAGAGAACGAGCTATCTCCCAGTTTGATTACACTTTTAGTCCTCCCCACAGCTCATCCCAGACCTTTTCAACGGTCACGAGTTCGGTCCTCCAGGCGGTGTTACCCGCCCTTCAACCTGGCCATGGGTAGATCACAAGGTTTCGCGTATGCCCCGTGCGACTCGACGCCCTATTCAGACTCGCTTTCGCTCCGGCTCCGGACCGTCAGTCCTTAGCCTCGCCGCACAGAGCAACTCGCCGGCTCATTATGCAAAAGGCACGCCGTCACCCCCTTGCGGGGGCTCCGACCGCTGTGTAAGCATACGGTTTCAGGTGCTCTTTCACTCCCCTTGTCGGGGTGCTTGTCATCATTCAGTCGCCTTACTGGTTCACTATCGGTCGTCAAGGAGTACTTAGGCTTGGAGGGTGGACCCCCCATGTTCATGCCGGGTTCCACGAGTCCGACATTACTCGAGGCCTACACGACTACGTCGATACAGGGCTATCACCTTCTGCGGCCCGCCTTTCCAGGCGGTTCACGACGCGATCGCTTTATCCGTTTTCGCTCGCCGCTACTTACGGAGTCGCGGTTGCTTTCCTTTCCTCCAGGTACTTAGATGTTTCAGTTCCCTGGGTTCGCTTCCTGCAACTATGCATTCATTGCAGGATGACCTTTCGGCCGGGTTTCCCCATTCAGACATCCCTGGATCACAGCTCGTTTGCCAGCTCCTCAGGGCTTATCGCAGGCTACCACGTCTTTCATCGCCTCTTGACGCCAAGACATCCACCGTATGCTCTTATTGGCTTGATCACGCCAACCCGACGCCCACAACCCGAACCTCCGGGATCGCTCCCTTCGGATCGGCCTGTCGACTCGAGCGACGCAACCAACCATCGATCCGACGCTCCCACGCCACTGGGTGAACCTAGAAACCGTAGATGAAATCGGTGTCCTAGAGCGTGGTGCGCCGCGCCACAAATTTCTTTGGCTTGCGCTCTCAAGATCTCGGTGTCTTGCCTTCCGCCAACGGTTCAACGTCCGGGGGGACGCCTCCGCCGACGGATGACGCGACAATCGTTCGTTATCCGGTTGTCAAACATGCCGGAGACACCGGGCGTCCGCCCGATGCGCTCCCACCATCCAGAGACGCCGAAGATGTCCCCGTCGCCTCTGGCCGCCGCCCTTGATTTGGTGCGGATCGACGAGTCTATCCACCTCCTCGCCCATGTCAAGCGAGGGCAAAGATGTTCCAAGGCGTCGGGACAAACCGTGGACGGACTGTCGGCGAAATCCGCTCCCCTTGCGGGGAATTCCCGCTCTCTCCACGCCTTCGCCCAACGAGCCGCCCGGCCCACAACTCCGGGGCCGCCGGACGCCAGCCAGAATCCGGACCCCGATCAGTCAACGCGGCCGCCGGGCGCCGGACCTGCAGGCCGCGCGGGCCCGCCCGGCGTCGCCGCCGGAGGAGGGGCGCCCTGCGGACGGGCGGTCGGCGTCGGCTGGCCCGAGGGATCGGGGGTTCCGGGCGCGCGGACCTGGCCGCTGACCCCTGCCGCCGCGGCCGCCTCCGCCCGCAGGCGGGCGGGCGAGGCACGGTCCTCTTCCGGCAGACGGCTGACCAAGCGGCCGTCCTCATCGCGGAAGACGACGTGCCAGCGGGTCTTCCGCTGGCCGAAGCCCGCCTCGGTTGCGGTCTCCACGACGTCCACCAGGAACGCATCCATGGCGACGGGAATCTCGGTCGGGGTGGAGCCGTCCTGCTGGGCGGTGGAGCCGGTCACTGCGAAGAGGGGCATCTGCGGCGCGCTGACGCGTGCGGCGATGGCGTCGCCCGGGTTGAGACGGACGTTCGCCCGGCGCCAGTAGCCGTAGAAGAAGTGGTACACCTCGGCCGAAGCGCCGGCGTTCTGGGAGCCGGTCTGGCCTCCGATGCCGGATTGGGCTGAGGTGAAGAAGACCATGGTGCGGGGCGCGACCTCGATCGGCGCGGTCCATTCCGAGAAGGCGCCGACGACGACGGGCGGGGCGTCGGGGAAGGCGCGATCGCCGAAGAGCGGATTGGAGATCAGGACCCGCATGCGGTAGCGGTAGGACGCGCCCGGTTCGGCGGTGAGGTCGTGGGCCCAGACGGCGTGGTCCTCGCCGGTGTCGAGCATGGGGATCGGCTGGGTCAGGAGGTCGGACTGGGGCTGGGCGCCGGTGGTCGGGGCGCCGCCCATCGCGGCGATGGAGGCTTCGATCTGCTGAATGTCGGAGCGGACGCGGTCGCGCCGCTGGGTCAGGGCCTCGCGCCGGCGCTCTTCGGGGGTTGGGCCCCGGTCGCGCGAAGGCCCGCCTCCGCCGGGGTTGATGGACTGGGCTCGCGGGCCGCCGGCGACGGTGGACGGCGCCTTGGGCAGCGCCGAGGTGGCGGCGGGCTTGGCGAGTTCGGCCTCGATCTGCTGGAGGTCGCGCTTCTTGTCTTCGAGGACGGAGCGGAGGCGTTGGAGTTCGCCGGGATCGGAGGCGGCGCCGGGCGCGGCGAGCGCCACCGGCTGGGCCGACGGGGGGCTCCACGCTTCGCCGGCGATGATGGGGAGGAAACGCGGGCGGACGATGTTGGCGCGATCCTCGCGCGCGGCCGCGACGATGGAGCGGTACACGGCGCTGGTTGGCGGTTCTCCGGCCAGGGCCTTGCGAGCGGCCTGCTGGATGCCGGGCGCCGGATCGACCAGCATGGGCGGTGTGTACTCGCCGGAGGGCAGGAGTTCCTGGCGCTCAAGTTGGATGTCGAGGATGGCGAGGCGGTTGATCCAGAGGAACTTCGGATACGCCTCGAGCGGTCCGTCGCCATCGGGATCGGCGTCGAGCCGGCGGACAAGTTCGCTGGCGGGGAACGTGGCCTGCACGCTGACGGCGGCGACGTCGTAGGGCTGCTGGGCGGGCGCGATCGCGCGCACAGCGGGGTCGGAGGCGACGAGGATCGGGTCGAGCGCGCCGGCGAAGGCGCGGGCGATGGGGCCGAGCGGCGCGGGCGGTTCGAGCGGCGCGTGCTCGGCGGTCTGCGTGGGGCCTTCGAGGATCTCGCCGTCGAGTCCGGGGGAGAGGAATCCGAGCGAAGCGGCGAGGGGAGCCGTGGGCGCGACAGGGTCGTCGATGCGGCCGCGGATGGCGGCGACCAGATCGGGCACGGTCTCGGGGATCTTGGGGGGCAGGTCGGCGGAGCGGATGCGCCCCTGGAGGCGTTCGGCTTCGCGGATGGCCTCGTCGTATGCGGCGGCGATGGGGACCTGCTTGTTGTTGACCTTGACGGAGGAGTCGCGCAGGAACTGGAAGGCGACCATGCCCAGCGCCGCGACCACGAACACGCCAAGGACGATCTTCTCAACGTGCTGCTCGAGCGGATTGATGCCTTTGAGTTTCACGTCTGGAGCCCTTTAGCGGAGTTGCGCGGGCGCGCGGTTGGGGGTGTTGGCCGGTCGGGGTCGGCGCCCGCTGTCGTCGGGCGAGGCCTCGCCCCGCACGGAGCCCGGCACGCCGAGGGCGGACTGGACGACCGGGGGCATGAGGGGGGTGGTCCAGGAACGGAGCCAGTGCGTCTCGACGCGGATGGTGGCCCGCATGACGCGCTCCCCGCCGCGCGTGTAGACGAAGCCGTTCCGCATGTGTGCGGACAGGTCGTCCACGGAGGCCAGGTCCAGGTCGATCACGGTCATGAGGTTGGTCGCGGCGAGGGCGTTGACCACGTCGAAGACGCGGGAGGCGTCGACAAGGACGACGACAGTGGCGTATCGGATGTCGTAGAGCGAGTTGGCCGCCGCCGGCGCCGCGACCCGGCCGGTGAGCGTCGCGCCGAAGTTGGTGGGCGCCTCGGCGGTGGGGTCCGCGGAGCCCTGCTCGGCGGCGGAGGCGCTGTAGGACATGGGGTCCACGTCGATGCGCTCGATGCGCTTGACGGGGCCGGTCAGGACGTTGAACCCTTCGTTGGCGGCGGCCATGGCGCGGACGAGGTCTTCGTGGACCCAGAAGAGCCACTGCCATTCCCAGGCGCGCGAGATGGTTGGAGCGACCGAGTCGGTCCAGGGGGCGACGCCGGTGAAGATGGCGGCGTCGGCGTAGAAGCGGAGCGCGGCGGCGCGGCTGAGGTAGATCTGCATGCGCTCTTCGCTGAGGCGTTCGCGGATCTCCTGGTTGTCCTGCGGGCCCAGGACGGCGTCGGCGCGTCCGCCGCGGCGCGTTTCCTCTTCGCGAAGCCGGAGGTCGTCGAGCCGGCGGAGGACGGCCTCGGGCTCTGGCGGTCCACCGGCGTTGACGGATCGGAGGAGTGGCTCGTAGGCGGCGATCCAGGTGCGCGCCATGGCGTAGAGTTTTTCGGGGGCCTGGATGGGGTCTCCGGGGTCGGGGAAAAGGCCGTCCATGAGCGGCGCGCGCCCGGCCTGGTTGAACTCCGTGACCACGCGCTGCACGTCGGCGATCTGCGAGGCGTTGCGCTCGAGCAGTTCCTTCATGCGCTGGTTGGTCGCGGCGTTGGGGGGCATGGAGGCGGAGAAGCGCTCCGCGCCGGGGGTGAGCGGCTCGATGGCGTACTCGACCTTCACGCGCGCCAGGTCGGTCAGGTGCTTGCCGACTTCCTGCTCCACGGCCTTGTTGGTCTTGGAGGACATCGAAAGACCGACGATCAGCATCGCCGGCAGCGCCGCGAGCGCGACCACCACCGACACGACGCTGATGAGGTTCTTCTTGATCCAGTTGAGGACGTTCTTCATGGTTTAGCCCTGCGATCCTTCCGCGGCGGCCTGCGGCGCGGTGTCGGGGACGGTCTGTCCGGGCGGGAGGACTTCGATCTTCCAGTTGATCTGGTAGCGGTAGACGCGCGCCGTCGGGGGGAACGTGGCGGCGCCGGCGGGGAGCGGGGCCATGTCCTCGATGCCGGCGCCGAGCGTGCCGGAGGCGGGCGGCGGGCCGCCGGGCGTTTCGCCCGAGGGCGTGCCGGGTTCGGAGGCGACTGTGCGGGAGATGGTTTGCGGGTCGGGCGGGACCAAGCGGAAGGGCATTCCGGGTCGAGCCCGGTTGTCGGTCAGCCACTTGACGATCGTCGAGTTCACGAATCCGGGGTTGGCGTTGGAGGTTTCGACGACCATCGACATTTCGATCACGGCGCGAGAGCCGCCCGCGTCAGCGCCGGAGTCGGCGGGGCCGGAGCCGCCGCGCCGCTGGCCGCGCCCGCCGCCGCCGTCATCGCCCGCGCCGGCGCGGGCGAGGACGGGGTTCATCTGGAGCGACTTGACCTCAAAGAGGCGCCACTGGTCAGGCGGATCGGAGGGAACGGCGCCTCGGGCGAACTCGGGCTGCGGGTCGGCGGAGGCGAGCATGGCGCCGACATCGGCCATGATCATGGGGGCGAGTTCGCGTTCATCGAGGAGGCGGTTGAGGTTCGCGATGGCGAAACCGACGCGGACGCTCTTGGAAATCTCGTCCCATTCCTTCTTGAGCGTTTCGCCCTCGCGGGTCACGGCGGGCACCTGCTGCTGGGCCTGGGCTTTGGGCTGGGTGATGGCCTGTCGGTCGAGCATCGGGCGGACGAACGCGGCGGCGCCGGCGACGATGGACAGGCCCGCGGCCGCGGCGAACCAGGGCATCTTGCGCTTCCACATCGCCTCGCGGACCACGCTGACGGGGATGAGGTTGGCGTCGATCGGGGTGAGGCCCAGACCCTGCAGCGCGCAGCCGTAGGCGGTGGCCAGGCGGATGGCGCTGGACTGGAACTCGGCGCCCGCGGCGCCTTCGACGTTGATGCGTGAGAACTGCTCGAGTCGGACGACGTCGAGTTGGAGGCGCTGGCTGACGAACTTGCGCAGGCCGGGGAGTTCCCAGGTGGAGCCGAGGCCGACGAGGCGCTCGAGTTTGGCCTCGGGGTGGAGTTGCTGGTAGTACTGGAGCGAGCGCTGGACGTCCTGGGCGAGGTCCTCGAAGACCCCTTTCATGGCCTGGAACATGTGGCGCTTGTGCTGGCTCTGCTCGATCTCGCGCTTGAGTTTTTCGGCGCGGGGGTAGTTGAGTTTGAAGGCGTCGGCGATGGCCTCGGTGAAGTTGTGCCCGCCGATGGGGAAGGTGCGGATCCAGACGCGCCCGGCGTCCGCGACGAGCAGGTCGGTGGAGAGGCCTCCGATGTCGACGATGATCGTGCCGGGGGTCTTCTCGGTGAAGGCCAGGTCGTAGGCCATGGCGTTGTACGCCGCGACCGGGCTGATGGTGACGATGTCGGGCTCCAGGCCCGCTTCAGCGAGGAGCGCGAGGCGTTCGAGCACCTTCTCGCGCGTGATGGCGAAAATGCCGACCTCAACATCCGGAGATTCCGGGCTCGTGAAGGTCTGATAATCCCACTCGACTTCCTCGATTGGGAAGGGGATCTGCTGCACGGCCTCGAACTTCACGATGTCGGGCACCTTCTTGGGCTCGACGGGGGGGAGTTTGGCGAAGCGGGCGAAGGCCATGTGCCCGGGGACGGAGACGGCGACCCGGGCGCCGGTCACGTCTTTCTGGCTGAGGAACGTGCCCAGAGCGACCCGGATGGCGTCGGCTTGGTCGAGGTCGGGGGTGGAAAGGGGCTTTTTGTGCGGAACGATGAGGAAATCGGTGACGCGCGCGCCGGCGCCGTCGCGCTCCAGTTTGATCCCCTTGATGGCTCCGGACCCGATCTCGATACCCCAGCAGACGTTTGATGAAGGCATGGGTGGCTCTCTTGGCCCTTTCGTAGGGGGCTGACTCCGCCCGGCCCGACGGCGCCGACCGGGAACGGTCTAACCTGACAGAAACCTTCCGGGACTGGCCGTGGACCGACCTATACGCCCCGTGCGCGGACTCGGTTCTCCGCCGGCCGGCCGCGCCCAAAGGGGGTTGGACGGTCCGAGCACACCGGCGGTTCACCGGGGTCATTCGACCAGCGGATGAGCGGCCCGTCAACCGCCGCCCCGCGGCGCGTGAGGGACACTTGCCCTTCCGACGCTCGCGCCGCGAGCGCCCCCCGAGAGACGCCGACCCATCGCAGAGCATCCGTCGTCATGGAATCCATCCCCTCGTCCGCCCCCACCGACGCGAAGGCGTCGAACCCCGCCTCCCCGAGCCACGGCGCTTCGGGCGCCCCGCTGAGCGCCGAACTGGAGCGGGAGATCGCCGACGCGATGGCCGACATGTCCGCGGCCATGGACATCGGCTCTCCCCGCGCGAAGCCGGCTCCCGGCGCGAAGCCGGCGATCCGGGGCCCGCGTGTCATCCAGGGCGGCCGGGAGCACCGCAAGGGCAAGGTCGTCTCCGTGGGCCCGTCCGACATCTTCATCGAGTTCGGCCCGAAGGAACTGGGCGTGGCGCCCCGTGCGGGCTGGACCGATGAGAACCTGCCCAAGGTCGGCGACGAACTTGAGGTGGTGATCGACCGGTTCGAGCCGGACGAGTCGCTGTTCCTGTGCTCGGCGCCGGGCGCGGTGCAGAAGGCGGACTGGGAGATGCTCACGCCCGGCCAGGTGGTCGAGGCGCGGGTGACGGGGGTGAACAAGGGCGGGCTGGAACTGGAGGTCGCGCACCATCGCGCGTTCATGCCCGCGTCGCAGGTGGACGTGCACCACGTCGCCGACCTGTCGGTGTATGTCGGTCAGAAGATGGCCTGCGAAGTCCAGCGGATCGACCGCACGGGGCGAGGGAACATCGTGCTGTCGCGCCGGAACATCCTGGAGCAGCAGCGCGCCGAGACGGCGTCGAAACTCAAGGAGCAGTTGAAGGAAGGCGACGTCCGCGACGGGGTGGTCCGCAAACTCATGCCCTTCGGCGCGTTCGTCGATCTGGGCGGCATCGACGGCCTTCTGCACATCTCCGACATGTCCTACGAGCGGGTGAACAAGCCCGAGGACGTGGTGAAGGAGGGCCAGCAGGTCACGGTCAAGGTCCTGAAGATCAACTGGGACGAGAAGCGCCTGTCGCTGGGCCTCAAGCAGGTGCAGGGCGATCCGTTCCAGAAGGCGGCCGAGGCGATCGCCGCGGGCGCCGAGGTGTCCGGGCGCGTGACGAAGATCATGGACTTCGGCGCGTTCGTGGAAGTCGCGCCGGGCGTCGAGGGCCTGGTCCACATCTCGGAACTCGACTGGAAGCGCGTCGGCAAGGTGTCCGACGTGGTCCGCCAGGACCAGGTGGTCAAGGTGAAGGTCCTCGAAGTGGACCCCGGCAAGCGGCGCGTGAGTCTGTCGATCAAGCAGACGACCGAGCCGCCGGCAGGCCCCGCCGGCCGTCCCGGGCGCGGCGAGAGCCGATCCATCGACGACATCAAGAAGGAAACGCCCGAGTTCCGCCGCCTGCGCGAGAAGTTCATGCAGCAGCAGAAGGCCAAGGGCCCGCTCAAGGGCGGCTTCTAACTCCCCTGCCGGGCGCTCCCGAGCGCCAGCGAGGTTGCCCGATCGGCCTCCCCGCGGTCATACTGCGCGCATGGCCGCTTGGCGGAGAGAGACAGCCCGATTCGGCGGCGCGGGCGCCCTGCTCGCTCTGATCTCGGGCGCGCCCGCCGGGCCGCCGACCACGCCCCCGGCATTCTCCAATCTGACGCTCTACGGCGCCGCCGACGGCGCTCGCTCCATCGCCATCGCGGACCTCGACGGCGACGGCGACCTGGATATTCTCGTCGCGTCGGCGAACGACAACCGCGTGGCCTGGCTGGAGAACGACGGCCTCTCGCCGCCGGGATTCACGCACCGGGCCATCGCCTCCGCCGCCACGGGCGCGCAGCAGGTCGTGTGCGTGGACGTGGACGGCGACGGCCGGCCCGACGCGCTGTCGGCGGCGTTCGGCGCGAACCGCATCGCCTGGCATCAGAACACACCGGGGGCGCCCGGGGCGCCGCCGACGTTCGTGACGCGCACGATCACCACCAACGCGATGGGCGCGCAGTCGGCGGCTGGGGCGGACCTCAGCGGCGACGGCGTGGTGGACGTGGCCGCGGCGTCGTTCAGCGACAACAAGGTGGCTTGGCACGAACAGGTCCCGGCGCCCGCGGACCCTCCGGGCCAGCCGCCGACGTGGATCACGCGCACGATCTCGACGAACATCGCCGGCGCCTCGTCGATCGTCGCGGTGGACCTGGACCTGGATGGGGATGTGGACCTCGTTGTGGCGGCGTTCTCATCGAACCGGATCGTTTGGTTCGAGAACACGCCCGGGGCCGGGATGGGGGCGCCGCGCGTCTTCATCGAGCGGACGCTGACCTCCAGCGCGCCGGGCGTGATTGCGCTGCACGCGGCGGACATGGACGGCGACGGCGACATCGACCTGGTCGCGGCGTGCTTCAATGACAACTCGGTGCGCCTCTATGAGAACCTGATCGCCGGGCCCGGCATGGGGCCGCCGATGTTCGAGGCGGTTGTGGTGGACGCCGGCGCGAACGGGCCGGTGGGCGTGTCGTCCTACGACCTCGACGGCGACGGGGACCTGGATGTCCTGAGCGCGTCGCTCTTCGGCAACGCCGTGGCGTGGCACGAGCGCCGACCCGGCGCGGGGCCGGGCGATCCGCCGGTGTTCGTGAAGCACACCATCGCGACGGGGATGGGGGCGCCGCGGCTTGCGCTGGGGGCGGACCTGGACGCCGACGGCGACCGCGACGTGGTGAGTTGCTCGCAGAACCTCGACCGCGTGACCTTGCACGACAACATCGAGCCGCGGGTGTTCAATCTGACGAGCGGGTCGGCCCATCAGACTGTGCAGGGCGCGCTGACGGCGGCGGCGGCGGGCGACACGATCGAGGTGTCGCGCCCCGGCTGGATCGGGCGCGAGCAGGCCATCGACTTCGCGGGACGGCGCGCGCGGGTGCAGACCGTGGACGCGTTCGCGGCGGGCGCGTCGATCGTCCTCGCCGACCGCGCGGCGCTGGCGGCGGCGCCGGGGGAGCCGATGTCCCTCACGGGCGCGATCACTTCGGGCCTGTTCCAGCGCGTGACGCTAGAAGGGGCGGAGGTATTGATTGGCGCGGGCGGCTCGTTCCATGCCGGGCCGGGGGCGTTCTTGGAGATCGACAGCGCCGCGCCGCTGCGCATCGGCGGGCAGGCGAGCGTCGCGGGCTCGCTACTGACGGCGCAAGGGGTGAGCATCCAGGACGGCGGCTCGCTCGCGTTCGCGGGCTTTGCGGGCGGGCCGTTCGATGTGGATGGGGCGCTGACCGTGTCGAGCGACGGCACGGTGTTCGGCGGCGCGACGGTCGGCGAGAAGGGGACGATCGACGTGTCGGGCGCGGCGCTGACGATCGGCGGCGGCGCGGAGGTGAACGGAACGGTTTCGATTGCTGCGGTTGGGCGAACCGATGATCGCGCGGCGGATGGGCTGCTGGTGCAGGGCGCCGTGGAGATCGGCGAGAACGGCGTCCTTGAGACGTCGGGCGGAACGCTCACGATCGACGGCGGGCTGACGCTCTTGGGCGCGCCGCGGGCGAACTCGGATCGGCCCGCCACGATCGGCGGCGCGCTGATCGCCGGACAGGGCGCGGCGCTGGAGGTGGGCGGGGCCGGGTCGATCGAGGCGCGGGGGAACATCGACGTGGCCATCGACGACGGCGCGCGGTTTGACGTCGCGGGGCGCCTCGTCGCTGCGGGGCCCGGCGCGCGAACGCTGGAGGCGATGAGCGTGGACGTGGGTCCGAGCGCGTCGGGGCTGGACACGTCGCTGCCGGGGCGGTTCCCGATCGGAGCGCTCACGGTGCGCGCGGGCGCGACGGTGAACCTGGTGGATGCGCACGACAACGCGAAGAACGGCGCGCCGCCATCGGGGCCGCGCGAGGCGCTGTACGTCGCCGGCACGCTGACGATCGAAGCCAGCGGGCGGCTGAACGTGGGCGACCACCGGGTGTACTACGGCCAGTTGGTCAACCTGGGGACGATCGACCACCCGGCGAACCTCAAGGCCATCGGCTCGTGCCCCGGGGACATCACGGGCGATTCCTTCGTGGGATTCGCGGACCTGAACGTGATCGTGAGCAATTTCAACGTGCAGGGCGAGCCGGGGACGCTGGTGGGCGACATCGACGGGGACGGGCTTGTCGGCTTCTCCGACCTGAACATCGTGGTGAGCGCGTTCAACAGCCCGTGCTGAGCGGCGAGGTCCGCTAAGCGACGTCGGATCCTTGACGAAATGCGACCTGGATCATGTCGGCGGCGCGGTCCAGCACACCGAGCAATTCCTGCATGACAGGAGATTCGTCGCCTCCGTGCCTCCATTTCCCATCGGCCTCGCGAAGGTAAGTGTCGTACATGAAGAACGAAATTGAACGACGCCTAAGGGTCAAGTCGACATAGTTCTTGCTGTCGGAAGTTATTTGCCGCACCTGTTCGAGAGCATCGCGATAGATCGCCGCCGCTCCCCGCAGCATGTGCCTTCGTCGGCCTCGAATGAGATCCTCCCAGCCCAACGAGGCAAATACCGGCCCGTCAATTCGACGAAAAGGCGGCCGGAGCCACAACGAAAGCTCGCCGTCCATCCGAATGTTCAGCGGCACGGGTGTGAAAATCGCGCTGTGGAACGGAAGCAGGCGCTCGGCGGAATAATAGATCCAAACCGAACTGAATCGGCCTCGAATGAGTCGACGGTTCATCACATCGACGCGGCGACCTCCGCGAGCAGGCGCACGCCGAAGCCGCTAGGCATGCCCTTGGCGAACGGGCCCTTGCCGGACTCGTCCACGTGCATGCCGGCGATGTCGAGGTGGCACCAGGGGGTCTTGGGGTCCACGAAGTAGGCGAGGAACGCCGCGCCCTGGATCGGATGCGCCTTGCGCTCGGGGTTGGAGTTGATGATGTCGGCCACCTGGCTCTTCATCATGTCCTGGTATTCCTGGTGCATCGGCAGGCGCCAGACGCGCTCGCCCGTGGCGGCCGCGGCCTCCTCGACGCGGGCGCGAAGGGGCGCATCCTCGCAGAACATGCCCGCGAACGTGGAGCCGAGCGCCACGATCACGCCGCCGGTGAGGGTGGCGACGTCGATGATGGCGGCGGGGTTCTCCTTGTCCTTCGCCCAGCAGAGCGCGTCGGCGAGGACCAGGCGGCCCTCGGCGTCGGTGTTGGTCACTTCGACGGTGACGCCGTTGCGGAACGTGATGATGTCGTCGGGGCGGTAGGCGTTGTCGGAGACCGAGTTCTCGGCGACGGCGAGCAGGGCGACGACGCGCCGCCTGGGTTTGACGACGGTGGCGATGGCGTGCATGGCGCCGAGCACGGCGCAGCCGCCGTCCTTGTCCCCCTTCATGCCGCGCATGCCGTTGTTGACCTTCAGGGACAGGCCGCCGGTGTCGTAGGTCATGGTCTTGCCGACGAGGACGAGGGGCTGGTCCTTCGCTCTGGCGGCGCCTTTGGGTTTGTATTCGACGCGGATGAGGCAGGGCTTGTTGATCGAGGCCTGGCCGACGTTGATGAGCCCGGTCATCTTCTCGCGGGTGAGCGCGGCGCCTTCGAGCACGGTGACGCTCAGCCCCGCGCTGCGACCGATCGCCCGCGCCTGCTGCGCCATCCACGCCGGGGTGGCGATGTTCGGCGGCGTGGCGCTCATCCAGCGCGAGATGTTCGCGGACTTGGCCAGCCCGAGCCCACGCTCCATCCCCGAGGCAAAGCGCCGGCTGGAGGACCGCAGGGACAGTTTCGCCCGCTTGGGCCTGTTCGAGCCCGAGCCCTTGAGGCCCTCGAACGTGAACGACAGGAGCCCGATGGACTCGCCGAACGCGCGCCCCGCGGCTTCCTCGCCGAGCGAGGAGCCCGACTCTTCCAGGGCGGCGGCGAGTTCGATAGAGGCGGAGGAGGCCTTGATGTCGGCCAGGCGCCGGCCCGCGGCGGCCGCGGCCGAGCGGACGGCGTCGGCGGTCAGCGAGTCGGCTTTGCCGAGCCCCACGATCAAGACGCGATCGGCGCCCTTACGAGCGGGGAAGGCCTCGACGACGCGTCCGACCTCGCCGGTGGACTCGGGGCGTGCGAGCGCCGCGGCGGCGGCGCCGTCGGCGTCGAACCGTTGGGAGCCCTTGTCGAGCGCCGGTCGTTGACCCTCGCGGGTGGGCTGGAAGACGCCCAGGACGAGGACGGACCCGGAGGCGGAACGGGCGGACGCAGCGACTTCGACGGACTCAAACATCCTCGCAAACTCCTGTCTTGACGGGGCCGGCCGGGCCGCACGAGCGCCGGACGAGGAGGGTACCCGAAGCCCGGCGGCCCGTTGCGGGTGGGGCTCTACACTGCCCCCATGACCGCGCGCACACGAGCGATCCACGCGCCCTGGCGCGAGAAGTACCTCCTGGCGATGGCCGAGGCGGAGCGGGGGGTCCCCGGGGATGACGGCGCGATCCCCGCGCCCAAGGGCTCCACGGGGTGCTTCCTGCGCGATTACTGGCTGGCCCCGGAGCAGGACGAGGCGAACCACGTGGTCCTGCGGCGGAGCGACGATGAGGCGGGCGGTGCGGGGCTGGGGGGGATGATCCTGCTGAACCTGTTCCCGTACGCCAGCGGGCACCTGCTCGTGGCGTTGGGCGAGAGCCGCGCCCGGCTGCTGGACTACTCCCCGGCCCAGCGGTCGGCGCTGTGGTCGATGGTGGACGAGGCGATGGACCTTTTGGAGCGGGCGTTCGAGCCGCAGGGCGTGAACGTGGGGCTGAATCAGGGCCGCGCGGCGGGCGCGGGGCTCCCCCAGCACGCGCACGTGCACCTGGTCCCGCGCTGGCATGGGGATGTGAACTTCATGTCGGTGGTGGGCGATGCGCGGGTGATTCCCTCGTCGATGTCGGCGGTGGCGGCCCGTCTGCGGGCGGCGCGTCGGGGGGCGGCGGGCGGCGGCGGTTGACCCCGCGCGGGCGCTGTTCGGGTACATTTCCGGCGTGTCGTCGCCTCAGGAGCCGGTCATCTCGGTGAAGGGTCTGGTCAAGCGCTTTGACGGGCGGACGGTGCTGAGCGGCCTGGAGTTGGACATCCTTCCGGGCGAGACGATGGTGGTCATGGGGGGCTCGGGGTCGGGCAAGTCCACGTTCCTGCGTTGCATGATCGGCGCGGAGATCCCCGAGGAGGGCTCGATCCGGCTTTTCGGGCGCGAGATCACGACGCTGGACGAGGGGGGGATGAACGACATCCGCAAGAAGTTCGGGATCCTGTTCCAGTCGGGCGCGCTGTTCAACAGCATGACGATCGCTGAGAACGTGGCGCTGCCGCTGCAGGAGCACACGAACCTCGACCGGGACATCATCGACATCCAGGTGAAGATCAAACTGGAGTTGGTGGGCCTGCGGGAGCACGCGGACAAGTACCCGGCGCAGATCTCCGGCGGCATGAAGAAGCGGGCGGGCCTGGCGCGGGCGCTGTCCCTGGACCCGCGCCTGCTGTTCTACGACGAGCCGTCGGCGGGCCTGGACCCTGTGACCAGCGCGGAGATCGACCGGCTGATCGTGGACCTGAGCAAGAAACTGGGCGTCACGAGCGTGGTGGTGACGCACGAGATGGATTCGGCGTTCACGATCGCCGACCGCATGGCGATGCTGGACAAGGGGCGCATGCTCACCGTCAACACGCGCCAGTGGTACGACGACCTTCGCCGCCTTCCGCAGGAGGGGGTGGAGGCGCTGCCGGAGGACCAGCAACTGATCCGCCAGTTCCTGAGGGGCGACGCGGAGGGCCCGATCACGCGCCGCCGCGCCCTGACCAACTACGAGGACGACCTCTTCGGCAAGCCCTCGGCGCCGCCCTCGGCGCCGAGCATCGTTCCGTCGCGCGTCGTGTAGCCGACCGGCGCCGCAACCGATACACCAGAACCGAACCGTTCCGCAGACACCTTTTCCAGAGCCCGCATGAGCCGCAAGCGTTCCGCCAACAACAACGTCCGCGCCGGCGCGTTTTTGATCCTCTCGATCATCGCCGCCTTCGCCATCGTGATCGTCCTGGCCGGGCTTCGCGAGAAGATCACTCCGCGGGACTCGTACGTCGTGGTGTTCGACCTGGCCACGGGCGCGACGGGGCTTGAGGAGGGCTCGATCGTTCGGATCGGCGGGGTCGAGGTCGGGCGCGTGAGCGACGTTCGCCTGGTGACCGAGACGGGCGGGGAGGACCCGCCGGCGGTGTACGCGACGATCCGCGTGGACAAGGACCGCCAGTTTTACGGCGATCCGGTCGCGCACCTGGAGCGGCCCCTGCTGGGCGCCGGCGCCGAACTGAACTTTCCTTCCGTCGGCGAGCCGACGCCCGAGCATCCGTCGCCGCTGGCGGAGGGCTCGCGCATCCGGGGCGACCTCGCGCCGCCGTCGTTCATGAAGGGGGCTTTGAACGCCGTGGGCTACGGCGAGCCGCAGAAGACGCAACTCCAGAACATCCTCGCCCGTGGCGATGAGATCACGGAGAACATCTCGGCGATCACCACCGACGCCCGGGGGCGGTCGGGCCAGTGGTTCGACGACGCCGACAGCATCGTGCACAACTTCCGCACGTCCTCCGAGCAGTTCCCGGAGATCACCGACCACGTCAAGCAGCGGCTCGACGAGATGAAGGACTTCATCGCCCGCGCCCGGGCGGTGATCGACGACAACCGCGAGCGCATCGACAGCATCGTGCAGAACACCGAGTCGGCCAGTTCGCACCTGGACGAACTGCTCGCGTCGCTGAACACCAAGACCAGGGAGACGCTCGACGGCCTGCTCGAGGACGGGCGCGCCGCGATGGCCGACGCCCGCGACGCCGTGTCGCGCGTCGGCGCCCTGGTCAAAGAACAGTCGCCGAACCTGCGCCGGTCGCTGGCCAACACGCGCCTGGCGTCCGACCAACTCAAACTCACCCTCGAAGAACTCCGCGGCTCGCCCTGGCGCCTGCTCTACCGCCCGGACACGCGGGAACTGGAGTTTGAGTACCTCTACGACGCGGCGCGCACGTACGCGGCGGCGGTCAGCGACCTGCGCTCGGCGAGCGAATCGCTGGAGGCCGTCAGCGCCGCGTCGCCCGGCAGCCAGGAACAGATCTCCGGCCTGCTCGCCGACGTCGCCAAGGCGTTCACGACCTATCAGGAGGCGGAGAAGCGGTTCCTGGAGTTGGTGACGAGCGAGGCGCCCAAGTCCGGCAACTGAGCCGACGCCTCACCCGCCCCGGCGCATGCGCCGCATCCAGCGCCCGTACTCGAGAACGGCGTGGATCATTTCGATGCGGCCCTCGGGCACGCCTTGGCCGAACGCCGTCTCCATGCGCCAGCGCCAGTAGGCGCCGCGGAACCGGAACCGGGTGATCACGCCGAGCCGCGCCAGTTCGTAGAGCCCGCCGATGGTGTCGATCAGCCAGCGCATCAGGCGCCCCTCGACGCGAACGCGGCGGTGAGGATCTCGTCGGCCGACTTCGCTGCGGGCTCCAACTCGACGGCGCGCCGGACCATGCGCTCGGCGTCGGCGCGGGATTCGCCCAGGCGCACCAGCGCCGCGAGCGCCTGGTCCGCGGCCTCGGTCAGCCCGCCGGTCCGCACCACCACCCGCACCGGCCCCGCGCCGATCGCGCCCAAGTCCACGAACTCATCGACCTTGCCGTGCAATTCGGCGACGATGGTCTCGGCCATGCGCTTGCCGATCTCCGGCAGTTCCTGCAGCGCCTTCACATCGCGCTCCGCGATCGCCCGCGCGATCTCGCCCACCGGGCGGGCCATCGCGCGCAGCGCCTTCTTCGTGCCCACGCCCTTGACGGTGGTGAACAACTCGAAGAAGCGCCGGTCGCGCGGCGTGCCGAAGCCCAGCAGGCGCGGGATGTAACTGGCGCCCTGCGAGGCGGACTCATGCCATTCGAGCGTGTGGAGCGTGACGGTCTGACCGACGCTGCTCAGGAGGTCCGGCCCCAGCGCCGCGGGGATCAGCGCCTCGCGCGCGACGGCGGCGCCCGGGCCCATGGGCAGGAGAATGACGGCCCTGGCGCCCTCGACCGACTCCAGGATGCCCGTGACGCGGACCAGCATGGGGGATTGTTGTATCAGCGCGCGATCGTTCGGGCCGGGGCGCCGACGGCGGTTTCGCCGTCGCCCACCGACCGGAGGACGACCGACCCGGCGCCGATGACGCACCGGGCGCCGACCAGGGCGCCGGGCAGCAGGCGGACGACGGCGTCGATCAGGGCGAGCGCGGGGATCTCCCCGCCGGAAAGGACGAAGTCGCCCATGCTGATCTCTCGCGGGGCGAGCCGTTCGACGACGCGCTCATCGATCCCTTCGTAGTGGCCGGCGATGATCAGCAGACGCGGCAGGCCGGCGAACTGCTCGACGATCGATTGAGTGAGCGGCTCGCCCTGCGGGCTCATGAGAAGGCGCGTCGCGGGGCGGGGGTCGGCCGCTTCCACGGCGTGGACGCAGTCCCAGAGGGGCTGGCACATCATGACCATGCCGGGGCCGCCGCCGAAAGGGCGGTCGTCGACCTTCTTGTGCTTGTTGTCCGCGAACTCGCGGATGTCGGTGGGATGCCACTCGACCAGGCCCGCGCTCCTGGCCCGGCCCGTGATGCTCGCGCCCAGCACGGGCTCGAAGACCTCGGGGAACAGGGTCAGGATGTCGATGCGCATCGGAGTCAGGCCTTGGCGGAAGTGACGCCTGCGGCGGCCTTCATCTTGGCGTCGATGCGCATCTGGATTTCCTTCTTGCGCTTCGCCGCGTCGTAGAGGCCGGCCTTGACGAGGATGTCCTTCATCGTCTCGCTGGGCTGCGCGCCGACGGAGAGCCAGTGCTTCATCCGCTCGGCGTCGAACGACACCTGCTTGCCCTCTTCGGCGAGCGGGTCGAACCAGCCGAGGTTTTCGATGAACGCGCCGTCGCGCTTGGTGCGCTGATCGACGGCGTTGATGCGGTAGAAGGGCTTGTGCGTGCGGCCGTGACGGGACATGCGGATGCGGACCACTGCGATCTCCGATGCTTCGACGTTCGGCGCGGCCGGGCCACCACCGACTGACAGGGATTCACAACAACGAACTCCACCCGCGGGCGGCTACGACAGCCCGGGACGGGGCGGTGAGGATAGCGACCAAGCCGCCTTGTGGCGAGGAGAGTGTCGCATTTTGTTAAGGGATGCCCGAAACAGGGGGATAAACAGGCGGGCTGGTGGCCAGTCAAGTCCTCTTTGCGATCGCCGGGAGGTCGTCAGAGGGACTTCACCGAGCGGGCGCAGCCGCAGAATCCAGCACTTCGATCAGGGCGTCCGCGCCGTAGAAAGAGCGGAAGATGACCGGTTCCGGCTCGCCGGGGAGGTAGATGGCCGTCAGGGGGATGCCCGAGCCGCCGGAGACCTCGCGGAGTTTCGACCAGCCCTCCTCGTTGGTCTCGAGGGTGAGGTCCACCTTCATGGGGACGACGTTGCGGGCGTTGAGGGCGTCGCGGGCCGGATTGGCGTTGAGGATGGACTTCTCGATCACGTGGCAGTTCGTGCACCACTTGGCCGTGAACTTGAGGACGACGGTCTTGCCCTCGGCCCGTGCCTTGGCGAACGCGTCCGGGGAGTAGTACACCCAGGGAACGGGGCCCTCGGAGGTCAGTGAGCGCGTGGCGAGGGTGGTTCCGGCGATGCCCAGGACGCCGACGGCCGTGACGATGAGTTTGCCGGATGTCTTGCGCAGGACGCGCCAGCCGCCGACGATCGCCCAGAGGAACGCGAGCCCCGCCAGGCCGCCGACGATGTACCAGGGCCACTTGGCGCTGGTGACATTCGACGCGAGGAACGCGGCGACCGCGAGCAGCACCAGGCCGAGCACTTGCTTGAGAAGTTCGCCGCCGGGCCCGGAGCGGGGCATGCGGTCGATGAGTTTCGGGAAGAGGATCAGGAGCGCGTACGGGAACGCCATGCCCAGGCCCATGACGATGAACGCGGTCATCCCGACCCACTTGGGCTGCGTGACCGCCCAAGCGACGGTGGCGCCGAGGAACGGGCCGGTGCAGGGCGTTGAGAGAATGGCGGTGAGGACGCCCATCATGAAGTTGCCCTGCACGGTGTCGCCGGCGGGGTTGACCATGTAGACGGCCTTGGGCAGGCGGATCGTGAACAGGCCCATCATGCCCAGGCCCATGACGCCGACGATGACCGCCATGGCCATTGCGAAGACGGGGCTTGAGAAGATCTGGCCCCAGTCCTGCTTCTCGGCGCCGACGCGGATGCCCAGGATCAGCAGGCCCAGCACGACAAACGTCGCGACGATGCCGACGCAGTAGACGGAGCCGAACAGCGCGAGTTTCGCGGGGTTGTTCGCCTGCTTCTGCAGCGAGAGGACCTTGAGGGGGATCACCGGCAGGACGCAGGGCGTGAGGTTCAGAAGGAAACCGGCGACAAAGGCGATCGTGAAGATCAGCGCGTAGGCGTTGGCGTCGAGCGAGAACCGCAGGCCGATGAAGTCGAACTCCGCGAGCGTCGAGGCGCCGCCCGGAGCGCCGGGGCCGACCTCGCCCGCGAGCAGGCGCGCGAAGACGGAGGCGTCAAACCCGGCGAACAGGTCCGGGCGGCTGGGCTCGCCAACGCCGGGGGCGCCGGGGGCGCCGGGGGCGCCGGGGGA
>JACVCK010000201.1 GCA_016742055.1 Phycisphaerales bacterium
GCGCAGCCCCGTGCCCAGCCCGGCCGCGATCGCCGCGAGGTCCCGCACCCGCGGATCCTCCGCGCCGTCCGCACCGGGATGCCCGACCAGGGCGATGCGCGCCTCGGTCAGGGTGCCGGTCTTGTCGGTGCAGAGCACGTCCATCGAACCGAGGTCGTGCACGGCGGCGAGCCGCTTCACGACCACGCGCCGCGCCGCCATGCGCAGCGCGCCGCGCGATAGCGTCACGGTCATCACCATCGGCAGCAGCTCGGGCGTCAGCCCGACCGCGAGGGCGACGGCAAACAGGAAGGATTCGAGCGCGGGCCGCCCCGAGACGAGGTGCGTCAGCAGCACGAAGAGCACGAGGAAGCCGGTCAGCCGCAGGATCAGCACGCCGAAATCGTGCAGGCCACGCTGGAAGGCGGAGGGCGGGGCCTCGGCCCGCAGCGCCGCGGCGATGCCGCCGAAGCGCGCGGCGGCGCCGGTCGCGACGACCAGCATCCGGGCCTCGCCGGCGACGATGGAGGTGCCGCCGAACAGGGCCGAGGTCGCCTCGGCGGGCGTCTCGGCGGCGACGGGACCGGGACGTTTCTCGACCGGGTAGGGCTCGCCGGTCAGCAGGGCCTCGTTCGCCTGGGCGGCGTGGGCGGAGAGCACGATGCCGTCGGCCGGCACCAGGTCGCCGGCGGTGAGGTCCACGATGTCCCCGGGCACGACCTCCTCGGCCGGGATTTCCGTGGGAGTGCCGTCGCGCAGCACGCGGGCATGGATGGCGACGGAACGGCGCAGCGCCTCCGCCGCGGCCTCGGCGCGGTGTTCCTGCACCACGTCGAGCGCCACGGAGGCGGCGAGGATGCAGAGGATGATGGTGAAGCTCGCCCAATCCCCGGTCGCGCCGGAGATCAGGGCGGCGACGATCAGGATCGCGACGAGCGGTTCGGTCAGCCGGGCCAGGATGCGGGCGGGGATGCGCCGCGCCGCGGGAGCGCCGGCGGCGCCGCGTCGTGACTCGCCTCGCTCATGGCGCCCCCGCCCCCACGCCCGCCGACTCCACCTCCACCACCTCCACTCGCAGTCGGCCCATCAGCGGCGCCAGCGCCGCCAGCGAGTTCATGAGGTCCCCGTCCGCGAGCGCCGAAACATCCATCGCGATGTGCGCCGCGTCGTAGGCCGATCCATCCCCCATCGTCGCGTCCACGTCCACCCACGCCCAGCCCCCGCCCTCGAGCGGCAGCAGCGCCTGCGTCCACATGTGGTACCCGAACACTCCCACGGCCCCCAGGAACTCATCGATGGACAGCCCCCCCGCCGCCACGCCGCACGGAATCCCCGCCGCCCGCAGCGCCGCCGCGAGCAGGACCGCGTGCTCCGTGCAGTCCCCCTGGCGCGTCCGCACCACGTCCGAAGCGCTCGCGAGCCCCACATCCAGCGACTTCTGATCGATGTGCCCATGCACCCGCCTGCGCAGCGCCTCGGCCTTTTCCGCCTCATCGCCCCGCGCCACCACCGCGAACTTTGCCACCTCCGGATCGTCCGCGCCGATCATCGACGACGACGCCAGGTACGCCGCCCGCTCCGCGCCCGGTTCGGCGGCGTCCACCCGCGACACGTCCACCGTCACCCGCGCCGTCCGCTCGTCGATCCGCTCGAACACCTGCGCGCCCGCGCTCGGGAAATCCGGGAGCGACCCGTCCGGCACGCTCACGATGTACACCCCGCGCGACACGCTCCGCGGATCCTCGATCCGGCGGTTGGGACGCACCAGCGTGCTCGCCAGCAGTTCCGGCGGCGCCGACTCCGCCAGCGCCAACTCACGCTCCGACGCCAGGATCTCCATCGCGATCCCGCCCATGTCCACCGACCCGCGCACCAGGCGCCCATCCCGGTCCAGCCACTCGATCGTTTCGATCCCCGGGTACACCGACTGCGTCACCACCCACTCCGTTGCGGCGACCGATTTGCCCATCGCCTCCACCGCCCCGTCGCCCTTCCGCACCCGCGTCACCTCGATCGGACGAAGCCCCGTCGAAGGGTCCAGCACGCTCTGGCGGATCTGCTTCTCCCCCGCCGCGATCCGGCGCCGCAGGTCCTCCTCCGCCCGTCGCGGCGTCAGCCAATCCCCGCCCGGCGGCGCCTCGTGGCTCTCCATCGTCCTTCCCCCTTGCGTGTTCCGCACCAGGACATGGTCCGCTTTGAACTCATACTCCGCGATCGCCGGCGTCGGCCCGAACTCCTGCACCACCCGCATCGACACCGGCCGACCGTCGGCGGTCTCGACGAACGCCGTCTCCACCCGGACCTCGATGTTCACCGGCCCGCGCCCGATGTGGAAGTGCATCTCCGACTCGAACCGCAGCAGCCCGTCCGCGCCCGTCGAGGTCGCGCTCCGCATCCAGCCCGCCTTGGCGCCCATCATCTCGACGACGTGCCAGCGCTCCTCCGTCGTTCCCGGCGCCGCCCCCGGCGCCGCGCCCCGCGCCGCCAACGCCGCGAACACCACCGCCGCCAGACACGAAACCGACCGCATGAACCGCGACATGGGCGCCTTTCTGCTGAACCGTCCGATCGTCCTCCGCGCCCCACTATATGAACGACCCCCGCCCCGCATACCCTTAGCCCCCGATGTTCGACACGCACTGCCATCTGACGTTCCCCGACTACGCCGGGCGCGTGGACGAGGTGATGGACCGGGCCGCCGAAGCCGGCGTCGAAGGCGCCATCACCATTTCCACGACCACCCGCGACTGCCTCGACGCCCTCGCCCTCGCCGAGCGCCACCCGGCCATCTGGTGCACCGCCGGCGTCCACCCCCTCTACGCCGACAAGGGCCCGCACCACTGGGCCAACCTCGAACGCGTCGCCCGCAGCCCCCGATGCGTCGCCTGGGGCGAACTGGGCCTTGACAACCACTACCCCAACCCGCCCCGGGCCCTGCAGCGCGCCATCCTCGACGAACAACTCGCCTTCCTCCAGGACTGCCGCACAAGAGGCCTCGACCTGCCCATCATCCTCCACTGCCGCGAGGCCTTCGACGACCTCATCCCCATCCTCCAACAAACCGCCTTCGACCCCGCACGCTTCGTGTTCCACTGCTTCACCGGCGGCCCCCGCGAGATGCGCCTCATCCTCGACTTCGGCGCCATGGTCTCCTTCACCGGCGTCGTCACCTACGCCAACGCCAAAGACGTGCAGGACGCGGCCAAACTCCCCCCATTGGACCGCATCCTCATCGAGACCGACGCGCCCTTCCTCACCCCCGCTCCGCACCGCGGCGTGCGCCCCAACGAGCCACGCTTCGCCCGCGTCACCGCCGAACATCTCGCATCCCTGCGCGGCGAACCCTGGGACCACTTCCACAAAGCCATCAACGACAACACCCGCCGCTTCTTCAACATCCCCTGAAGTTCCCGACGCCAGCGCCGCGACGTCACGCCCCCACGTACCGAGCCACCAGCGAACGCGCCCGCACGCCGTCCGTCGTGCCCGACACGATCGTCCGCCCGTCGCGGAAAACCGTCAGCGACACATCCTCCCCGCCCGCGCCCCGCTCATCGCGCAGGCGCACGCGCACCAGGAAGCGGTTCGCCGTCACCTCACCGGCCGCGCGCAGCCGCTCCGCCAGCGCCTCGAAACCCCGGCCCTCATCCCGCGACGCCCCCGCGACGTCCGGCGCCGCCACCTGCACCGACGAGCGCCCGCACAGCGTCGTCGCCGCGGCCTCGGGCGCATCCAGCCACTCAAACCGGCCCTGCCCGCAGCACACGCAGGACGCGTCCCGCGCGCCCGCCAAGGACGTCGCCGCGGTCCGACCGTGCGCCAGATCGAACCGCGCCAGACTCCCCGACAGAAGGTCTTCCCGCCCCAGCAAAATCTTCAGCGCCTCGCCCGCCTGCCACGCGCCCGCCACCGCCACCGCCGGACCAAACACCCCCACCGTGTCGCACGTCGCCCGCGCCTCCGGCGCCGGGGCCTCCGGGAACACGCAGCGCAGGCACGCCGCGCGCCCCGGCAGAACCGTCATCGACATGGCCTCGCCCGACACCGCCCCGGCGTACACCAGCGGGATTCCCTCCCGCACCGCCAGATCGTTCAGCAGATACCGCGTCTCGTAGTTGTCCGTCCCGTCCACGATCACCCCCGGACGCGCCCCCGGACGCGCCCCCGGAGCCGCACCTACCCCCGCCACCAGTTCCGGCGCCGTCTGCGCCGTCACGTCCGCGAC
>JACVCK010000202.1 GCA_016742055.1 Phycisphaerales bacterium
GATGTGGGACCCGGAATCGAATGCTCCGCACACCGCGCACACCACCTACGACGTGCCGCTGATCGTGGTCGGCGAGCGCTTCAAGGGCCGCACGCTGCGCGCCGGCGGACGCCTCGCGGACATCCTCCCCACCGCGCTGGAGATGCTGGGCATCCCCAAGCCGGCGGAGATGACGGGCGTGTCGCTCCTGCGCGGAGCCCGGGGCGCGGGCGACGGGCCCGAGGCGTGAGCGCCAGCCGGCAAGAGTAGGATGCCATCGCACCCGGCCCGCGCGCTCGCGCTCGGGGCCCTCTGCTTCGACGGAGAACTATGGCGATTGCGCTGATCAACAAGCCGATCATCATCACCGGCGCCGCCACCGGCATCGGGCGCGCCACGGCCATCGCCTGCGCGCAGGCCGGCATGCCCGTTGTGCTGACCGGGCGGCGCGAGGACCGCCTGCGGGCCGCGGCCGCGGCGCTGCCGGCGGGCTCGAGGTCGCTGGTGGTCCCGGGCGACGTGACCAATCCGGACGACTGCCGGCGCGCGGTGGAGGAGTGCCTCGCGGCGTTCGGCGCCGTGTACGCGGTGTTCGCCAACGCCGGGTACGGGTACGAGGGCCCGGTGCACGAGATGACCGAGGAGCAGGTTCGGGCGATCTTCGAGACCAACTTCTTCGGCACGCTCAACGCGTTCCGGCCCGCGATCCCCCACATGATCGAGCGGCGCGCGGGGCACGTGCTGATCTGCTCGTCGTGCCTGGCGCGGTTCATCATCCCGTTCTACGGCGCGTACTCGGCGACGAAGGCGGCGCAGCACCACGTGGGGCGCGCGATGCGCCTGGAGTTGGCGCCGCACAACGTGTTCGTCTCCACCGTGCACCCCGTGGGCACGCGGACGGAGTTCTTCGACGTCGTGGCGGAGCAGTCGGGCGCCTCGACGCTGGTGAAGCACTCGCCGGACCTGTTCGTGCAGCCGGCGTCGCGCGTGGCCAGCGCCGTCGTGCGCTGTCTGAAGCGCCCGCGCCCCGAGGTGTGGACGAGCCAACTGGTCCGACTGGGGATGTCCATCGGCGGGGCGATCCCCCGCACGGCTGATCTGTTCATCAAGCGGATGGTGGACGACCACACGCGCAACGCCAGCGCCGCGGCGGCGGCGCGGCTGGCGTCAGAGGGCACACGCGTTCCGCCCGCACGCTGACGCGTCTCACCCGCCGAAGACCAGCCGGCAGCGCGACGGCGAGAAGCCGTGCTCGTCGAAGATCACGATCTGGTTGTCGCCCTTGGCCTTCAGCCACGAGCCCGGCAGCCGGTGCATGGTCTGGGGCGGGACGGACCTCTTGTCGCGCGTCGCGACGAAGTAGCGGCAGACGTTCTTGCCGTTGAGGAAGATCTGGCCTTTGCTCAGCCCCGAGGCGTCGAAGAACAGCGCCTCGGCCGTGGTGGGCTCGGCCTTGAAGGCGCACTTCCACCATCGGGGCAGCCCGGCGCCGCGGGTCATCGCGCCCTTGAGCGCCGGCTCGTAAGCCCCGTCCAGCGGCGCGTCCCACTTGGCGAACGCCCATTCGGCCTTCTCCGAGACGCACTCGACGCCCTCGAAGACCTCCAGCGCTCCGGCGAGCGCGCCCAGCGCGCGCTCGGCCTGCGGCCCGTCGATGGCCGGGTCGCCAACCATCGCCACTTGGATGATGTTCTTGCCCTGCTTGAGCAGCGCCGGATCGATCCGCAGCCGCTCGACGCCGCCGGACTCGAGGAACCGAACCGGCGTGTCGTTCACGAGCAGGAGCGCAGGGCCCACGGAGGCGCCGAGGGTGACGAACAGGGGCGTCTTCTTGCGGTGGGGCGCCTCCCACGTCACGCGCGCCGCCTCGGTGCGGTCGCCGTGGCGCATGCCCATCAGGGGCGCGACGTAGGACATCGGGTCGATGGGCTCGCCCGTCGCCAGCGTGGGCTTGGCCACCTTCAGCGGCGCGGCCTCCCAGAGGTGGCCGAACAGGCCCTTGGGCTCGCCCAGGTGCGACCCGCCGCAGCGCCGGCCCAGGTTGTCGATCAGCACGCACACCGTCGCGCCGTCCTTGCCGACGGAGATGGGCACGAGGTCGAGCGACGCGCCCGGACCCTCGCCCACCAGCGCCGCGAGTTCACCGTCCGCGTACACGTGCCCGCGATCGGCGAGTTCAAAGAAGCCGATCCTGTGCTTCTTGGGCGCGCTGCGCCCCGGCAGGCGGACGCGCACCCAGCCGTAGCCGAACGAGGCGCCGAGCGCGGTCATGGTGGCGGGCCCGTCGATCGCGGCGTACCGCTCGCTGGCGCCGGACACGAAGTCGTCCACGCCGGCGCTGAACCAGCGCGACAGCGCCGGCGCTCGGTCGGCCTTGGGCGCCTTCTCCGTCGCATTGCCCGCGGTCTTCTTCTCGACCCTGCCCTCGGCGTCGATGGTGAACCGGGTGCGGTAGTCGGGGTGGGCGATGGGCTCGTCGGACTCGTCCAGCCCGGCGCAGCCAACGTGCACCGCCCGCTCCGTCGCGAACGTCGCGTCCACCAGCGCCTCGCTGCACACGACCACCGTGATCCCGCCGTGCTCTTCGATCAGGGGGGACTTGCCCGTGGGAACGGCCACCTCCATCGCGGCGCCGCCGATCGACAACTCCCCGCGGGCGCCCGCGGGCCCGTAGACCACCAGTGTCCGCCCCACCAGCGCGAACGCGCACAGCGAGCAGTAATCGAGCGTGGAGCGCCCCGCCAGGTGCGCGTCGAACAGGCACCACGCGCAGCGCTGATCGCCGAAGCGGACCTCGAGCGACGTGCCATCGGGGCGCAGGATCTCGGCGGAGCCGGATTTGCCCCCGTTGCCCGCGAAGAGGAACGCGGCCGAGCCGCGCGAGCCCTCCACGTGCGCCACCGACACCGCGCCGCCGGCGTCCGCGTCGGGCGGGGCGAGCATGATCGACTGTCGCTGGGACTCGAGGTTCGCCAGCACGCGCCCGAAGTGCGACGCGAAGTGCGCGATCCGGCGCACCAGGGCGTACGAAGCGCCCGGCCGGCCCGCGTCGTCCAGCGTCGAGGCCAGCCCCGACGCGCCGGACGCGAACCAACGACCGTCCGCGTCCGCCGAGCGCCCGCCCGAAAAGCCAAAGTGCGAGCCCTCGAAGAACCGCGCGACGTTGAACTGCGCGCCCGCCGCCAGCGCCTCGGCCAGACGGCTCTGGATCGCCGCGGGCGAGGGCTGCGACTTCGCGTCCTCGGCGCGGCCCCAGGCGGGCGACTCGCCGGGCGCGAACCACAGGAGCATCGGGGGCGCCTCGGGCCGGACGGCGCGGAGTTGACGGAAGGTCCGCAGGATGTCGGTCGATCCCGACCAGCCGTCCACCTGGCCCTCGATGGGCACGTGCAGGTTGTTGCTGTTGACCAGCGGGACGTTCAGGCCGTTCTCGCGCAGGTAGCGCCCCAGTTCCACGAGGTAGCCCTCGCCCGCGCCGTCGTGCCCGCAGAACCACTCGTGCTCCACCTGCACCAGCACGATTGGGCCCGCGCGGCCGGAGGTCGCCTGCAGGTCCTTCACCTCGCCGGCGACGGCGCCGAACCAGCGGGCCGCGGCGTCAAGGAACGCCGGCAGCCCCGAGCGCACGCCCGCCCGGCCGTCCACCGGCGGGGCCGAGGCGCCAACCCACGCCGGCAGGCCGCCCATGTCCTCCGCCCCGCCCACGAAGGGGCCGGGGGCGAGGATGCACCGCATCCCGAGCGAGCCGATGAGCGAGACGAAGCGCCGCAGGTCGCGGTCGCCCTTGAAGTCGAAAGCGCCCCTGCGCGGCTCGTGCGCCGCCCAGACGACGGGCACGTAGACGCAGTTGAACCCCGCGTCGCGCGCGGCGCGCAGGCGCGCGGGCCATTCCTCGCGCACGCAGCGCGTGTACTGCACCGTCGCGGCCACCAGCCACTCTCTGCGCCCGTCGATCAGAAAACTTCGGCCGTCATAGGTGATGGAAGCCATCGAGCGCCTTGTCAGGGCCCGGCGCTTCGCGCGCCGGACGGGTGTGGGTCCTTCCCCGGGCGCCGTCGCGCCCTGGGTCCGGGGGTTTGCGGGTCCGGGGGCCCGGGACCGGGGTTCCGCCGAGCGGCGCGCCCAAGTCCCCGCTGGACGCCGGAGCCCGGCGAGCCGCGAAAGATAAGACACCCCGACAAACCCCGCAACGCCCGCCCCAAGCCCCGGTAG
>JACVCK010000203.1 GCA_016742055.1 Phycisphaerales bacterium
AAATTAAATTATCAATTTTTTTCAAGTACCTCAGCTTGCCTTTCGAAAAGAATGGAGCGATCATCGAGCCGTCGAGTTTCTCGAGGACGACGTATTTCTGGTTGAGATCGATCTTCTCCGCCGCAGTCTCGTCCGTCTCGTTCACTGCAGCGGTAATATGAGCACAACTCGCAGATAACGAATAACAAATTCAATTGACTAAACAATAAGTACCTTTCAGACACGTAAATGAATTCGTACATATACTTATTCTGCAGTTAATAACATTCAATACAACACGGCAATTTCGATGCATGTAAATGAATATGCAGACGAAGCAGAGAATCCAAATAATCTTATTACTTCTCGATGAATAAACCGATCCCAATAGATAAAAATAGAAACACGAATTCGCGTACCGTTGAAGAACTTGTGCAGCCTGCGACTGAGCACCTTCCCCGTCTGCGAACAGAACGCGATTCCCCTGCACTCGCGCCTCAACGTCCACAGATACCTCGTCCTTTCATCAACCGCCGTCGCAGGGTCCGGGAATATGTCCTTCGCCATCCCCAGAAAATAGATGAAGGTCGAGTAGTCGTCGCCCTTCACCTCGCGGAAGTCGTCGCGTCCTCGAATCGCGTCGCGGAGGTCCTCGATCTTCACGTCGGAGGGGAAAATACCGCTCGGGGCGAAGTCGGACGGGATGTCCCCGTCGAGATTGGTCGCGCCCACGACGTCGAACCGCTCCTGGCGCGCCAGCCGAACCACCAGGCGCGCGTACCGCGCCGCCTCGGCGAACAGGTCGCCCGAATAGTCGCCCGCGCGCGCTCCGCCGCCCGGCGCCGCCACGGGGTGAGGATCGTGGTCGTGCCCGTTGGCCAGCCACTCGTCCCACTCCGCGCCCGGCGGGATCGACACGCCCGAGGCCAGCAGGGCCTCGATCTCACGCCGGCGGAGCGACGGCGGCATCGCCGCCAGCGCCGCGTGCATCTCGGGCGTCAGCCCCACCGGCTCGCCCCCGCCGTAGGGGCTGGAAAAACCCGACGGCACCGCAAAGAGGCGCGTGTGCGGCAGGCCCTCGACGTGGTAACTCTCGCTCTCGGGGACCTCATCCGGCGCATCCGCGGCCGCCAGCGCGCCGCCGGGCTCAACATGGTGGACCCATCGCCCCGCGCCCACCGGCGCGGGGGCGGCGCCCGCGGGCGCGCGGTCCGGCGCGAGCAATCGCACGTGCGTGCGCACGTCATGCCCCACGGCGCGCGGCAGGACGAAGATCACCTCGTGGCCCATGCGATCGAGCGCCCGCGTCAGCCCGAAGCAGGCCGTGCCCAGGCCGCCGCTGATGAACGGCGGGAACTCCCAGCCCAGCATGAGGATGCGCAACGCGTGCCTCCGGTGACCATGCCCCGGGGCCTCGATCGATTCGAGCCCTCGGGGGCGAAAGATGCTGTTCGGTGGGAGCCGCGGGCCTGTGCCCGGCCCGGTCCGGACGCCGCCGGCCGGGGCGGACATTCTAGGGTCAATCCTCGTCGCCGCCCTGCATGTCGCCGAGGTTTCGGAACATCGCCTCGCAGGCCAGCAGCCAGCGGGCGGCTCGTTCGCCGGCCGAGGCGTCGGCGGGCCCGAAGGGCAGCCGTGTGCGGAACGTAAAGACCTTGTCGTCGTCGCGGAAGTGCTCGAATTTCGGCGGCTGGGCGGGCTTGGGCTCCTGCTGGTCGGCCAGTTCCTCCTCCATCAACTCCTCGAGTTTGTCGCCGGTGTGCACCAGGTCCTGCTCGATCGACTGGCTCAGCCAGCGGTCCGCCGTGAAGAGCCCCACCCACAGCGCGCCGGCGTCCGTGAACAGCCGGTACTCCGCCGGCGCCGCGGACTCCGGCGCAGCGCACACCAGCGCGTCCGCCTTCGCCAGCGTCTCACCAAAGACGCCCGCTCGGGTGGCGGCGGCGCGGGCGGCGTCGAGGAAGGGGGCGAGCGGGGTGTGTGCGGCGGCGCTCATGCGTCGTGGCCTTGTCCGTAGGAGGGCTGTCGGTTCGAGGGGGACAATCGTAGGCCCCGCGCCGATCGGATCGGGCGCCCCGTACACTCCGGGGCCCATGCCGCCCGAAGCCCCCGCCCAGGTCTGGACCACCCGGACGCTGCTCGCCTGGATGACCGACGCCTTCACCAAGGCCGGCGTGGACTCGGCGCGCCTGCACGGCGAGATGCTCCTCGCGCACGTTCTGCGGTGCGACCGCCTGCGCCTCTACACCGACGCCGACCGCGCGGCCACGCCGGCGGAGCGCGACGCGCTCCGCGCGCTCGTCCAGCGGGCGCTGCGCCACGAGCCGGTCCAGTACCTCGTGGGCGAGGGCTGGTTCTTCTCGCTGCCGTTCACCGTGGACCGGCGCGTCCTGATCCCCCGCCCCGCAACCGAGACGATCGTGGAGCGCATCCTCCAGCACGCACGGTCCACGCCTGATTTCTCCGGGCCCAAGGGCGAGGGCATGACGATCGCGGACGTCTGCACCGGCTCCGGCGCCGTCGCCGTCGCCACGATCAAGAACCTCGCCGGCGCGCGCGCCGTCGCGACCGACATCTCCCCCGACGCGCTCCAGGTCGCGGCGCTGAACGCCTCACGCCACGGCGTCGCCGAGCGCGTCGCCTTCGCCCACGGCGATCTGCTCGAGCCGGCGGCGCGCCTGAAGCCCGAGGGCGGCTTCCACGTGCTCGCGGCGAACCCGCCCTACATTCCCGACCACGAATGGGGCGAAGTCGCCCCCAACGTGAAGAACCACGAGCCCGAACTGGCGCTGCGCGGTGGACCCGACGGCATGCGCCTGGCCGCGCCGATCATCCGCGGCGCCGCGCCCCTGCTGCGCCCGGGCGGCCTGCTTTTGGTCGAGGTCGCGGCGTCGTGCGCGGGCGCGGCGCTGGAACTGGCGGCATCGCAGCCGACGCTGGCGGACGCGCAGGTGTTGAGGGACTCTGAAGGTCTGGACCGCGTGGTGTTCGCACGCCGGGGATCGAGCGGCTGATGGACCCACTGATCATCGTCACGATCGTGGTCTTCAGCGTCGTGTGCATGGCGCTGCTGCTGGTGTATCGCCTGCTGGTGGACAAGATGGCGTCGTCGCACCTGAAGCGCACCGAGCGGCAGGCCGCTCGCCGGGCGGCGCATCCCTCGGATGGCGGGGAGCCGGGCGGCTCGCCGGAGCGCTGAGCGGGCTCAGGGGCCGGGGGGCGTAGGGCCCATGAGGGCCTTGTGGACTTCCTCGATCAACTTCTCGATCTGGAACGGCTTGAACAGCACGCACTGCAGCCCTTCCTGGCTGGCGCGGACGATCGAGTGGTGCGGGTCGTACCCGAAACCGGTCATGAGGATCACGGGCAGCCCAGCGTCGCGCTTGCGGGCGGCGCTGAAGACCTCGTAGCCGTTGCGGTCGGGCATCTTGATGTCGGAGACGATCAGCGCGAAGCCCTGCCGCGGTCCGTCGTCGTCCTTGGACGCTGTGGCGTGCTCGATCTCGCGGATCGCCTCGGCGCCGGTGCGGGCGGTGGCCACGCGGGCGCCGCGCTTCTTGAGGACGTCGCGGATGAGGTCGCGGATCTCAAGGTCGTCGTCGGCCACCAGCACGCGCCGCCCGGAAAGGAGCGGATCTTCGCGGGATTCTTCCAGTTCCTTCTCGACGCCCAGGATGGTCTTGGGCCCGCGGGCCACGTCCTGGATCCGCCGGCGCATGGCCTCGATGTCGCGCTGGATGCGGTCCACGTGCCGGAGCATGCCGGGGTCGGCGGCCGCCTGCTCCTTGAGCCACTCGGCCTCCACCGCCAGGTCGTTGAGGGGCTCCTGCAGGACGTCCGCCATGCGCCCCGTGGTCGTCTCGCTGGTGGCGATGCGCTCGCTCACGAGGAGGTTCAGCATGTGCAGCGCCATCGCGACGTAGCGCGAGAAAATCTCCGCGAAGTGCCGGTCGTCCTCGCTGAAGGCGCCCGTTTTGGCGCTCTCGACGTTGAAGACGCCGATCACGCGGTCGTTGAGCATCAGCGGAGTCGTCAGCGACGAGCCCGGCGTGTCCAGCCCACGGATGTAGCGCTTGTCCTTCGAGGCGCGGTGGCGGCGTGACGACCGGCCCGCGCCGGCGCGGTACCCCCACGTGCCCGAACCCCCCCC